>NZ_CP013232.1:1244384-1555480 GCF_001584145.1 Collimonas fungivorans | reverse complement strand
TGCAAATTCCATGGTTGCGGCTCAAGACTGCGCGCGTTTTTGCGCCGATTGCAGCAAGTTGAAATCCTGCGGAAAATCGTCCACCTGCACGCTGATATCGCCGTAACGCGCAAAATCGTGCAAGACCTGCTGCTCGGCTTCCGTGATGTCGCCGCTGGCCGCCGCTGCGGCTACCCAGTACTGCATCTCGATCAAGCTCTGCGGCAGAGGCGGCAGCGTGCCGGCCTGGATCGCCGGCTTGAGCCGCGCTTCAATTGCATTCACCTGCGGGATCAACTGGAACGCCAGCTCGCCGAAGGCATGCGGCGATTGTTCCGCGCTCGGCATGTGCATGCCGGCGGTCAGGCGGTCGCGGCTGCCGCCGTCGGTTTGCATGATCCGGGCTACCGTGCTGTCCAGCGCATCCGATGGCAGCTGGTAAGGTCGCCCGAAAGGAAAGGCGACGAAACGCAGCAGGACTGCCAGCACACGGTTCGGGAAATTCTCCAGCACGCCCAGGTAAGCTTCCTGCGCCTGGTGCAGGGAATCCTGTATCGCCCAATGCACATAGGGTAAATCTTCCTGCGGCCGGCCGTCGTCCTCGTAGCGCTTGAGGACGCTGGACACCAGGTACAGCTGCGACAGGATGTCGCCCAGCCGGCCGGAAATCCGCTCACGGAATTTCAGCGAACCGCCGATGACAAACATCGACATGTCGCTCAGCAGCGCGAAGGCGGCCGACATGCGGTTGACCGCGCGGTAGAAATGCCGCAGCTCCTGCGGCGCCGCGCTCGGCGCGGCTGGCAGGCTGCCGCTGGACAGTCCGGCCAGCAAGGTCCGTGAAAAATTGGCGAACACAAAACTGACATGCGCAAAGAATGCCTGGTCGAAATCGGCCAGGGCCTTGTCTTCATCCTGTCCCTGGCCGGCAGCTGCCATTTCCTTCAGCACATAGGGATGGCAGCGGATTGCACCCTGGCCGAAAATGATCAGGCAGCGCGTCAGGATATTCGCGCCTTCCACCGTAATCGCGATCGGCATCTGCTGGTAGCTGCGCGCCAGGAAATTGTTCGGCCCCATGCAAATACCCTTGCCTCCCAGCACATCCATGCCGGCATTGACCAGCACCCGGCCGCGCTCGGTCACATGGTATTTCGAGATGGCGGAAATCACGGAAGGTTTTTCGCCTGCATCCACCGCCAGCGCCGACAGCCGCCGCACCGCATCCATCAGGTACAAGTTGCCGCCCATGCGCGCCAGCATCTCATGTATGCCTTCGAACTTGCCGATCGGGATCTTGAACTGGTGGCGCATCGCTACGTAAGCACTGGTGCCGCGCACCGCCAGCTTGGAAAAACCGACCGTCGACGACGGCAGGGAGATCGCCCGGCCAGCGGCCAGGCATTCCATCAGCATGCGCCAGCCCTTGCCGATCATGTCGCGGCCGCCGATCACCCAGTCCAGCGGGATGAAAACATCCTTGCCGGAAGTCGGGCCGTTCTGGAACACTGCATTCAAGGGCCAATGGCGGCGGCCGGTCACCACGCCGGGATGGTTGGTAGGGATCAGCGCGCAGGTGATGCCGAGGTCGGTCGATCGATCAGTTGACCCCTCGGCCGCCAGCAAATGGTCCGGATCGTGCATCCGGAACGCCAGGCCCAGCACCGTCGCCACCGGCCCCAGCGTGATGTAGCGCTTGTCCCAGGTAATGCGGAAACCCAGCATTTCCTGGCCGTCGTAACTGCCCGTGCACACCACCCCGATATCCGGGATGGCTGCCGCATCGGAGCCGGCGTAAGGACTGGTCAAGGCAAAACAGGGGATCTCCTCGCCGGCAGCCAGCCGCGGCAGGAAATAATCCTTTTGCACTTCGGTACCGTATTGCAGCAGCAGTTCGGCCGGGCCCAGCGAGTTCGGCACCATCACCGAAATCGCCGCGGCCGAACAGTGCGACGATAACTTCATGATCACCTGCGAGTGCATGTAGGCAGAGAATTCCTTGCCGCCATACCGCTTGGGAATGATCATGCCGAGAAACCCTTTTTCCTTGACGAACTGCCAGGCATGCGGCGACAGGTCCTGCCAGACCTCAGTGCTTTCCCAGTCGCTGACCAGGCCGCACAACTGTTCGACTTCGTTGTCGAAAAAATCCTGCTCTTCAATCGTCAGCTGCGGCGCCGGCAGCTGCAGCAGCTTGTCCCAAGCCGGTTTGCCGGAAAACAGCTCGGCGTCCCACCAGGTGGTGCCGGCTTCGATGGCGTCGCGCTCGGTTTGCGACATGCGCGGCAGGATACGCTGGAATATTTTCAGTATCGGGCGGCTGAGCAAGGCGTAACGCAGCGGCTTGACAGCCACGATCAGGGTCGGTATCACCAGCAGCAGCGACAGCAGTATTGCAGCCAACGCGCCAATCCCGGCAAAACGGAAACCGCCCCCTATCCAGAGCAGAATGGCAAGCAGCCAGATCCAGGCGCTCACGCGCAACTGCATTAATGCCATAGCGCCGACCAGCAACGCTGCGATCCAATAGAACATGTTGACTCCCAATTTGGCGGTTCATCGTGCCACGCGTCTCGGCCACAACCGAGGCAGACGCGCTCGCAATCATGAAGACAGGGGCAGGACTTTATGTGGAACGGACAGCGCAGGCAAAGGCCTTGCCTGAAAAATGGCCCGGCGACCCGTTAATTCTTTAACCTTTGGTCACTTTTTTGCCAAGGAAAGTTCACGAAAAGCAAATTTAAATGTTATACAAAAATTATTTTATGTAAATATTTAGCAATAAATAAGCGATGTCATATTCGTAATATGAAAGCCTTTGTAAATCTTTGTATCCGTTTGTCAACCTTACTATACAATCGCGCGTTACGTTGCTTGTAAACCTGCGCGCCATATGAGAAAAAACTACAAAAAACCGGGCCGCCGAATATAACAACCAACAACTCCTCGCCGTCATGGACACCTCGTCGCCAGCCCAAGCCTGCAAGCAGCCATCAACCCATATAAGATAAGTTACAAGAGCACACGCCTTTCATGAATAATTTAATGTTGATGACCGGTGCAACCGGCTTTTTAGGTGGCGCCAATGCAGTGGAGGCAATTCATCGTGGCCTAGGCAAGAACCTGCTGCTGCTGGCAAGGGCGGAAACTCCGGCCGCAGCGCACGCCAGGGTTATCGAAAATCTGCAGTTGCTGGGCGCGAGCGCGGCCGACGTTGCGCAAATCAGCGTCGAGCAAATCCTCTGCTGCGACTTGTCCGAACTCGACAAGGTCAGCGGCGACCCGCGCCTGGACCAGGTATCGGTGGTGATCCATTCAGCCGCCCTGGCGACTTTCTCGAACCACCCTTTGCTCGAAACAATCAATGTCGACGGCACTTTGGCGCTCGGCAAGCTGATGCACCGGCGGCCGGCCTTGAAGCGCTTCATGTATATCGGCACCGCCATGGCTTGCGGCGAAGGCGCCGGCATCAATGCCGTGGTGAAAGAACGGATCGACCTCCCGCTCGGCGATGAACATCTGGTGGCCTATACCCGCTCCAAGGCAATGGGCGAAAAGAAATTGCGCGACACTTATCCTGACCTGCCGGTAGTGTATGTCAGGCCATCGATCATTGTCGGCCATACGGTACTGGGCTGCGCGCCGTCGCAAAGCATTTTCTGGGTCTTCATGGTCTGGCAGTTGCTGGGAGCACTGACTACCTCACTCGACGAAAAAGTCGATGTGGTGCCGGTCGACTGGTGCGCCCAGGCCATCATCGACCTGGCCCAGAAAGAGACGCTGACGCATAACGTTTTCCATATCTCGGCCGGCCTCGGCTCCAGCGTATCGTTCCGGGAAATCGACCTGGCGCTGGCGGCGGCGCGCGGCATCGAACCGATTGGCGCCACTTACAAGCAGATCACGCCGGACGCCATCGCCACGCTGTTGCCGCGCATGCGTGAATGCGTACCCGAATGCAATGACCGCCTGCTGTTGCGCGCACTCAAGCTGTATGGCGCTTTCGCCGGCCTGAATTATGTATTTGATAATCAAAACCTGCTGACCGAAGGGATCCGCCCTGCCCCGCTGTTTACCGATTACATTGCGCTCTGCGTCGAATCGGCAAAACACATCCCGATTGCCGAGCAGATGAAGTGGGACTTCAAGTAGATTTTTTACAATATCTCACAGTAGTTTTGCGTCTATATCCGTAGCCATTCCGTTAGAATTGCTTACTAAAGTCAACAGGGGAAGCAGCCATGAAATGGGAAGGCAATCGGGAAAGTGACAACGTCGAAGACCGCCGCAGCGACGGCGGCGGCGGCGGTTTCGGCGGCGGCCGCTCCATCGGCCTCGGCACTATTGCGATTGCCCTGGTGGCTTCGTATTTCTTCGGCATCAGCCCGAGCACCGTACTGAGCCTGCTCAGCGGCGGACCGGTCAGCCAGCCGCAATCGCAGCAAGCCCCCGGCCCCAACCGCGCCGCGCCGGCGGCCGAAGACCGCCAGACCAAGTTCGTGCGCACCGTGCTGGCCGATACCGAAGACGTCTGGACCCAGATTTTCCGCGCCAACGGCAAGACCTATCCGGCGCCGACCCTGGTGCTGTTTTCCGGCGCCACGCAAACTGCCTGCGGCACCGGCCAGACCGCGTCCGGCCCTTTCTATTGCCCCGGCGACCGCAAGGTATACATCGACCTCAGCTTTTATCAATTGATGCAGCAGCGCTTCCATGTCTCCGGCGAATTTGCCCAGGCTTACGTGATCGCCCATGAAGTCGGACACCATGTGCAAAACCTGATGGGCATCATGGACAAGGTCAACAGCGCCGAACGCCAGATGTCGAAAGCACAGGCAAACGCCATGTCGGTGCGGCTGGAATTGCAAGCCGACTGCCTGGCCGGCGTCTGGGCCTTCCACGCCAACCAGGCGCGCAGCATCCTGGAGCAAGGCGATGTCGAAGGCGCCCTGAACGCGGCCACCGCGATCGGCGACGATGCCCTGCAAAAACAGGAGCAGGGATATGTGGTGCCCGATTCGTTCACCCACGGCACTTCGGCGCAGCGGGTACGCTGGTTCAAGCAGGGCGTCAGCAGCGGCGAAGTCAAATCCTGCAATACGTTTGAAGTCAAAACGCTTTAGCGGCAGCGTGCCACCTTATAACCGGACCAAGAAAATTCCATGACGATTGCCTACTGGTGCGTACTGATTGCCGGATTGATGCCGCTGTTTACGGTCGTCTTCGCCAAGCGCGGCCGCCCTGACTTTGACAACTCTGAACCGCGCGCCTGGCTGGAGCAACAGTCGGGACTGCGGCGCCGCGCCGATTATGCCCACCGCAATCATTTCGAGGCCTTCCCGTTTTTTGCCGCCGGCGTGATCATTGCGCAGCAAGTGCATGCGCCGCAAAACATGCTGAATCTGCTGGCGGTATTATTTATCGTCGCCCGCGTCGTCTACACTGTCTTGTACCTGACTGACCGTCCCAGCCTGCGTTCAGCCGTGTGGACTATTGCATTCCTGTCCGCGATCGGTTTGTTCGTGCTGGCCGGGCTGACGCATTAAAAATTACATCATGCAACACCAGGACACGATTCAACACTTGCGCGAAGCCTTGAGCGCATTGCAGAACAAGAGCAGCACCGTGGCAACCCTGTGCCAGGCCTGGCGCGCGCAAACCGCGCTGCTGTCGGCGCTGCCGCCGCGTTTTGCGGAAGTCGCGGAAAATTTTCTCGGACGGCTGGAAGCAAGCAACCTGTTCACAGAGGAAAGCTGCTCGTTCAGCCAGCAGGATTTGCTGGACAACCTGCACGTCTGGCTGGACCAGGCGCAACTGGCGTTGAGCCGCACCGCCAACACCTGATATTTATTCATCTTCATCGGAATGCTATGCAACAACTGGAACTACGCCTCAACAGCGACTATGTCGAACTCAATCAACTGCTCAAGCTGACCGGCGTGTGCGACAGCGGCGGCGCCGGCAAGGCGCTGGTCGCCAGCGGCGTGGTTGCCGTCGACGGCAAGATCGAACTGCGCAAGACCTGCAAGATCCAGGCTGGCCAGAAAGTCACCATCGGCGATCTGCTTATCTACGTGCTGCCTCGGCGCAGCGCCGGCTGACTACCGGATGGAAAATATCCAGGCGATCAGGGAATTCTGGTTTGGCGACAGTCAGGACGACGTCACCGCCGCCAACCGGCAAGCTGGCCTGTGGTGGGGCAAAAATCCTGATGTCGATCTGCAGATCAGGCAGCGCTTTGAAACGACCTTGCTGGCCGCCGAGAACAACCAGCTGGCAGACTGGGAAAATACACCGCAAGGCGTAGTTGCCCTGGTCCTGCTGACCGATCAGTTCCCCCGCAACATGTACCGCAATACGCCACGTTCATTTGCCTTCGATACGCTGGCGCGCGGCTTTTGCCGCAAGGGCCTGCAAGCCGATTTTTATGCAGCGCTGCGCCCGATCGAACGCATCTTCCTGCACTTGCCCCTGACGCATTCGGAACTGCTGCAAGACCAGGAGCAGGCAGTGACGCTTGGCGCAGCACTGGTAGCGCAAGTTGCGGCCAGCCAGAAGGAATGTTTTGCCGGCTACCTGTCGTTCGCCATCCGGCATCGCGACATCATCGCGCGCTTTGGCCGGTTCCCGCACCGCAACCAGATCCTGCAACGGCAATCGACGCCTGCAGAACTGGAATTCCTGCAGCAGCCCGGATCGTCTTTTTAAGACCCTTCAGCTTTACAAAGCAACGTTCAGAGGGATCTTCAGGTAACTCACGCCATTCTCTTCCGCCGCCGGCAATACGCCGGCGCAGATGTTGAGCTGGATCGAGGGTAGCATCAGGGTCGGCAAGACCAGCGTGGCGTCGCGCTGGTTGCGCATGGCGATGAATTCGCTTTCGCTGATGCCGTCGCGCACATGGATGTTTTTTGCATGCTGCTCGGCGACTGTCGACTCGCAGGCCGGGCGCCGGCCGTCTGGCGGATAATCGTGGCAGACGAACAGCCGGGTCGATGGCGGCAAGCTGAGCAGCTTGCCTGCCGACCGATACAAGGCGCTGGCGCTGCCGCCGGGAAAATCGCAGCGCGCAGTGCCGAGGTCCGGCATGAACAGCGTGTCGCCGACAAACGCCACGTCCTGCCCCACCAGGTAAGCCATGTCGGCCGGCGTATGGCCCGGGACATGCAGCGCTTGCGCAGGCAGGCTGCCGATATGGAAAAGCTCGTCCGGCGCGAACAAATGATCGAACTGGGCGCCGTCCAGTAAAAATTCCGATTGCAGGTTGAAGATTTTCTTGAATACCCCCTGCACTACCCGGATCTGGTCGCCGATGGCGATTGCGCCGCCCAAGCGCCGGCGCAGGTAAGGCGCCGCCGAAATGTGATCGGCGTGGGCGTGGGTTTCCAGCAGCCATTGCACCTTCAGGCTCTTGCTGTGCACGAATTCGATCACCCGGTCAGCCGCGACGGTCGACGTGCGGCCGGCGACCGGATCGTAATCGAGCACCGAATCGATAATCGCGCACTCGTTGCCTGCCGCGGCATAAACCACATAAGTAAACGTCGCGGTGTTCTCATCAAAAATGACTTCTATTTGTGGACTTGCCATCTATATTCATCCTCAACTTAACAATACGTAACTATATATAAACATATACAACATTGACAAATGCCTAATCCATCTTATATTATTAACAATCAAACAAGTAGCAGGCAAGCAGCAATGCCTGGATTGAACAGATAATTTCACTGGAGCAAAACAAGATATAGCGCGGCCGCGAGCCCTGACCGCACATTGTTAACAGAATTGGTAAACCAAGGTCAATCCCTGACTTCCGTCAGTCCACCCTGGCGCCGGCAAAGCAACATTATCCGCGCCTTCCCGCGTTGCCAACTTTAACAGGCCGCCACCCTCGCCCGGCAAGCCGCGCCCGCTCGCCAGGTTTTGGTCGCAAACAAGCAGATTCAAGCAGGTTCAAACAAACCCAAGTAAGTAGTGCCACCCGCCCATCATGATGGAATCAGCACCTATGAACTTTAATCTCTTCAAGCATAACGACCTGTTTTCAACTGCCAGCCAAATCGGACTGGAAGACTTGCCCATCATCCTGGCCGCCGGCTACAAATCGGTGATCTGCAATCGCCCTGACGGCGAAGACGGCGGCCACCACGTCGGCAGCAAGGAACTGGCCGCGGCTTGCGAAGCGCTTGGCCTTGCCTTCAGCTACCTGCCCGCCGACGCCACCCATCTCAGCAAAGAACACGGCACAGCGCTGCGCCTGCTGCTGGCCGACATGCCGGCCCCGGTCCTGGCCTTTTGCCGCACCGGCAACCGCTCGACCAACATTTTCCGGCTGGCGAACCTGATCGATACGCCGATCCAGGCAGCCGGCGCCGGGAACGACAAACTCAAGCAGTATGAAATCGTGATCGTCGGCGGCGGTTCCGCCGGCATCACGGTTGCGAGCAGCTTGCTCAAGCGCGCTCCGAACGCCCAGATCGCCATCGTCGACCCCAGCAGCCAGCATTATTACCAGCCGGCCTGGACGCTGGTCGGGCGCGGCATTTTCGACAGCAAAAAAACCGTACGGCCGATGGCGTCGCTGATACCTAGTGCTGCGCAGTGGATCCCGCAGGCAGTGTCTGAATTCTTGCCTGACCATAACCGCATCCGGCTCGACAACGGCTGCCTGATCGCCTACCAGCAACTGATCGTCTGCCCGGCTTGCGGCTTGCATGGGAGAAGATAGAGGGCCTGGAACAGACTTTGGGTAAAAACGGCGTGACCTCGAATTACCGCCACGACCTGGCCCCTTATACCTGGCAACTGGTATCACAATTAAAACACGGCAAGGCACTGTTTTCGCAACCGGCCATGCCGATAAAATGTGCCGGCGCGCCGCAAAAAGCCATGTACCTCTCGTGCGACTACTGGCTGCGCAGAGGCGTGCTGAAGCAGATAGAGGTCGAATTCAACAGCGCCGGCACTGCACTGTTCGGCGTCGCCGCATTCGTGCCGCCGCTGATGCGCTATGTCAAAAAATACCAGGCGCGCCTGGTGCTTGAATCGAATCTGGTCAAGGTCGACGGTCCAAACCGGCTGGCGTGGTTCGACGTCAAGGACAATGCCGGCAGCAGCAGCCGCCAGCAAAAATCGTTTGACATGCTGCACGCGGTGCCGCCGCAGGTTGCCCCGGATGCAGTACGCAACAGTCCGCTAGCCAATGTCGATGGCTGGTGCGAAGTCGATCCTGCTTCGCTGCGGCACGTCCGTTACCGCAATGTGTTCGCACTGGGAGATGTGTGCTCGACCGCTAACGCCAAGACCGTCGCGGCAATCCGCAAACAGGCCGTAGTGGTGGCAAGCAACCTGCTCGCCTCCTGCGCCGGCAAAGCGCTGGACGCACGTTACGACGGGTATGGCGCTTGCCCGCTGACGGTCGAAAAGGGCAAAGTGATACTGGCCGAGTTCGGTTATGGCGGCAAGCTGCTGCCGACCTTCCGGCTCGACCCGACCGTCGCCCGGCGCAGCGCCTGGTTGCTGAAGACCACCGTGCTGCCCTGGGTTTACTGGAAGCTGATGCTGAGAGGCAAAGAGTGGCTGGCGAAGTCATCGGAATCCGCCGAGAATCCGTAGTCGGCGTTATGCCCGCAGCAATCTCAAGCCGTTAAACACTACCAGCAGGCTCGCTCCCATATCCGCGAACACCGCCATCCACAGGGTGGCTTCGCCGCTCAGCGCCAGCACCAGGAAAATGGCCTTGATGCTCAAAGCCAAAGTGATGTTTTGCATCAGCACCGTGTGCGTCTTTTTGCTTAAGCGGATGAAATCCGCAATCTTGCGCAGGTCGTCATCCATCAGCGCCACATCGGCCGTTTCCAGCGCCGTGTCGCTGCCCGCCGCTCCCATGGCAAATCCGATATCGGCTTGCGCCAGCGCCGGCGCATCGTTGATGCCGTCGCCCACCATGCCGACGTAGCCGTAACGCGCGCGCAAGTCGTTGATGGCGTCGCGCTTGTCTTGCGGCAGCTGGTCGCCGCGGGCGTCGCTGATGCCGACCTGGGTTGCGATGGCTTGCGCGGTATGCGCATTGTCGCCGGTCAGCATGACTGCCTCGACCCCGATCGCGTGCAGCCTGGCGACCGCTTCGACTGCGATGTCGCGCACCGTATCGGCCACCGCCAGGATCAGCAAAGGTTGGCTCGCCGAACATAGCACCACCGTAGTCTTGCCCGCGCTCTCCAGCGCCGACAGGCGCGCTTCCAGTTCAGGGCTGCAGATATCCATCTCATGCACCAGGCGATGATTGCCGAGATAGAATTGCTGGCCGTCGATGCTGCCCTGTACGCCGCGCCCTGTCAACGCCTCAAATGCGCCGACTTCAAACAGGTTTCCGCCATTGGCCAAGGTTTGCCAGTGCGCCGCTACCGCACCCGATACCGGATGGTCGGAACGGCTGGCCAGGCTCGCGGCCTGGCGTTGCAGCTGCAGCAGCAGGCCATCATCGGCCGTCGGCTGCACCAGCTGCACGTCGGTGACGCGCGGCCTGCCCAAGGTCAGCGTGCCAGTCTTGTCCAGCGCCAACGCCTTGATCTTGCGCCCCATCTCCAGGTACACCCCGCCCTTGACCAGCACGCCGCTCCGGGCCGCTGCCGCCAGCCCGCTCACCACTGTCACCGGCGTCGAAATCACCAGCGCGCAAGGACAGGCGATTACCAGCAGCACCAAGGCCTTGTATAGCCACGGATAGAACGCCGCGCCCAGCAGCAGCGGCGGCAAGGTGGCAACCAGCAACGCAGCCAGCACCACTACAGGGATGTAATAGCGTGCAAACTGATCGACGAAACGCTGGGTCGGCGCGCGCTCGCCCTGCGCCTGCTGCACGCTCTTGATGATGCGCGCCAAGGTCGAATTGGCTTGCAGCGCCGTCACCCGATAGACAAAGGAACCGCGCTCGTTGATGGTGCCGGCAAACACCTGGTCGCCGGCCTGTTTTTCCACAGGCATGCTCTCGCCGGTAATGGCCCCTGGTTGATGGTAGTCTGGCCTTCGGTCACCTGGCCATCCAGCGGCACGCGCGCACCCGGCTTGACGCGGATCAGCGCCGCCAATGCCACCTCTCCGGTAGCAATCTCGCGCCACTCGCCGTCGGCGCCTTGCACCGTCGCCAGGTCCGGCGCCATCGCCATCAGCCCTTTGATTGCATTGCGGGCCCGGTCCAGCGACAAGGCTTCGATCATTTCCGCCAGCGCGAACAGGAAGATCACCACCGCCGCTTCCGGCCATTGGCCGATGATGGCGGCGCCTATCACTGCCAGCGACATCAGGAAATTCATGTTGAGGGAAAAATTGCGCAAGGCAATCCAGCCCTTTTTCAAGGTATCCAGGCCGCCGCTCAGGATCGCCACCAGCGCCAGGCCGATCACCAGCCATGAGCTGTCCTGGCCGCCGCTCCAGACCACCACCTCGGCGCCTATCGCGGTGATGCCGGAAAGCGCCATCAGCAACCACTTCCTGCGGGATATCTTGGAAGCGCCGTCGTCGCCGGCGGCCAGGTCGACGGCGCCGGTCAGGGTATCCGATTTGAGCGCCGGCTCCATGTCCAGCGCCTTCAAGGCAGCAACGATGGCGTCCACCGAAGCCAGGCGATGCTGGACCGTCAGTTCGCGCTGGATCAGGTTGAATTGCATGGCTTCGATGCCGGCCATGCTCTTGAACCTGTCGCGGATCAGCTTTTCTTCAGTGGGACAATCCATATTCTGGATCAGGAACACCGCCTGTTCTGCTCCTGCAAGCGGCGGCGCGCGGCCGGCGGCGGACGCGCCCGCGTCTGCCTGCGCATGCTGGTGCTGATGGTCATGCTTATGATCGTGCCTATGACCATGCTCATGCTGGTGATCGTGATGGTCGCGATGGTTATCTTCGCAATGGCTCATGGCGTACTCCTTGATTCGGGTTTTGAGGATGCAATTGATTACTCCTTGCATATTTAAAACCCTGTAGCTACTATAAGGTCAAGGATTTATCTCGAAATAACCCGGAAAGAGCTGCCATGAGCGCAATTACACTCAAAATCGGAGAGCTGGCCAGCCACGCCGGCTGTCCGGTGGAAACCATTCGCTACTACGAACGCGAAGGCCTGCTGCCCCTGGCGACGCGCTCGCAAAACAATTACCGCTTGTACGGACAGGCGCATATCGAGCGCCTGCAGTTCATCCGCCATTGCCGTTCGCTGGACATGACGCTGGACGAAGTACGCAGGTTATTGCAGTTTCGAGATTTGCCGGAAGACAATTGCGCCGAAGTCAACAGCTTGCTGGACCACCATATCGAGCATGTCGCCGACCGCATCAGCGAATTGAAGGCATTGCAGACCCAGCTCAAACAGTTGCGCAAGCAATGCCAGAAAACGCAAGCTGCCAAGGATTGCGGCATCCTGCAAGGCCTGGCTGACATGGAAGACGAAGCGCCGGCCAACCTTGGCAGCCATGGCGGCGGCGTCCATTAAACCGACAAGATGAACATTCACTCCGACGATCTGCGGATTTTTATCGCCGTGGTTGACAGCGGCACGCTCAGCGCCGCCGCCGAACAGCTGGGCCAGACCACGTCCGGCCTGAGCCGGGCCTTGTCACGACTGGAACAAAAACTGGCTACTTCGCTCCTCACGCGCACCACGCGCCGCATGGAGCTGACGGAAGAAGGCCATCTTTTCCTGGAAAAGGCGCGCACGATCATCGCGGCGATGGAAGAAGCCGAAGAGGCGATCCAGGTGCGCCACCAGAGACCGTCAGGACGCCTGCGGGTGGACGCTTCGCCACCCTTCATGCTGCATTGCATAGTGCCGCACATCGCCGAATTCCGCAGCAACTACCCGGACATCACGCTGGAGCTGACCAGCAACGACCAGAACATCGACCTGCTGCAGCAGCGCACCGACATCGCCATCCGCCACGGCGCCTTGCAAGACTCGATGCTGCATGCACGCCGCCTCGGATCCAGTCTGCAGCACATCGTCGCCAGTCCCGAGTACCTGCGCAAACATGGTACGCCAGCCAGAGCGGAAGAACTGAAGCAGCATCAGCTGATCGGCTTCACGCAACCGGAGTCGCTGAATACCTGGCCGCTGCGGCAGCAGCTGGAAGAAAACCTGACCATCAGTCCGACGCTGCTGGCGTCCGGCGGCGAAACCATACGTCAGCTGGCGCTGCACGGGCTGGGAATTACCTGCCTGTCGGCGTTCATGGTGCGCGAGGATATCGCTCAGGGGACTTTGGTCGATATCCTCGCGGACCATAACAATGGCTACCGCCAGCAAATCCACGCGGTGTACTACAGGAACACCCAGCTGGCGCGGCGCATCACCTGCTTCCTGGATTTCCTGCAGCTAAAACTCTAGGATGCGTGCTAAACCGCCGAGGCCTGCTGCGCAATCCACAGATCTATCTGCGTTTCCAGCATCTCCAGCGGCAAAGCGCCATTGTCGATGACGGCGTTGTTAAAACGCCGCAGGTCGAATTTGCTGCCGAGCTCCTGCTGCGCTTTTTCCCGCAAGGCCTTGATTTTCAGCTGGCCTATCTTGTAACCCAGGGCCTGGCCCGGATCGACGATGTAACGGTCGATTTCGACCTGGTTGTCGTGCGGCGGATTGGCGGTGTTCACATTCATGTAGTCGATCGCCTGCTGCCGGCTCCAGCCCAGTGCATGCATGCCTGTATCCACCACCAGCCGGGCGGCGCGGAACAGTTCATCGTTGAGATGGCCGAATTTCGAGTAGGGATCGGTATAGAAACCCATTTCACCGCCCAGGCTTTCAGCATACAGCGCCCAGCCTTCGCCAAACGCGACATACCAGCCGAACCGCCGGAATTCCGGCAGGCCTTTGATTTCCTGGGCTCGCGCGGTTTGCAGATGGTGGCCCGGCACCGATTCATGCAAGGTCAGGGTTTCCATTTCCCACTTGGGGCGCGAATCCAGCTTCGACAGGTTGGCGACGAAATAACCCGGCCGCGAGCCGTCTGGCGTTCCCGGTTCGTAATAAGCGCCGGCCTGGTTCTCGGCGCCTACTTCCGGCACCGGTTTGACGTCGACCGGAGCGCGCGGAATATCGGCAAAAAAGCGCGGCAGCTGTGCCGAAGATTTCTTGATGATGTCCTTGTAACCGGCCAGCAAATCTTCCGGCTTGGTGTAATAGAAGCGCGGATCGGTATTCAGGAAAGTGATGAATTCCGCAAACGTTCCCTTGAAGCCGGTCTGCTGCATCACCAGCTTCATTTCTCCCTGGATCCGCGCCACTTCCTGCAAGCCGACGTCATGGATTTCTTGCGGCGTCATGCCGGTGGTTGTGTTTTCCTTCACCTTGTATGCGTAATACGCCGCGCCGCCAGGCAAACTGGACGCTGCTATGCCGTCGCGGCAAGCTGGCAGATAGCTGCTGCTGATATACGCCTCCAGCTTGCGGAAAGCCGGCGCCACGCTTTGATGCAGCAAGCGTTGGCCTTCACGCGCCAGGCTTGCGCGCTGCGCCGCCGGGATCGACGCCGGCATGTCCTTGAACGGGACAGCCAGGGGACTGCTGTCGAGCTTGGCGACAAATTCCTGCAGTTGTCCGGGACCACGCTCATCGTGACTTTCGGTGCCACCCAGCCGGATTTGACCCCTTGCTGCAATTGCGCGATCACGCCGTCGACATACTTGGGCAAAGCGCGCAAGCGCCCCAGGTAGTTGCGGTAATCCTTGACAGTGCTGAACGGCGTCTGCGCTACCAGCTGAGGAAATTCGAACTGGACCCCGCTCAATTGCGAGATCGGCTCCGGGTTATACGGATAAAACTTCGCAGCCTGGATGTTTTTCTGTTTTTCGTAGATAAACAGGTCATATGAAAGCAGGTCTTGGCCGCTCAGCTTGCTGCGGTCGATGCGCTTGGCTTGCAGCAGCATCTGCTGCTGATGAGTATTGCCAGCCAGGCTGGCGGCGAGCGATGCATCCGACAGGCGGTCGTTATAACGATTGTCGCCGACCGCCGTAGCGAATTCTGGCGCGTTGCGCATGCTCCATTGCCAGTCGCTGTCGAACAGCGTATTGAGTTGCTGTTGCGGTGTTGCTGCGTGGCTTAGCGACGCCAGCAGCAGGCTAAAAAGAAAAAGGAATTTATTCATCCATGTCTCCGAAGATTAGCTCGCCATTCTAGCAAACTAAGCAGGAGAAAATTTCTCGATAGAAATCCCTTTCCGCAGCCGGATTTCAGCCTAAAAAAGCGGCATCAGACAAAGACAATCGTCTCGTCCAATTTACCCCGCGGCGCCGCCACCACCACGTTGCGGCCGCTGTGCTTGGCTTGATACAAGGCCTGGTCGGCACGGCCTATCAGGCTTTCAAGGTCGTTGTCGCATTCAAAAGCCACCACGCCAAAACTGGCGGTGACATTGATCATCTCGCCCCCATCCAGCCGGAAATGGCAGGCGTCGATAGCGCAGCGCAATTTCTCAGCCGCCGCAAGCCCCTGGGACAAGTCGATTTCGGGCAGCATCAGGAGGAATTCCTCGCCGCCGTAACGCGCCAGCAAGTCGACCTTACGGTGATGTCGCCGGCACAAGTCCGCTACTACACGCAATACCTGGTCGCCAGCCTGGTGTCCGTGGCGGTCATTGACGGCCTTGAAATGATCTACGTCCATCAAGATCAGCGTCAATTGCCGCCGGTAGCGCTGGGCAATGCCGAATTGCTGCTCGCCCTGCGCAAAAAAAGCGCGGCGATTCAGCAGGCCGGTCAGGAAATCCGTGTCAGACAAAGTCCGCAGTTGCGCAATCATTTCTTCGCGCTGTTTTTCCAGCCGGACCTTGGCCAGGCTATGCGCCTTCAGCACATGGATTGCCCGCATCATGACGCCGATCTCATCGTCATGGCGCGGTATCGGAATTATCGTGCTGAACCGTTCGTCGGCCAGCGATACAAACAGATCCGTGGCGTCAAGGATAGGACGCAAGACACGCAACCGTATCACCTGCATGAGCAGCACGAAAATAGCCAGGGCCACCACTCCCAGGCCGCTTACCGCCACCAGGAAAAAAGCAGCCTGCCTGTTTTGGTGCCTGGCCTGCTGCAGCATTTCGGCCAGGACCAGGTCGCGCAGATGCGGAATCGCAGCCATTTGCGGCACATAGCGAACCGCCATGTCGCGAGCGCCGAGACCGTAGTCTCCAGAGCTGCGTCCGATAGCAAACAATTCGTTCAGGAAACCCAGGCCGGCGCCAAGATAACGATCGTGCACCGTATCCAGGGCGGCTTTCAAAACCGGATTATCCTGGTAAGGACGCAACTGCAGCTCAATCCCGGAATACAACTGGCCGATTTGACCCGACAGCCTTGAAAATGCATCGATTTCCTGGGAAGTCAAAGGCCGTTGAGCAATTACCGGCGCGGTAAAGACAGCGCCGATCCGACCAGCGATATTGCGCAAGCTGGAAGCCAGCAAGGCGCCTTCCAAGCCGTCGCTAAGCTGCGAATCGGAGCGAATGGCGGTGTCGGCCAGAGCAACGATTACCGGAGAAAAACCGCTATCCACATGGTCCATCGTCCGCAGTACGGCGCCGACGGCTGCCATGTCGCGCTGCCGTTCCGACAGCGCCAGCAGCAGATCCATCTCTTTGCGCATCGCCGCCAGCGCCTGCTCGGTCGACGCAACATGTGCGACCACCGGCGCCAGCTGTGGAACCGCCTGCTTTTGCAAGGCGCGGCGCAAGCTTGCCAGCGCCCGATCGCTCGCGAACCGCGCCTGGTCCAGTCCTGCAAATTCCCTGGCAGCAGCGCCAGCTTCTTGCAGCAGCAGTGAATTGCCGGGATCACGCTCGGCCGCCAGCCTTTCTTCCACCAGCAATGCCAGCTGCAGGTTCCGGATGGCGGGCATGCTTTTTGTGCTGCGTTCGTATACGGACCACTCGCTGCTAACGATCCGGCCGATCAGAACCAGAAAAAGCAGCATCAGCAAGATCGAAATCAGCCAGAACAAACGATTGAGCGACATACGAAATAACATACGTCCAGACGGGAATGTAATACATTGTTTTTAATAGTTATAATCTATTTAAAATCACACTTAAATAGATTATTCATTAAATTATCGTATCACACCTCGCAAAAACCGCAACTTGCCGGGTGTTCAGGCCTCCAGGCTTACCTGCGTTTCCGCCTGCCCATGTATTTGCAGCACGTCGCGATAGAGGCCGGCATAACTTTCCCCCATCACCCTGGCCGTAAACAATTTGTGATAACGCGCTTGCGCCCGCGCACCCATGGTCCGCGCCAGCTCAGGGTCATCCCATAACTGCTGCATCGCCAGCCGGAAAGCCTCCGGGTCGCTGGGTGGGACCACCAGGCCGGTTTCCCGATGGTTGTTGATATAACTGGTGCCGGTGCCGATCTCGCTGGAAATCATGGGCTTGCCGTACATCGCTCCCTCCAGCAACGAGATGCCGAACGCTTCCGAACGCAGGTGCGACGGGAACACAATGGCGTAGCACAGCTGCAGCAACGCGACCTTGTCTTCATCGCTGACAACGCCGAGGAAGATCACATTGCGCAAGCCTTGCTCCTGGACCCGCTGCTTCAGTTCCTGTTCAATCGGCCCGGCGCCTACGATCACAATCGGATAATCGGTTCCGCGCGCGGCATCGAGCAGGATGTGCAAACCTTTGTAATAGCGGATGGCGCCTACGAACAGGAAGAAACGCCCGCCGATCTGCTTTTGCCATTTCTCCGTCAGAGCCGTCGATGGCGTCGGATAGTTGCTCTTGTCGAGGCCGATGGGGATGACCTGCGTCTTGTCCTTGTACCCGGCCAGCACAGAACTGGTTTGCAGGTAATTCGGAGAGGTGGCGACGATTGCGTCGACACTGTTCAGGAAGCGGTGCATCAGCGGCCGGTACAACTGCAACAGCGTCTTGTAGCGCACGATGTCGGAATGATAGGTAACCACGCTCGGCTTGTTCATGCGTGTGACAAAATGGGCCAGGTCCATGAACGGCCACGGAAAATGGTAGTGCACGATATCGACCTCGGCAGCAAGCTGCGCGAAACGCTTCAGCGCGGACAACGAAAAGCCAGTCGAAGCGATCTGCAGGTCAAGCTTGACCCTGTGCACCTTATGGCCGTCGTACATCAATTCCGCCGGATCGGGATCGTCGCTCAGCGTCAGCACTTCGCTCTCGGTCCCGCTGGCTGGCGAACATTTGCACAGCTGGTAAATGGTTTGCTCGATCCCGCCGTACGATTCCGACTGATAGGTCTTGTAAAAATGAAGAACCCGCATTGTCTACTCCTCTCGTAATCTGCCCCATCTCCCTTTGCAACCGGAAGTGAAAAGCCATTTTCTATCAGCGCGGACTGCCTGCGCCAACGATTGCCGACATTACTTAACCATTCGCCGCCTGCCGGTAAACTTCGGCAGTAATGGCCGCGCACTTTCGCCAGGAAAATTGCACGGACCGCTCCAAACCCGCTATGCGCTGCCCCATCCAGGCTCTGTCGTCTTCCAGCAAGCGGCGCATCTGCTCTGTCAGCCCCGCCTCGTCCTGCGGATCGACATAAGCAGCAGCAGCACCCGCCACCTCAGGCAGGCTGGCGCAATCAGACGTAATTACCGGCGTGCCGCTGGCCATTGCTTCCAGCACCGGCAAACCGAATCCCTCATACAAAGAAGGGAACACCATGATCTTGGCCGCCGCCGTGACGCAAGCAAGGTCGGCCTGGTCCAGATAACCTGCCAGGCGCACATGGCCGGCGCTGACCGCCTGCGCCAGGGCGCCGTCCAATTCTTGCGCCTGCCAGCCTGGCATGCCCACCACCAGCAGAGGAAAGCGCTCGCGCAAAGGCGCGGGCAAACGCGCATGTGCCTTGAGCGTCAGCAACAGGTTTTTACGCGGCTCCAAGGTACCGACCGACAGGATGAAACCGCGATAAGCCAGACCCATATTATTGAGGCGAACCGACAGCTGCTGCTCCACCCTGGGCTGGAAGACAGCAGAGCTGGCAAGCGGCGCCACCACCACTTTTTGATCCGGCACGCCGAAATGTTTCTTGATTTCCTGTCCGATGAATGCGGAATCCACCAGGATCCGGCTGACACGCGCCAAGGCCGACGGCAGCCTGCGCTCGATTTCTCTCAGGCGGTCTCCAGGCTGCGTTTGCGGAAAATGCACATGCGTCAGGTCGTGCACGGTCATCACTGTCGGTCCGTTGAAATTGAGCGGCCACAAGCTGGGTTCGTGGTACACATCCGGACGCAACGTGCGCGCACCCTGGTTAAAGCGCCGTTGCTCAAGCATCCGGCGAACAACATAGGCGCCAGGCAAATGCTTGGCAATGCCGGCCCAGCGCGAATAGTCCTGCATCGGCTCGCCGGCCAACTCGTCTTGCCAGCGCAAGCCATTGAAATATTGCATTCCAAGGTCAGGCGTTTGCTGCAGGGCCTGCGCCAGCTCGGCAACGTAGTTGCCGATGCCGGTGCGGGGCGCCAGCAGGATCTTGCTATTCAGGGCAATGTTCAATTTCATGAAATTCACTTTGCTTATGCTTTTGCGTTTGTACCTGGCGCACGACCCGTTCTACCAGCTGGCGTGCCGAATCCTCCCAGTTGAGCCAGGACCAGTTCGTCATATGCCGCGCCGCTGGAAATATGCCGCTGTCTTCAAATTCCAGGATTTTCTGTGCCAGCGATTCTGGCTGGCCCAGGTCGAAATAGCTGACAAATTCACCGCCAATCTCGTGGAACACGGGGATATCACTCGCCATCACTGGCAAACCGCGCTGCATGGCTTCCACCAGCGGCAAACCGAAACCTTCTACAAATGACGGAAAAACCAGCGATTTGGCATGGCTATAACAATATTCCAGCTCGACGTCGCTCAGGTCATTGAACATGAACAGGTGCCGCTTCAGCTGCGGGTGATTTTTTACACGCTCGATCAGACGCTCGTTCTTCCAGCCTATGCGGCCGATAAAACACAATACGACATCGCTGCCGTCCCGCCACAGCTGCTCAAAGGCATCCAGCAGGTAAGCATGATTCTTGCGCGGCTCGATGGTGCTGACCATCAGGTAAATGGAAAGGCCGGAGCCGAACAATTTTTCCACCGAGGAGCGTACCGATTTATCGGTATCGACCTGGTCAAGTTCCGATCCCAGATGGAAGAAATCAAACCAGCGGCTGTCAGTGCGTTCGCTGCCAAGCCAGCGCCTTACCTCACTGTTCACTTCATCACGAATGGTGTTCGATATGGCAATGAAACCGTTCGCCGTATTTGCGATCCATTCGAACCAGCGGTCGAATACCTGCACCAGCGGGCCGTCGCAAAACTGGGGATGGGTCAACGGGATCAGATCGTAGATCACCGACACGATGGATACTCCCTGCCGCTGCAGTTTCTCGGCTACAGGGAAAAAATCGGCGTGCCAAGACGAATCCAGCAATACCAGGATATCGTCGGAGCGGCACGCCATTTCAAAGGCGCGCGGCTGCACTTCGATTTTTTCCAGGACCCGCTCGGTCAGGTACAAGGGCAACGCGAACGAAAAACTGGCCAGGCGGCATAATACGTACGTCGCGCGCTTTACATTATGCGAGGCGCTCCATGGCCAAAACCGCAGCAAGCGCGAGTGAACCAGCCAATATCGGTTACGCACCTGTACCAGCTTCTGCGCCATCTTCTCCAGTTTCTGCTGCAGCCGGCTGCGCCACTCATCGGTATGTTTCGGCGCCAGCTGCATGACTTCAAGTATCTTCCCATCCTTGAATATGACGGGAATGCAAACCGCCTCATCTTGCACCCGCGGCAAATGATTGATGATATTGCGGACGACACGTTGTATCCCGGAATTCATTTCGGGATGATGGAAGACATAAGTACATTCGATCAGGAGTCTGGTCATGCTGCTAAACCGTCCTTGCTGGCGCTGCCAAGCGACCGCACTATGGCTACTTCAGGCTCCAGGAATGCACAACCGACAAAGTCGGGGCGATGCGTATTGACCACATGGAAAATAACGCTGTAGTCACGCCATTCATAGTTGGTGTCAAGATGGGAATCCACCCGCGACAGGGAAATGGATATCGCATAATTTCCCTTGCCGAGGTCCATCGCAAAGCGCCAGCGATAAACCAGGTCTTCCCCCGCGCGCAAATCGGTCTGCGGCTGGTTGAGGCGATGGGTATTGATGCCGAATACGGCATGCCCCAGCTTGTCCGTGATCAGGTAGCCCATTACCAGCCGCGGCACTTCAGAGTTGATCGCAACCCGGACTTCCAGCGTAACCTGCGCGCCGACTTCAACCACGTCGACTTCCTGGCCCTGGTCGTCCAGCAGCCTGACCTCGGCAACGCTGGCCTGTCCGGTTCCGGAGATGGTCCGCAATTTGCCGTCGGGCAGGCGCTCTTGCCTGACGGTGCTGCGGTCGCGCTCAGCCATCATGGCATTGTAGAAATCCATCACTTCCACCGGATCGCCTTGCATTTCCAGCCGCCCGCGATTGAGCAATATGGCGCGGTCGCAAATGGTCTGGATGGCATAGCGATCGTGCGACACGATCAGCAAGGTAGTGCCGGCGCGGCGAAATTCCCTGATCCGTTCAAAACTCTTGTGCTGGAAATACGCGTCGCCGACGGACAGGGCTTCATCGACAATCAGCACATCCGGCCGGCTGGCGGTCGCAACGCTGAACGCCAGCCGCATCTGCATCCCGCTGGAATAAGTCCGCACCGGCTGGTCTATGTATTCGCCGATTTCGGCGAACGCTTCGATAGCCGGCATCAGCGCTTCGATTTCATCTGCTCTCAGGCCCTGCAGCTGACCGGCCATGATGGCGTTCTGCCTGCCGGTAAAATCCGGATGAAAACCCATGCCGAGTTCAAGCAGCGCCGCCACCCGTCCCTGGATGTCGATGCTGCCGGTGGTGCTCTGGGTAGTTCCAGCGATCATTTTCAGCAAGGTGCTCTTGCCGGCGCCATTGACGCCGACAATGCCGACCGCCTCGCCGGCCGCCAGCTGGAAGTCAATATCCTGCAAGACCCAGTGCAACTGGTGCCGTTGCCGGGAAAAAGGCAGCACCCATTCCGCCAGGCGCGCCCAGCGCCCGTTGTACGTCTTGTAGGCCTTGCCCAAACCTTTAACTGTAATCTTGCCCATCATAGTTCATCCACCATTTCGCCCGCATGCCGGCGAAACAGCTGCAAGCCGATCACACACAACACCACGCTCAGCAGCGTCACCGCCCACAGGTCGCTCCACAGCGGCCAGGCGCCGCTGACAAAAATCCCCTGGTAAGCAACCATCAGCGCAGTCATCGGATTAAATTTGAGCAAGCCCTGCACTCCCTCGGGCAGGGTGGAGACTGTATAGACAATCGGGGTAAACCAGAACCAGAACTGCAGCACGATGCCGAACAGCTGGCCGACGTCGCGGAAAAAAACGTTGAGCACGCCGAGAACAATGCCCAAGCCGATAGAAAACAGTATCTGTATCAGCAGCAGCGGCAGCACGCCAAGGAAAGCCCAGCCGGGGAAATTGCCGGAGATAAGCAGGAACCCCAGGAACAATCCGAAAATGATGGAAAAATTCACGCCTGCATTCATCACCGTGATGATCGGCAGGCAGATGCGCGGAAAGTTCAGCTTCTTGATCATGTTGCCGTTTTCCAGGAATACGTTCTGCATGCGCGATACGGTTTCAGTAAAGAATCCCCAGGTCAGCAAACCGGCGCACAGATAAATCCCGTAGGCAAACTGGCTGCTGGCGTTAGGCAGGCGCGCATGCATCAACTGCGAGAAGATCACTGTATAGACCACAATCATGGCCAGCGGATTAAGCACCATCCATACCGCGCCCAGCATCGAATTGCGATAGCGCGACTGGAATTCGCGCTTGACGCTGCCGAGCATGAAGCCGCGGTAGTGCCATAACGAGCGCAGCATGGTCTGGTTTTTTTCCTGCATCTGCATTTTCAACCGCATTTTCAACCGCATTTTCAACATGATTTGCACCTGCCATACTTGTCGTCAAAGCGCACGATATCGTCTTCACCCAGATAGGCGCCGCTCTGCACCTCGATCATCACCAGTTCCAGCAAACCCGGATTTTCCAGGCGGTGTTTGGTGCCGGCAGGAATGTAAGTCGATTCGTTGGTGTTGACGTACATTTCCTGCTCGCCGTTGACCACCTTGGCCATGCCATGCACCACCACCCAGTGTTCGCTGCGATGATGATGCATCTGCAGCGACAGCGACGCGCCCTGTTTGACGACGATGCGCTTGATCTTGAAATTCGGTCCTTGCTCCAGCAGGGTATAACTGCCCCAGGGCCGGAATACGGTGCGATGCAGTTTATAAGTGGCGTGCTCGGTGCTCTTGAGCTGGTGCACGACTTTCTTCACGTTCTGCACGTGGTCCGGATGGGCGATCAAAAGCGCGTCAGGCGTATCCACCACGATCAGGTTATTGATGCCAACCGTCGCCACCAGGCGCTGTTCGGAATATATGTAGTTATTGCGGCTGTCGATCAGCACAGCTTCGCCCAGCACGCGATTTTCCTGTTCGTCAGGCTCCACCAGTTGCCGCAGAGCGCCCCAGGAACCGATATCGTTCCAGTCGAAACCGGCCGGTATCACCGCCACCCGGTCGGAACGCTCCAGCACCGCATAGTCGATTGAGATGTCTTGCATCGCCATGAAGCTGTCGCCGTCCAGCTCCTGCAGCAAGACCCCGGCCGAAGCGGCGGCCGGGCTGGCCTCTATGCATGCAGTGGCCTGCGCCAGGATTTCAGGCGCATGCCTTTCGAGTTCGCTTAAAAAGGTCGACACCGAGAAACAGAATATGCCGGCGTTCCACAGATGCCGGCCGCTTTCGACAAAACCGGCAGCGCGTTCGGCATCCGGCTTTTCTATGAAACGGCTTACCTGGGCCGCTCCGGCGCTATCGATCTGATCGCCGCATTCGATGTAGCCGAAACCGGTTTCGGGCGTCAACGGGCGGACCCCGAACGTCACCAGGTAACCTTGTTTGGCGACTTCCACCGCATGATGCACGGCTTCGGTAAAACACTCCACATCCTTGATCAAGTGATCGGCCGGCATCACCACCATGATGGTGTTATCGCCATGCAGTGCACGCAACGACAGGGCAGCGACCGCGATTGCCGGCGCGGTATTGCGGCCGGACGGCTCAAGGATGAAATGCGGCCGATAGTGCGCGCCCAGATCGGCCGAAACGAATTCGTCCTTGCTCTGGAAATAATAGTCTCGGTTGGTCACGCTCAGGATATCGCCGCGGATGCCAAGCTGGGCTACCCGCTGGTAAGTCTTTTGCAACAAGCTCTTGCCGTCCGGAAGTTTGATGAAGGGTTTCGGATGTCCTTCCCGCGATACCGGCCACAAGCGAGTGCCGGCGCCGCCCGAAAGCACCACCGGAACGATGACTGCCGTTGCTGTCAATGGAATGCCGGGTTCTGGCGTACGCATCTTGATCTCCCTTATTCTTTAGCTACACGACGCATGTCTGCATCGACCATTTGCTGCATCAACTGCACCAGGTTGGTTCTCGGCTTCCAGCCCAGTTTATCGTGCGCTTTCGCCGGATTGCCGAGCAACACATCCACTTCGGCCGGCCGGAACAGCTGCGGATCGATCACCAGGTAGTCTTCATAATTCAGGTCGAGATGAGAAAAGGCGATGCGGCACATTTCACGCACGCTGGTGGTTACGCCAGTGGCGATCACATAGTCGTCGGCCCGCTCTTGCTGCAGCATCAGCCACATTGCTTCGACGTAGTCGCCGGCGAATCCCCAGTCGCGCTTGGCGTCGATATTTCCCAGCCGCAGTTCCCGCTGCTTGCCGAGTTTGATCCGCGCCGCTGCATCGGTTACCTTGCGCGTAACGAACTCGATTCCGCGCAAGGGCGATTCATGATTGAACAAGATACCGCTGGAAGCATGCAAACCAAAGCTTTCGCGATAATTGACGGTAATCCAATGTCCGTACAACTTCGCCACTCCATATGGGCTGCGCGGATAAAACGGGGTGTTTTCGTCCTGGTGTTCGGCCTGGATCAGGCCGAACATCTCGCTGGTGGATGCCTGGTAAAAGCGTGCTTCGGGACTGAACTGACGGATCGCTTCCAGCATGTGCGTGACGCCCAGGCCATCCACCATGCCTGTCACCACCGGCTGGTTCCAGGAAGTACCGACAAAACTCTGCGCGCCGAGGTTATAGATTTCGTCTGGCCGCGACTGGCACACGGCGCGGATGGCGGAAGTAGCATCGGCCAGGTCGCCCTCGACAAACTGCAATTTTTCCAGGATGCCCAGTTCGCGCAGGCGCCACAGGGTATCGCTGCTGCGTCGCGCCAGCAGGCCATACACCTTGTAGCCCTTGTCAAGCAGCAGCTTGGCAAGATAGGCGCCGTCTTGTCCGGTCACGCCGGTAATCAATGCTGTTTTTGTCATTGCCTGTATCTCCATGAGTCTGTTCTAATTTTTTCCACTTTTTCCGTCATGCACGCGGATGAGCTTGAGCCGCAGTCTCCGCTGCTACTCTGCTCTCCCAGTCCGACAACACATTCAGCAAAGTCTGCTGCATGGGAATGCCAGGCTGCCATGCCGTTGCCTGCGTGATTTTTTGATTGCTGCCCTTTACCCGGCGCAAGTCCGAAGGCCGCAAGCGCGCCGGATCCTGCTCGATTTGCGCGTCGATCTCGGTCAGGTAGAGCATGCTGGCGATCAGGTCGCGGATCAGATATTCCTTGCCTGAGCAGACGTTGTAGGTTTCTCCGTTCAGGCCATTTTCCAGCAATGCCAGGTAGGCATAAATGACGTCTTCGACATCCAGGAAGTCGCGGCTGACGTCGACGTCTCCCACCTGTATGCGGGGCTCCTGCAAGCCCTGGCGGATGCGCGCCAGCTGCCTTGCCACGCTGGAAATCACGAAGTCTTCACGCTGTCCCGGACCGATATGGTTGAACGGCCGCGCGATCAGGATGCGCCATGGCTGGTTGCTGCTCCATTGATAACAAAGCAGCTCAGCCGCCGCTTTGCTGACTGCATAAGGATTTTGCGGACGCACCGGCAACTGCTCGCTGATCGGCAATAACTCGGGGTTCACCTTGCCGTACACGTCGCCCGAACTGACATAAAGGAAAGTCCCGCTGAAACCGTTGCGCTGCAGTGCCTGCAGCAGGTGCAGCGTTCCTTTCAGATTGACATCCAGGGTATGCGCCGGATCGTGGAACGCTTCCGGAATAAAGGTTTGTCCGGCAAGATGGATCACGGCATCCGGACGGACCTGCTGAATGACCAGGTCCAAAGCCGCCGGCTCCAGCAAGTCATAAGAATTGTCGGCCGACACCAGCTCCCAGCCATGCGCAGCGGCGATACGCCCGCGCATGCGTTCAAAGGCAAGGCCGACAAACCCTGATTGCCCGGTAACAAATAGTCGTTTCATATGCAACCGCTCCTTTGCTGTCTGCCTGCCGTCGTGCTTCCGATCATGGCTTGCGCGCAATGATGACCTGGCTTTTCGGCATGAAATCGTTCAAAGCCTGCCTCACCTGCTCGCCGTTCGGCGTGTCCATCAGCGCTTCCCAGGTTTTTGCCCAGTTATCCAGCAAGGGATGGCTGGCATTGTTCAGGTCGACCTTGCATATCCAGAAAAACAGCCACCAGACTGACCAGTAGAAACCGTAGTACTCATGCCTTTCGATCACCAGGCCGGCATCTGTCACCATCTTTTCAAATTCGTCGCGCTGGATGATGCGGATATGGTTCGGCTTCTCGAAATACGAAGCCGGAGCCACGCCCTTCTGCAAAGTCTCTTGTACCGGATCCGGTACCGACAGCAAGTATTGAGCGCCCGATTTTCCAACCCTGGCCAGTTCACTCAAAAACTGTGCCGTATCGTCGACATGCTCCAGCACTTCCATGCAGATCACCCTGGACGCTATGCCATCTTCCAGCAACAAGGGATTGGCGTCGCCCACCACTCCCTGCACCAGCCGCGCCGGCGTTTGCGCCAGGCGCTGTATGGTGGATTCCACCTTGTCCGCATCAATGTCAGCCACGATCACATGCGCCCCGTGGTTGGCGCAGAACAGCGAATTGCCGCCATCGCCGCAGCCGATATCGAGCACCACATCTTCGGCGCTGATAAAAAAGCCACGATACAGCTCGCTGCTTTTATGCAGGTACCAGCCGCTTGCCAAGGCATCACGCAAGCCTATATGGAAGGAATCGATGGCGGCGGCCGGCGCCGGAACCGAGATCGCCGGGGCCGGGGTCACCGGAACTACCGTTTCTGTCTTTCGAACGCCAAAAAATTTTTTGAACATGTCTCGCATACTATTTTGCTTTCACTGTTATCGATGGACGCTTCCTGATGCAAGTGAGCTAGGTCTGGAACTGGAGCTGGGACTTGCCCATCCGGTCGACAATTCTTTTGCCGCGTGCACGCAGGGGGACTTCAATAAAACGATAATTAAGTTCGCTCAATACCAGCACCAGCGCCAAGGCGGTAAACACCAGCCTGGCATTGTAGGTTTGGTCAAAAACGGTATCCGCGGGGGCGATCCAGTACCAGATCTGGCGGCTCATGAGATAGGCCGGCATATGTATCAGATATAGCGCGTAGGAACGGCTTCCCACCCAAAGCAGCACACGTTTCAAGGCATTGTCCGGCATCAGGTAATCCGCATCGTAGGAACCGATCCAAACCAGCACGACAGAGAGCAATGCAACGATACCGACCCAATAACGAAAGTCCTGGTACCGTTCCGAGCCGATTACAACCAGGCCGCCCGCCAGTACCGCGAGGACGGCAAAACGCATCCAGTGGTGCTGCTTGAGAAAAACCGGTTCCAGCCTGCGATAGCTGTCGTGCTTGCTCCAGATTGCCAGCAGCACGCCCAGCAGCAGCGCATCGGATCGCATCATCATCAGCAGCAATGATTGATGGCGAGACGCAAAAAACTGCAGCACTACCAAGGCAATCAACACACCGGAAAGCCAGCGGCGGCAGATGAACACGACAATCGGCAGCAACAGGTAGAACTGTTCTTCCAGGGACAGGCTCCAATATGGAAAGGCCGGGCCAAGTTCTT
Organism: Collimonas fungivorans; assembly: GCF_001584145.1. Taxonomy (NCBI): domain Bacteria; kingdom Pseudomonadati; phylum Pseudomonadota; class Betaproteobacteria; order Burkholderiales; family Oxalobacteraceae; genus Collimonas; species Collimonas fungivorans. Next base: position 1,527,387 of record NZ_CP013232.1, on the reverse strand, counting down.
CATGGCCGAACTTGAACACCAGGCGCAAGTTTGCATAATTCAAGATCCCTGCAAGGCTGCCATCCAGGTTTGCCTGCAGCGAGCCGAATATGCCGGATTTCCTGAAAGCCACCGCCGCCAGCAACAGCAGCGCCAGCCAGAGCCATGCGGAAGGCCACAAGCGCCAGGCGCGCCTGATCCAGAACTTGGCCGCCACGGCAAAAAAACCCTGCCGGTCCTGGCCTTGGCTAAGCCGCGGAATCAGGTCCCTGGCAATGACAAAACCAGAAATCGCAAAAAACAGATCAACCCCGGTCCAGAATCCGAAATGGCGATAGACATAGTCAAGGACGTCGCTCGGCTGTCCCATCAAATTGAATCGCATATGCTGGAACAACACAAAAAGCACGGCGATCCCGCGCAATAATTCGATGTCTTTAATCCGATGGTTCATATGCGATCGGCTCCCGATAGCTACGGTCCAATTTGCGGGCGACGAGCGCCAGGCGCATGATATTGCTGCCAGCGGCTAGCTGTGCACAGCCGGCCGCCAAGGGTGTTCTTCATACGCCGACCTTTTCCACAATCTTGGCAAGGCCGTTCCCATTCATCCGCGGGTGGTTTGCAAAGAAAGCAAGCAAACGCTCCCTGGTCACCGCATGCGAACAATGCCGCTGCAAGCGCCGTACTGCGTGTTCCGCCATCTGCCAGTATCTGTCCGGATCCTGTTTGGCGACGCGATAACTGTCTTTATAGGCGGCCAGCAGAGTGCCCCAGTCTATGCGGTAACGCAGGGTGCGGTATGCCTGGCGCGGATCATGCGGCCAATGGCTGGGCTCGGTGCTGGAGTCCAGCACAAATGCATTCTCGTGATCGATATAGTCGGCCATCGCGGTGTTGCGCGGCGCAATAGCCGGTTTGCCGCAGGACATGAACTCCATCAAAGGCAGGCACTGGCCTTCTCCATGCGAGGTATTCAGGACGTAGGTCGTTGCAGACACCAGGTTCTCGTAGTCGGCATCGCTCAGGTAGCCATGGATCAGCAGGATCCGGCACTTGAACGGCGTCAGCTTGTAGACGTTCTCGAGCAAGTTGTCGATGCCGATGCGGACATCATGGTGAGTCAGCTTCAACACCAGCGTGGCGTCTTCGGCATCCCGGAACGCCCAGCAGAAAGCGCTGACCATGTCGTACCAGTTCTTGCGTCCGTCATACGGATTGAAGACCGAGGTATACACCACGCCATCGATATGGACCTTGACCGGCTCGCGCCGGGCCAGCGCCGGCGGCCGCACCAGGTTCGGCTTGGGATCGCGCCGGCGCGGCACGCTGTAGGGAGAGAGATCGACTGTCCGGCTGTCGATCACGGTGCCGGCGACGTGCAGATCGACACCGTCGGGATGATTTGCGATCGACAGTCTTTTACGTATCGCGGCAAACCGGTCCCAGACCGGCGCCGGGATAGACGCTACCGGAAATTCCGGCGTCATCGCCTGCCGCACCGTATCGGCGGTGAATGCCGAGTGCGTAATCGCAGTGCCGACTTTATCAAACACATAACGCCAGTCGTGCCGCGGTTCGCCAAACCAGGTTTCATTGGGCAGCGTGCTGAATTCCCAGGCAAATACCGGAATGGTTGGACAAGCCAGGTCGACCACGGTTTTGTGCGGCGGTGAAAACGACAGGAAAACGCAGGATTCGCCATGCGCCAGGGCATTCCTGTAAATCTCATCCACTTCACGCGCAGGGTCGCTGACGGCCACCACGATGCCGAGCTGTTCCAGCACCGGCCTGAATTCCTTCAGGACGAAGTAGTAGCTGTATTCGGGTAAGCCGAGATTGGAAGCAATCGAGCCGGCGTTGGTCTCGGAATAAATAATGATAATCATCTGGCGGCCCCTGCCTGCTGGAAGAAGCTGCGCAACTGTTCTTTCACGACTGCGCCCGAGCTGAAGGACTCCAGGCGCGCCATGGCGTGCTTGCTCATTTCCAGGTATTTCTCAGGCTGCTGTTTTGCTATCCGATAGCTGTCTTCGTATGCGGTACAGATTGATTCCCAGTCGAGACGGTAGCGCAAGGTGCGGAACAAGTCGCGCGGATCGTTCGGCCAGACGTTGTGTTCGAGGCCGGACTTGATGACAAAGGCAGCGCGATCGTCGATATAGTCTTCCATCGCCGTATGCTGCGGCGCGATCACCGGCTTGCCGCAGCACATGAATTCCATCAGCGGCAAGCACAAGCCTTCGCACAGGGATGTATTGACGTAATAACTGGTGGCGCCGATCAGCTCTTCGTAAGTCGGATCGTCCAGGTAGGCGTGCAGGGTAAGGACCCGGCACTTGAACGGCGCCAACTGCGACAGCAGGGTCAGCAAGGTGTTGTGATAGCGCGACAGGTCGCGTTCGTTCATCTTCAGCACCAGCGTCGCGTCGTCGACATCGCGGAAAGTCCAGCAAAATGCGGTCACCATGTCGAACCAGTTCTTGCGGCCATCCTTGGGGCTGAGGATAGAGGTGTAAACCACGCCATCCAGGTTGACTACAGCTTCAGGCTCCGGCACCGGGGCTGGCGCAACTGCCTCCACTGGCGGCGGTTCCGGCGGCAATTCTGGCAGTTGCGGTGGCTCTGCCGGCAGCTGCGGCTGCGGAGCTGCACGGCGTTCATAACCCATCATGGCGCGTGCCATGGCGTTCCCGCTACGTCCGCTGACCGCTACCGCCCTGGCTAGCCATAAAGGCAGCAGGTCGCGCAATGCTTCACGATACCAGGTCAGCAGATGGCGTTTGGTCACCGCCAGCCGATAACGCAGGTTTTTGGCCGGGGCTGGTGGTTCAGGCTGGGCCTGGGGTTCGGGCGCCAACTGCGGCGGCAGTTCGTGTACAGGTACTGGTTCGGGTACAGGTTCTGGCGCAGGTGCGGGCGGCGGCGATGACAGCTCGTCCTCATCCTCCGCCTCAGGAAAAGTAATGTGAGCGATCAAGCCGTCCGCCGACAAACCCAGCAAGTGGCTGTCGATCACGGTGCCGCGCAGCTGCAAGACGCTTGCTCCGGGCGGCAATTTCGCGCCAAATCGCGAGCGGGCGCCGGCAAACTGTTCCCACAAAGGCGCTGGCGCCGCCAGCACCGGGAAGGCCGCGCCCATCGCCTCTTTCACAACGCGCGCGGTATAGCTGGACAAGGTGATCGCCCGGCCATGGCGGGCAAACACCACGCGCCAGTCGTTGCGGACATCGTCATCCCAGATCTCGTCGGGAATGTTGCTGTACTCCCAGGCGAACACCGACACCGTCGGGCACTTGAGGTCGATCTGAGTCTTGTTCGGTGGGGAAAAGGAAAGGAACACGCATTCTTCGCCGCGCTGCCGGCATTCTTCAAACAGCGGGTCGACTTCGGTTTCCGGGTGCCGCACCAATGTAACCGTGCCGAGCTCGGCCAAAACGGTGCGAAAAGCTTTTAAGACAAAGTAGTAGCTGTACTCTGGCAAACCAAGGCTTTTATCGATCGTGCTTTCGCCAATATCCGAATACAGAATGAAATTCATCAAAATCGTACTTTTAATCGAATGTTAATTGCCCAAACCATTGCCCGAGCCGCCAGCGGCTTTGGCATATTGCTGTTCAGACTTGTCTCAGCCCCTTAACAAGGGCCATTCTTTGTTATGTATAGAGGAGGCGCAGCGGCAGCCGTGTGGCGTATCGCTCAGAAAGTTTCCTATCAAACACTGTCCCTATGGTTGCCGATAATACCTGATCCCGCACGGCGGTAGTGCGATGAGGCGCGGCTTTAGAGCAGGAACCCTATTGTGCCTATAGGTAACTTGGAGAAGGAGAGGATTTCAAAAAAACAACATATGCCAGCATCGGCTGCAGGCGCAGGATGATACCGGTTACACGAGAACGCTGTGCGGCGAGCGCCTGCAACCGGAAGTTTTGCTATTGAAGATCAGCCGGTCTGGCTGTCATTGGTGACCAGCCACACCCAAGACGAAGACAATTCGTCGGCGCGCACCGGTTTTGCGTTTGCGCCTGCGGCGGAAGCCAAGGCGCGTCCATAGATTTTCACATTGCTGCGCCGGATCGACCTTTCCGTGTTCAGGCGGGTATGTTCGTCGCCAAGGTCGACAATCGCCCCCAGCATGACTTGCAACTCCTGGTCGTCAACCAGGTTTTCGGCCAGGCGCCGCCAGACGTCGGCCTTGGTCCAGCGCCGGAACCGCATGTAGCTGGTTCTCCAGCGGCCGAATTCAGGCGACAGATTGCTCCATGAACCGGATTTCAGCGCAACCCACAGCACCGCCTCCATGAACAGGCGATTGTCGCGGCCGCACATCCCGGAATCTCCTGGCCGCCCAACCAGCAGAGGTTCCAGTTTCTCCCACTGATCATCTCGAAGAACGCCATCAATTTTCTGCATCTGTTTACTCTTTGATTGTTGGATATGGAGCAAGCGCATCGAATTGCCTCTTGGCAAATCTTTTTTCTTTTGGAAATTGCCTGCCCAGATCCAGTCGGTTAACCCTGCGCTATACATTCACCGGTTTGTTAAATCCGGCGGCAGCACGCAAGCAAAGAGTAAAAGCAAGAAGCGTATGAAACCACTAAAAAACTCAATCTTTAACTATCGTTGACACAAATTAACAATATTTAACCGTCTAATGGCGTGAAATGCACACCTATTCTTTCCCACAGAAAACAAAGCCGATTTAACTATTTCTCTTGGCTAATTTTTATTGCCTGTCGGTTTCATGCTGGGCCGCTGGCAAACTCAGGCGCCCACGCGCATCTGGTTAACAATGGATATCCAATCCGCACCCTTGAAGCCAGGAAATATTGCAGAAGTTTTGCGAATTCCGCCATCGCCGTGACGGCGCATGATCAAGGCCGGCGCAGGCGCTCCAGCATTTGCGTGATGTTGTAGCGCATCATGCGCAGGTACGTCGGCGCGTCGCCGGCCGGCGCCGACAATGCATCCGCATACAATTTGCCGCCCGGCACGACGCCTGCCTCCCGGCTGATCTGCTGCAGCAGTTGCGGATTGCTCATGTTCTCGAAGAAGACCGCCTTGCTATCCTCTTGCTTCATTTGCCGGATCAGCGCTGCGACATCGCGCGCACTTGGCTCGCTTTCGGTCGATACTCCCTGCGCAGCCAGGAAACGCACGCCGTAACGGGCGCCAAAATAAGCAAACGCGTCGTGCGAAGTAATCACGGTGCGCTGTCTGCCGGGAATCTGCGCAAACTGGGTCTGCGCCCACCGGTCCAGGTCTGCCAAGGCATGCAGATAGCGTTCGCCATTCGCCTTGTAAAACACTTCACCGGCCGGATCGGCCTTGCTCAGCGCCGCCACTATATTGCGGGTATAGGTCATCACATTGAGCGGATCTTGCCATGCATGCGGATCGGGCCGCAGTGCCGCGCCAGGGCCTTTGCCGGCACGCTGCCTGGCTTGGACGCCATCGCTGGCGGCCACCAGAGTCCCGCTGTAGCTGGCGGCAGCGGTCAATCTTTCCATCCAGCCTTCAAACCCCAGACCGTTGATCACCACCAGTCTCGCCTTGGCAATCGCCTTGACATCGGCCGGCGTCGGTTCGAATATATGCGCATCCTGGTCCGGACCAACCAGCGTAACCACCGCCACCCGATCGCCGCCGACAGCGCCGACAATATCGCCGAGGATGCTGAAACTGGCGACCACCGGGATTTTTTCGGCCGCCATCGCCGCGCTGCAGGCTGACAGCAAAACCGCCGCCAATAATAATTTGCCAAAATTTTTCATTATTGCTCCTGGAAGATCAGTAATCGAGATGCCTGAAACTGCGTCAGCCTTGTCGCCGCAAAACCCGCGGCAGCCAGCCGCGCGGCGCAACCATCAGCGAAACCAGGTAACAGGCGGCCGCGCAAACGATGATGGTCGGACCGGAAGGGGCCGCGGTGTAGTAGGACAGCAGCAAGCCGGCATAAGCTGCCAGCGCTGCCTGCAAGGCGCTGTTCAAGAGTTGCGCCGGCAAGCTGTCATGCCACAGCCGGGCCGAGACCGCCGGCAGCATCATCAGGCCCACTGCCATCAGCGTGCCCAGGGTCTGGAACGAGGCGACCAGATTGAGCACCACCAGCATCAGGAACAACTGCTGGAACAATCCCGCCCGCCTGCCGCTTGCTGCCAGATAGGAGGGATCGAAACTTTCCAGCAGCAGGCCGCGATAGGCAAGCGCGCCCGCCAGCAAACTGAAAGTGCTGACTCCCGCCACCAGCAGCAGTCCGGGCCGATCCACTCCGAGCACATTGCCGAACAGGATATGCAGCAGATCCAGCTTGGAGCCATTCATGGAGATCAGCATCACCCCCAGGGCGAGCGCAGTCAGGTAAATGGAAGCCAGGCTGGCGTCTTCCTTCAGGCCGGTAGTCCGGCTGATGCGGGCGGCGATCGCCACCACGATCACGCCGGCCAGGAAGCCGCCGATACTCAAAGCCGGCAGCGACAGGCCGAACAAGATGAAACCGATGGCAACGCCCGGCAATACCGCGTGGCTGAGCGCATCGCCGAACAAGCTCATGCGCCGCAAGGTCAGCAGCACGCCCAACGGCGCGCTGCTGAGTGCCAGTGCCAGGGCCCCGATCAAGGCGCGCCGCATGAAAGCGAATTCGGAAAATGGCGCCCATGCAAGCTGCTGCGCGGCGCCCAGCCATGCTGCCGAAGTCACGCCGCGGCCTCTGCAGTGTTTGTGTCCGGCATGTGTTTGGCCAGATGCAGATGCGATTCGCTCAGCACCTGAGCGGTATCGCCCCAGGCCACTAGGCGCCGCGCCAGCAGGACAGCTTGCGGGAAATGGCAGCGTACTTGTTCATGGTCGTGCAACACAGCGATGACAGTGCGCTGCTGCGCATGCCAGGCATGGACGATCGCCAGCAGGTCCTCGGTGGTTTTGGCGTCAACCGCATTGAACGGTTCGTCCAGCAAGATCAGGTCGGCGTCCTGGACCAGGATGCGCGCAAACAGCACCCGTTGCATCTGCCCGGCCGACAAGCTGCCGACAGAGCGCTGCGCAAACCCCTGCAGACCAACCGCCAGCAAGGCATCTGTAGCCCGTTCAATCAGCGCCAGACTGACGCCGCCGAAGATGCCAAGCCGTTGCCAGTAACCCAGGCAAATGCAATCCAGCACCGAAATCGGAAAACTGCGGTCGATCTCCGCCTGCTGCGGCAGATAGGCGATACGCTTGCGCGCCACATGCAGCGTTACCTGGCCGCTATCGACAGGCACCAGGCCCAGCAAGCTCTTCAGCAAGGTGCTTTTGCCGGCGCCGTTGGGCCCTACCACCGCTGTCAGCGAGCCGCGCGCAAAACTGCCGCTGATGCAATGCAAGGCCGGATGCCGGCGATAAGCGACATTCAAATCGTGGATTGCGACGGCCGGTTTCATCCTATATCTCCAGCCAGCGCCCACCAGACCCCCAGCCAGAACAGCAGGCATACCGGCAGCACCAGCAACAGCCGCATCCATGCTGAACGCGCCAGCATGGTGGGAGCGGCGGCCATGCTCAATGCCCTTCCGCGACGGTTCTTTGCCAGCCTGGAAACGGATCGTCGAAGCGGCGCCAGGCAGCCATGCCGAGGCCGGTTTCAGCCGCATCCAGCAGGCAGGCTTGCAGCTTCTTGCGAATTTCATCCTGGTCCATGTCCTGCCCGATGAACACGATTTCCTGATGCCGGTCGCCATAAGGTTCGCTCCAGCCGGCCTTGATCTGGGCCCGTGCATGAGTGTCTTGCGGCCAGCGTTCGGCCGGCACCGCAGCCCACCAGAAACCGACCGGTTCGCTATCCATCAATTTACCCGCGCCCGACATGCTGGCGACCCACTCCGGGCGGCTGGCCAGCCAGAAATAACCTTTGCTGCGGATCACGCCCGGCGGCGGCGCGGCCAGGAAATCATGCAGGCGCCGCGGATGAAACGGTTCCGGCGTACGGTACACAAAGCTGCTGATGCCATAAGCCTCGGTCTCCGGCGCATGATGTCCTTCCAGTTCTCGCGCCCAGCCGGGCATGGCAGAAGCCTGTTCCAGGTTGAACAAGCCGGTATCCAGGATGGCGGCCAGCGGAATTTTCGAATGCTGCGCAAGCACCACGCGCGCACTCGGGTTGAGCGCCTTGATGATGGCCAGCACGTTCTGTAATTGAGCGTCGTCGATCAGGTCAGTCTTGTTGACCACGATCACGTTGGCGAACTCGATCTGTTCGGTCAGCAACTGCACCAGCCGCCGGTAATCGCCCTCTCCCGCGGTCTCGCCGCGATCGGCCAGGAAATCCTTGCTGGAAAAATCGGCCAGCAAGTTGGCGCCGTCGACCACCGTCACCATGGTGTCGATGCGCGCCACATGGTTCAGGCTGTTGCCCTCTTCGTCCTCAAAATCGAAGGTCGCGGCAATCGGCATCGGCTCCGAAACGCCGGTCGATTCGATCAGCAGGTAATCGAAGCGTCCCGACGCCGCCAGCTTCCGCACTTCTTGCAGCAGGTCGTCGCGCAAGGTGCAGCAAATGCAGCCGTTCGACATCTCCACCAGTTTTTCCTCGGTGCGCGACAACGCTGCGCCGGCAGCCTCGGCGCCGTCGCGGACCAGTTCGGCGTCGATGTTGACTTCACTCATGTCGTTGACGATCACCGCCACCCGCTTGCCCTCGCGATTGCGCAAGATGTGGTTCAGCAAGGTGGTTTTCCCTGCGCCCAGGAAACCCGACAGCACGGTGACGGGAAGTTTTTTTGGCTGTTTCATAGTGGTCTTTGTATTCAAGAATGATCAGGCGGCACGGCAGATGCCGGATATGCGGTGCGACGGCAATCAGTATTTTTCATGGCTCAATCGCACATGCAACTTAGTTGCATATAGAGATTGTAATGCAACACAGTTGCATTTGTACAGAGGCTTATTTTTTTGGCCTGGAGGCCACTCAGGCAATTGTCGCTGCGCGCTCCATGCAGTGCTGGGCGATCCATTCGCGGAAGATGGCGATTTTTTGCTGGTTGGCGACGCTTTCCGGATACACGAAGTAATAACTTTGGCCCGGCATCACACAATCGAACGGTTTCACCAGCCGTTGCATCTCGAGGTCGTCGCTGGCCAGGATGCAGTCCCCTATCGCTACGCCGAATCCCTGCGCCGCTGCATTTACCGCCAGGTCCAGCGTTTCGAAACTCTGGCCGCTGGCGGCGTCGACGCCTTTGACGCCGGCAAAGCGCAGCCACATTTCCCAGTCCCGGTGATCCCTGGTCGGATGCAGCAAAGTCTGCTGCGCCAGCTGTTCCGGCTTCAGGTCTGGCTGCTCCTTGAGCATCGAAGGCGAACATACCGGCGTCAGCTGCTCGGTAAACAATAAAAGGGAATGGGTATCCTTGCCGGTCGGCGCGCCATACACGATGGCGGCGTCAAACGATTCGCGCTGGAAGTCGACATTGTGCTGCAAGGCAGTCGTGACCTGCAGCTGGATATCCGGATAAGCGGCCTGGAACAGCATGATCTTGGGATAGATCCAGCGCATGATGCAGGTCGGCACCTTCAATGCCAGGTCAGTGCGCTGCCGCGTCAGCCGGGTCGATATCTCCTCGATCCGCGCGAAACTTTCACGCACCGCGGGCAGCAAGAGCTCGCCTTCCTCGGTCAGCGTCAAGCCGCGCGCGTGGCGCTGGAACAAGGGAAAGCCGTAATACTCTTCCAGGATCAGTATCTGCCGGCTGACCGCACCCTGGGTCAGGCAAAGGTAGTTGGCGGCATGCGTAATGTTTTGATGGCGCGCGACAGTCTCGAAGACTTGCAGGGCATTCAAAGGCGGCAATTTACGCATGAGTGTCTCCGGAGATCCAAGCCAACAGGAAAATGCATGGCTCCTATGATTATATTTCGTTTGTGAAGGCCCGGGCAATGCCCAAGAATATCAAGCATAAAAAAGTGAGCAGATCCCATAGGGACACTTCACAAAGAAAATACATTTCCTGATACCGGAGCGAGACAAATGCACCCTACCCCAGAGCCTGCCGCCATTGCCGGAAGCATCTTGCTTCCACTTGCCAGACCACATTCATCTGCAATTACGCCAAGCCTTCGCAGACATCAGTTTTACGCATCATAGGCATCAATAAAACTAATGTCTTACAACAACATCTGGCACACCTCTTGCATCGGCATATACCGCCGCTCGAGCAGGTCGCAGGCATTCAGCAGTTGTTTCCATACTCTTACAGCAGGAGCAAGCCATGCAAAATACAAATACCAAACGACGCAACGTCATGAAGGCGATCGGCGCCTCGATTGCAGCATCCACGTTATCCGCACCATTTGTGAACGTCTTTGCACAGGAACAGAACTTTAAAGGCAAGACGCTGCGCTTCCTGACCTGGTCAGACGACACCGGCCTGGCGGCGCTGCGCAACATCGCGGCCAGCTTCTCGGAGAAGACCGGCGCCAAAGTCATCGCTGACCGTGCCGACGGTACCTCAGGCATGGTGGCCAAGCTGAAGGCGGCCGGCAACAAACCGCAATACGATGTGATCACGCTGGCAGGCGTAGGCGCTTCCGGCCTGGCCGATGCCGGCCTGCTGATGCAGCCAGACCTGGCGCGCCTGCCGAACCTGAAAGACGTCGCTCCCCAGCATCGCAGCGGCGCCAACGGCTTCGGCGTCGGCTACCTGCTATGGACCAACGGCCTGATCTACAACACCTCGACCTTCAAAGCCGCGCCGTCCAGCTACGAGGCTTTGTGGGATGAGAAATACAGCGGCCGCATCTTCCTGCCGCCGCCAAGCTGGGTCGAGGCCGTCGACCTTGCCATAATTGCCGCCAAGCTGTCGGGCGGCTCGCAAAAGAATATCGACCCCGGCTTCAAGAAGCTGGCGCTGCTCAAGGACCGCATCCTGATGCTCGGCGAAAACCCCAACCAGGTAGCCGAGCTGTTCCGCACCAATGCGCTGGACCTGGGCGGCATCTACTCGCCGGCCTTCTTCCCGGTTGCGATCAAGAAACCGGAATACAAGATGGGCGTCACCTACGACATGAAAGAAGGTTTTGCCGCGCAGCTGATGTACACGGTGATTCCGAAATCCCATCCGGGCGACCTCGACCTGATCCACGCCTTCATCAACCATACGCTTGATCCGGTGGTGCAAGGCAAGATGGCCGCCGATGTCCTCAACGGCCCGGTGAACACCAAGGCGTCGATACCGGCCGACAGCAGCCGCTACGTTCCCAGCGCCAGGCAGATCGCCGAGAAAGCGCAGATCCACGACGACAAGGCGCTGGCCGTGGTGCAAAGCGAATGGGTGCGCCGCTACACCGAGATCTTTTCGGCGTAACCGTTACAGGTAAAGGCAAAGGTAAAAGCAATGCTCGATCAAAACTCCAATGCGCGCCCGTGGCTGCTGCTGTTGCCGGTACTGCTGTTCCTGGCAGTGCTGGCAGCGGCGGCGCTGGCGGTAATCCGCATGAGCGTCGGCAGCAACGGCGACGAATGGCACAGCGTTTCGCTCAGCAGTTACGCCGACCTGGCGACACCTTACTACATGAAGTCGCTCTGGCTCACCTTGCGCCTGGCGTTCCAGAGCACGGTGCTGGCGGTGCTGCTGGCGATCCCGGTAGCGATCGCCATGGCGCGCGCCAAATCCAAGCTGGCGCGGCGCCTGTTGCTGACCGGCGTGTTGCTGCCCCTGCTGGTTAACTTGCTGCTGCAAAGCTACGGCTGGCTGATCATCCTCGGCCCCGGCGGCGTGCTCAACAATTCGTTGCTGGCGCTCGGCATCGTACAGCGCCCGGTGCAATGGCTGTATCGTGAAAACGGCGTATTGCTGGGCTTGATACAAACCGCATTCCCGCTGGCGGCGCTGCCGATGGCCAGCGCCCTGAAAGCGATTTCCGGCAGCTACGAAGAAGCCGCCGCCACCATGGGCGCCAGCCGCTGGCAGATCCTGCGCCACGTACTGCTGCCGCCGGCGATGCCGGGCATCCTGTCGGGCGCCCTGCTGGTGTTCGCCTATAACGCCAGCGCGTTTGCCGTGCCGCTGCTGCTCGGCGGGCGCCGGGTTTCGATGCTGGCAGTGCTGGTGCGCGACCAGATTACGCCCTTGCTCAACTGGCCGGCGGCATCCGCCACCAGCGTGGTCCTGATGCTGGCGACCCTGGCGGTGATGGCGCTGTCGCAAAAACTGGTTCAGCGCTCGCAAAGAATGTTGGGAGACGCGCAATGACTTCGCTCGCCATACCATTCCTGCGGCGCGCCCTGCCCGGCCAGCTGACATGGCTGACCGGCGTTCTGGCCGCCGTGGTGCTGATCCTGGCGGCAATGCCGATCATCACCATGATCATCATGTCGTTCGGGGCTTCCGACACCCTGGCGTTTCCGCCGCCCAGCTATGGCTTGCAATGGTATCGCGCAGCCTGGCACACCTTCATGTCGCCCGATGCCAGCGACGTCCTGTCGATGGGGCAAGCGCTCGGCACCAGCCTGATGGTAGCGTTCGCGACCATGCTGATTGCCGCAGCCGCGGCCATCCCGGCCGCCTATGCGCTGAATCGTTTCAATTTTCCGGGCAAAGCCGTGGTCGAACAATTCATCGCCTTGCCGATGGTGTATCCGCTGGTGATGCTGGGCATTTCGCTGCTGCTGGTGTTTAATTATTTCCCGGTCGAACTGGGCATTTTCCGGCTGGTGATCGCCCATGTGATCCTCGCTTTGCCGTTCGCTGTCAAGAATTGCGCGGCATCGATCGCCGGCATCGGTCCCGAATTCGAAGAGGCGGCCTACCTGATGGGCGCCCGGCCCTTGCGCGCCATGTTTGACGTGGTGCTGCCGCTGATGCGGCCCGGCATCCTGGCCGGGATGCTGTTCGCCTTCATCGTCTCCTTCAACGAATTCACGGTCACTTTTTTCCTGTACGACGTCGACACCATGACCTTGCCGGTGTGGCTGTATAGCCGCACCGTATCTTCGCTGGATCCGACCGTATTTTCCTTTGCCGTATTCATCGTCCTGATCGATTTCGGCCTGATCTGGCTGTTGGAAAAACTGGTAGGCGACGATGGCGTGGCGCTCTGATCGTACTTTCATCGAATCGTGAAGCAATGCGTTTCAACCTGACGAGAACAACATGAGCAAGCAATTAATTATCGAAAACGTTAACAAGCATTTCGGCGCAGTGCACGTCGTCAAGCATGTCAACCTGAACATCCCCGAAGGCAAGCTGGTGTGTTTCCTGGGGCCGTCCGGCTGCGGCAAGACCACGCTGCTGCGCATGATCGCCGGACTCGAAACGCCGACCAGCGGCCGTCTCAGCATGGACGGCAAGGATCTCACCCATGTGCCTGCCTGCGAGCGCGATTTCGGCATGGTGTTCCAGTCGCTGGCGCTGTTTCCGCACATGACGGTGGCCGGCAACATCGCCTATCCGCTGCGCTTGCGCAAGGCCGACAAGCAAAGCCAGAAGCAGCGAGTCGACGAATTGCTGCAATTGATCCAGCTGCCGCACATGGCCGACAGGCCGGTAGCGCAGCTGTCGGGCGGCCAACGGCAGCGTGTCGCGATTGCCCGTGCACTGGCGTCCGCGCCCAAATTGTTGCTGCTGGACGAACCGCTATCTGCACTCGACGCCAAGCTGCGCGAAGCCATGCAGGTGGAAATCCGCCTGCTGCAGCAACGCCTCGGCATCACCACCATCATGGTCACCCATGACCAGCGGGAAGCGATGACCATGGCCGACGTGATTGTGGTGATGGAACAAGGCCAGATCGCCCAGGTCGGTTCGCCGCTGGAAGTGTACCGGGACCCGGTCAATGAATTTGTCGCCGACTTCATCGGCCTCGGCAACATCCTGCCGGCAGTACCCAACGGCGAACAACGCGTGCGGCTGGCCGGCGGCCAGCTGATCGACATCGGCGGCGCGCGCAAAGCCAGCACCGGCCAGGATATCCGCCTGCTGATCCGGCCGGAAGACGTTTGCCTGAAAATCAGCGAAGCGCAGGCGCACAAGGATCTGCATGCCAGCATCCACAACAATTGCATAGCGGGACAAGTCAGCTTTATCCGCGATGTCGGTTCTTCGCTGGAAGCAACCATAGACTGCGCCGGTTTTACACTGACGGTGGCCACCAGTCCACGCGAAGTGCCGGGGCTGGCAATCGGCAGCCCGGTGCTGGCGACACTGCCGCCGCACGCCTGCAAGCTGATCGACGCCAGCCCGGGCCGGCTGGCGGCCTGACAAGAAGCATCGCCAAGCGACGCATCCATTTATTCATAGGAAAATTTCATGAACATATTGCCAGCCTTCCTGAATCGCCGCCTGCGCCAGCTGGGCGCTGCCATGCTGCTCGCTGCCGGCATGCTGCATGCCGCTCCCAGCCACGCAGACGCCATCGACACCATCGCTAAAAACGGCAAGGTCAGGATCGGCGTCTTCATGGACTATCCGCCGTTCGGCTCGATCGGTCCCGACATGCAGCCGCTCGGTTACGACATCGACATGGCCGAACTGATCGGCAAGGCGTTGAAAACCAAGGTGGAACTGGTGCAAGTCACCGGCGACAACCGCATGGCTTACCTCGCCGGCGGCAAGGTCGATTTGCTGCTGTCGGTGGGACAAACACCGGAGCGGGCCAAAGTCATCGATTTTTCCGATGCCTACGCGCCCTACTACCTTGCGGTCTTCGGCGGTCCTAAACTGGCGATCAAGAACAATGCCGACCTGGCCGGCAAGACCATCTCCGTAGCCCGCGGCACCCTGGAGGACTTGAGCATTTCCAAGGCAGCGCCGGCCGGCGCCACCATCAAACGTTTTGACGACGCCAACGGCGCCATCTCGGCCTTCATGTCGGGCCAGACACAACTGATGGTAGTCGGCAACAATGTCGGCGCCACCATCATGGCCAAGAATCCGGCTGCCGGCATACAGCAGAAATTCCAGCTGTTCAGCTCGCCCGATCATGTCGGCTTCAACAAGAACGAAGCGCGACTGACGCAGCAAATCAACCAGGCCATCGTACAAGCCAAGAAAGACGGCAGCCTCAACAAGATTTCGCAAAAATGGCTGCGGCTGCCACTCCCCGCCGATCTATAACGCCACACCAACGTTGACAAAAATGAAACGACTCGAGAGTACTGAAATAGGCAAGACCGGCGACACCGGCGCGGGATCGCTGACGATTGCCACCCCGGCAAGCAGCTGCGGCGAAGTGCTGATCAAGCTGCTGGAAAATTACGGGGTCGAACTGGTGTTCGGCATTCCCGGCGTCCATACCGTGGAGCTGTATCGCGGCCTGGCGCAGTCCAGCTTGCGCCACATCACGCCGCGCCACGAACAGGGTGCCGGCTTCATGGCCGACGGCTATGCGCGGGTAAGCGGCAAGCCTGGCGTCTGCTTCATCATCACCGGCCCCGGCATGACAAATATCGCTACCGCCATGGCGCAAGCCTATGCCGACTCGATCCCGATGCTGGTCATTTCCAGCGTCAATGCGCGCCAGCATCTGGGCAACGGCAACGGCATGCTGCATGAGTTGCCGTCGCAGCGCGGCGTGTTTGCCGGAATGACGGCTTTTTCGCACACCCTGATGAGCCCCGAGGAGCTGCCGGCGGTATTGGCGCGCGCGTTTGCCGTGTTCGACAGCGCCCGCCCGCGTCCGGTCCATATCGAAATTCCTTTGGATGTAATCGTCGCTCCTGCCGCGCACCTCTCCATCGCCACGCCTGCGCGCAGCGCAAGACCTCATGCCGACCCGCGCAGCGTAGCCGATGCGGCAGCAATACTGCGCCAGGCCAAACGCCCCTTGATCCTGGCCGGCGGCGGCGCCGTCAACGCCGGCGTGGAACTGCAGCAACTGGCAGCATGCTTGCAAGCTCCCGTTGCACTCACCATCAATGCCAAGGGCCTGTTGCCTCCCCGGCATCCGCTGCTGCTCGGCTCAAGCCAGTCCACCGCCGCGACCCGCGCACTGGTGTGCGAGGCCGACGTAGTGCTGGCGATCGGCACCGAGCTCGGGGAAACCGATTACGACACCGTGTTCGACGGCGGCTTTCGCATCCCCGGCAAGCTGATCAGGATCGATATCGACGCCCAGCAGCTGGCGCGCAACTATCCGGCATCGCTGACGCTGCTGTCGGACGCCGCCAGCGCGTTGCAGGGACTGTTGCAGCAACTGCCGGCGCTACCTGATACGATGCGCAACGATGCGCTGTGGGGCAGCAGCAGGACCGCCGCCTTGCGGCGCGAGGTCGACGCCAGCCTCGATCGACCCGCTCGCATGCAGCACCGCATGCTGGAAGTGGCGGCAAGCGTACTGCCGGATGCGATCTACGTCGGCGATTCTACCCAGCCCGTTTATACCGGCAATATCACCTTTGACGCCGCGCAGCCGCGCAGCTGGTTCAACTCTTCGACCGGATACGGTACGCTCGGTTATGCGCTGCCGGCCGCGATAGGCGCCAAACTGGCCGCGGCCGCCAGGCCGGTGCTATGCCTGATCGGCGACGGCGGCATTCAATTCACCTTGCCGGAACTGGCCAGCGCGGTGGAAGCCGGCGTGCCGGTCATCATCCTGCTATGGAATAACAACGGCTACGGCGAAATCAAGAAATACATGGAAAACCGGGCTATCGAGCCGGTTGGCGTCGATATCTACACACCCGATTTCCTGGCGATTGCGCGCGGCTTCGGCTGTAGTGCCCGGCACGTGGCGACAGCGGCGGAACTGGCCGACGCCTTGCAGCTGGCGGCAACAGCCGGCAGGCCGACCGTGATTGAAATTTCTGAAACCGAATGGACTGGCCAGGAGCAATGATGCTGAACCCACTGCCGCATCAACTATACATCGCCGGCCGCTGGTGCGATGCGCGTTCCGGCCGGGTGGAAACGGTATTCAATCCGGCTACCGAAGCAGCACTGGCCGACGTCGCCTTCGGCGCAATGCAGGATATCGACGATGCCGTCGTAGCTGCCGCCGCCATCCAGTCAGAATGGGGCATGAGTTCCGGCCGCGAGCGTGGCGCCTTTTTACGTGCCATCGCCGACGGCGTGCAACAGCAGCAGGAACAACTGGCGCAGCTGCAAACCGCCAACAATGGCAAACCCCTGAGCGAAGCGCTGATCGATGTCGGCGATGTCGTCGCCACGTTCAATTATTACGCTGGACTGGCCGAGCAGCTCGATGACCATCAGGACCAGCCGGTTGCCCTGCCCGGCGCCGGCTTTAGCGCAACGCTGCGGCATGAACCCTGCGGCATTGCAGCCCTGATCGTGCCATGGAATTTCCCGATGGTGACCACTGCCTGGAAGGTGGCGCCGGCGCTGGCAGCCGGCTGCACGGTCGTGCTCAAGCCGTCGGAGATAGCGCCATTGCCGGAACTGGCGCTGGCGGCGATTATCGCTCAGGCCGGATTGCCGGCCGGCGTCTTCAACCTGGTTACCGGCGACGCCGAGGCCGGCGCGGCGCTGGTTTCCCATCCGGCGGTACGCAAGGTTTCCTTCACCGGCAGCACGGCAGTCGGACAGACGGTGATGAAAACAGCGGCGGACGACCTCAAGCGGATCAGCCTGGAGCTGGGCGGGAAATCAGCGGCGCTGGTGTTTGCCGACGCCGATATCGAGCTGGCGCTTGAGATTGTCTGCGGCGGGATATTTTTCAACGCCGGACAGATGTGCTCGGCCACCTCGCGGCTACTGGTCGAACGCAGCGTCGCCCAGGATTTCATGGCGCGCCTCAAGCAGCGCGTCGAATCGATCAAGGTCGGCGATCCGATGGATCCCGCAACCCAAATGGGTCCCTTGAGCAGCCGCCGGCAGCATCAGAAAGTGCAGCAATACATCCAGCAGGGAGTCGCCGCCGGGCTTAAGTTGGTTACCGGCGGCACGCAGCCGCCAGGCATGGCCAAGGGATATTTTGTGGCGCCGACGATCTTCGCCGATGTGCCCTTCGACAGCCCGCTCTGGCGTGAGGAAATTTTTGGTCCGGTACTGTGCATCAATACCTTCGACAGCGAACAGGAAGCGGTTGCAGTCGCCAATCAAAGCGAGTACGGCTTGGTAGCAACCGTATTGACTTCCGATCCCGAACGCGCCAGCCGCGTGTCGGCGGCGCTGGAGGTAGGCCTAGTCTGGGTCAACAGCCCGCAGGTGATTTTTCCGCAGGCGTCATGGGGCGGCATGAAAAAAAGCAGCCTGGGCCGCGAACTCGGACCCTGGGGCCTGCAGGCGTTTCAGGAAATAAAACACGTGATCGTAGCGGCCTCTGGATAAATCAGTGCAGGAACCGGCCGCTCTTGGCGACCATGGTCAGGTCGACGAATTCTGAGCCGTTGTGGTTGCTCGGGCTGAAGGTGACAAAATAGCCGCCGGCGTCGTAGTGGTTGATGGTTTCCAGGGCCTTGACCAGGCTCTCGCGCGACAGGCTGCCGCCGGCGCGCTTGAGGCCTTCCACCAGCACCTTGGCCGCGATGAACCCTTCCATGCTGACGTAATCCCATTCTCTCTTGCCGTCTTGCAGGTAGTACTTGCGGTATTCCTTGACGATGCCGTTGACTTCATCCCAAGGGGCTGGCATCACCTGTGCGATCTGCACGCCGCTGGCGTCCTTGCCCAGCGCATTCACCAGCTGCTGGCTGCCGACAAATGAAATGTTCCAGAACGATGGCGGACTGCCGGCTGCAATCATGGCCTTGATGAAGGCTGCGCTGGAGTTGTAGGCCGAGACCATGATCACCGTCTGCGGCTGGCTTTGGCGGATCTTGGCGACGGCGTCGCCGACATCCACGCTGTTGCGCTCGACCGTCCCCAGCCCGGCAACCTCGATGCCGCGCTTCTTCAGCGCCCGCGTCACCCCTTCCAGGCCAGCCTTGCCATAGGCGTCATTCTGATAAAAGACCGCAATTTTCTTCAACGACAGCGTGGTGATCTGCTGCACGATTTTTTCAGTCTCGGCAAAGTAGCTGGCGCGGATATTGAAGATGTTCCGGTTGAACGGTTCGCGTAGCGACTGGGCGCCGGTAAACGGTGCAAAGAACGGCACCTTGGCCTTGGTCAAGGCCGGAATCGAGGCGTTCGAGGTCGGCGTGCCGACATAGCCGAACAAGGCCAGCACGTCGTCTTGTTCGATGAACTGCCGGGTATTCGCCGCCGCCCGCTCCGGTTCATAGCCGTCGTCCAGGGTCTTGAGGATGATTTTCCTGCCGAACACGCCGCCGCTGGCGTTGACCTGGTCGAAATACGCTTGCGCGCCGTCATGCATGCCCTTGCCCAGTTCCTTGGCAGGGCCGCTGAACGCGGCCGACTGCCCGAGGGTAATGGTGGTGGCGGTGACGCCGCTCTCTGCGCTGCAGAATGCGCTTGCCAGCAGCAAGGATGACAGGACAAGAATTTTATGAAGTCGCATGCGGAATCCGATTGTTCGTTTAGATAAAGTATTTATATTGCAAATTCAACACATTCGATGTTAGCGCTACCGAAAACCATCGAAAAATTTGTTGCGGTGCAGAAAATTGCGCCAAGTAAAACGCAAAGGGGGCAATGCTGTCAAGCAAGCCACACTATTTTTTCCAAATGGCACGGTAATAAGATGGCTTCCAGGCAAGATAAGCAAAAATCCTGGCACGAATGACGCCGAGCCAGCGTGCCCGCCCCTGTTTTGTTCGCCAAGCCGCAGCCGTGAATGTATATAATGAGAATGATTATTGATCATGGCTTTTGTATGAGACTTTGTGATTTGACGCCGTTTACGCCTGCAGTGATTGAATATGTAGAAGACGTGCTGGAGCAGGACCCGATCGCCAAACGCTTGCGCGAGCTTGGTTTCGTCCATGGCGAAGCCGTGAGCCTGGTGGCGCGCGGCCCGGTCGGCGCCGATCCGTTGATGATCCAGATCGGCTTCACCCGTTTTGCCCTGCGTCGCGCCGAAGCGCACCGGGTCCATGTCAACCCTGCTGATCCAGCCTCCTGAATCCCGGCCTCATGTCTAGTGCATCCTCCCTCCGCATCGCCCTGGTCGGCAATCCCAATTGCGGCAAGACCGCCCTGTTCAACCAGCTGACCGGCAGCCGCCAGAAAGTGGCGAACTACGCCGGCGTCACGGTAGAGCGCAAGGAAGGCCGCTTCACCGCACCGTCCGGACGCGTGTTCCAGCTGCTCGACCTGCCGGGAGCCTACAGCCTGGAAGCGACCAGCCCGGACGAGATGATCACCCGCAAGGTCTGCCTCGGCCAGATGCCGGGCGAAGCGCTGCCGGACCTGGTGGTCTGCGTCGCCGATGCAACCAACCTGCGCCTGCACCTGCGCTTCGTACTTGAAGTCAAACGGCTGGGCCGGCCCATGGTGCTGGCATTGAACATGATGGACGCCGCCCGCAAACGCGGCATCACGATCGACCGCGAAGAGCTGCAGCGCCGCCTTGGCATTCCGGTGATTGAAACCGTGGCGGTGCGCAGCGGCGGCGCACGCGAACTGATCCGGCACCTGGACCAGGCGGAAGCGCCGGCGCCGGCAAGCGGCAGCGTCGACGACGATTTGCATGCCCAGGTGCGCGGCATGCTGGCGGCAGCCGTCGCCATGCCGCGCAATACATCGATGATCGACGACGCCATCGACCGCTGGGTGCTGCATCCGGTGATCGGGCTGGCGCTGCTGGCGGCCATCATGTTTTTCATTTTCCAGGCGGTTTTTTCCTGGGCGCAGCCACTGATGGAAGGCATCCAGGCCGGCGTCGGCGCCGTCGGCGCCTGGGTCGCCGCCGCCTTGCCGGAGAGCCTGCTGCGCAGCCTGATCAGCGACGGCATCTTCGGCGGCCTGGGCACGGTGCTGGTGTTCCTGCCGCAGATCCTGATCCTGTTTTTCTTTATCCTGGTGCTGGAAGAATCCGGCTACCTGCCGCGCGCCGCCTTTCTGCTGGACCGCATGATGTTCAAGGCCGGACTCACCGGCCGTTCCTTCATCCCGCTGCTGTCGAGTTTCGCCTGCGCAATTCCCGGCATCATGGCCACCCGCAGCATCCAGGACCCGCGCGACCGCCTGACCACCATCCTGGTGGCGCCGCTGATGACGTGCTCGGCACGGCTTCCCGTGTACACCTTGCTGATCGCCGCCTTCATTCCGAGCCGCAGCGTATGGGGCCTGTTCAATATGCAGGGCATCGTGCTGTTCGTGCTGTACGTGGCCGGCATCGTCAGTGCGCTGGCCGTCTCCTGGATCATCAAGCGCGTGCGCAAGGACAAGAGCGAACATGCATTGCTGATGGAACTGCCGTCCTACCGCTTGCCCGGCGCCCGCAATATCGCCATCGGCCTGTGGGAACGGGCGCTGATTTTCTTGCGACGGGTTACCACCATCATCCTGTCGCTGACGGTGCTGCTGTGGTTTCTCTCGACCTTTCCCGGCCCGCCGGCGGGCGCGACGTTGCCAGCCATCGATTACAGCCTGGCCGGCCGCATCGGCCATCTGCTGGAATACGTATTTGCGCCTATCGGCTTTAACTGGCAGATATGCATTGCACTGGTGCCCGGCATGGCGGCGCGCGAAGTTGCCGTATCGGCGCTGGGGACCGTGTATGCCATGTCCGGCAGCGAAGACGCGATCGCATCGCAGTTGGGACAGGTGATTGCACATCAATGGTCGCTGGCGACTGCATTGTCGCTGCTGGCCTGGTATGTGTTTGCACCGCAATGCATGTCGACGCTGGCAGTGATGCGGCGTGAAACCAATTCCTGGAAGATCGTTGCGGTCGCCACCGCCTACCTGTTTGGCCTGGCTTACCTGGCGGCTTTCCTCACCTATCAGATTACGAGGTTCCTGACATGACGCCGTTTCTCGCGATTCAGGCCATCGTGATCGGCGTCGCCGTCGCCGCCAGCCTGGTCTATGCCTGCCGCCGGCTGATGCCGGCTACCAGCCAGCGCTGGCAGGGAGCGCTGGCAAATTCCCTGAGCGCCGCCTCGCGGCCCGCAGCATTGCGCGCGATCGGCAAGCGTTTGCAGCCGGCTGCTGCGGCGGGAGGATGCGATAGCGGCTGCGGCTCATGCGCCACAGGTTGCGGTTCAACGCCGGCGGCGGATGAGCAGCCGCTGCAGTTCCGCGAGCGTTCGCGCGAATAATCAATCCGAAGCCGCATGTACTCCGCAATCCGTTAATTAGGGTCAGAGTCGAATTGTTTGGTCCTAAACAATTTGACTCTCGTATATTGAACCTACCGCATCGCCATTGGATAATCATGATGTCGAAGCGGTCGGGCAGAGTGATGCCGATTAGACTGAGTGCGGTTGAGCACGTGGGTCAGATAGGTGCCTCTGCCCGTTTCATTTTATAAGTCCGAACGGTATCTTGGGCCATCGCCTGGCGCGTAAGCCCGCATACGAGAAAGGTCAAAATGGAAACGGTGTGCGCAGTTGTTGGTATCGATGTGAGCAAGAAGAAGCTCGATATTGCCTTGCTGGTCAACGGCAAGACCAAGGCCAAGGTGGTGGATAATTCGGCCGAGGGATACAAATTACTCCTGGAGTGGTTAAGCAAGGCGAAAGTCGCTAAAGAAACGCTGCATGTCTGCATGGAGGCCACTGGGATTTACTATGAACCGGTGGCATTGGCGCTGCATGACGCAGCAATGAGCGTTAGCGTGGTCAATCCGGCCTGCATCAAAGGCTTCGGCCATAGTGAGAATATCCGCAACAAGAACGATACTGCCGATGCCGGACTCATTGCGCGCTATTGCGCTGCCATGAAGCCCGCGCCTTGGGTGCCGCCACCGCTGGAACAGCGCCAGTTGCGGGCTTGGTCGATGCGAGTACAAGCATTAAAGGATATTCGCCAACAGGAAGAAAACCGGCTTGAAGCGAACACCTTCACCGGTATGAGCGACGTCGCCGACCATGTGAAGCAACACATCGCCTGGCTAAGCGCTGAGATCAAAAAATTGGAGGGTGACATCGATGATCACATCGATCGACATCCCGGCCTCAAGCATGATGCCGAGCTCATCACGAGCATCCCAGGTATCGGCGGCACTACGGTGGCGAGGATCTTAGGCCAGTTGGGTGACATCCGGAGATTTGACAGCGCCAAGGCATTTGCCGCATTTCTCGGCGTAACTCCGAAACAACGCAGCTCCGGCACCTCCATCAAAGGTCGAACCATGATTAGCCGAGTTGGAAGCATGTCTATGCGGGCGGCGCTTTATATGCCTAGCTTAGTAGCATGTCGACACAACCCGCTACTACGTCGCTTTGCTGAGCGACTATTGGCCACCGGTATGGCAAAAAAAGCTGTAATCGGGGCCGTGATGCACAAAATGACACATCTGATTTACGGAGTGGTCCGTACTGGCAAGCCCTTCGATCCCAATTATTTAGCGAACGGCCTTGCTATTCAAGACGGTATCTGACCCTAATTAATTACTCGTCCTGCAGTGCGTAGCGTGCACAGTATTCGTCGGTGATCAGGCCTGACCACCAGCCGCCGCGCAGTACCGCGCGGATCGCTTCCGCCTTCTTGACGCCGCCTGCCATGCCGATCACCGGGCGTGTCGGCGGCGAGGCCAGTGGCAGGCTGGTGACGCGGTCTTCCAGCGGCGATGCAATCAGGCGGCCGTCGCCGGCGATGGCGTGGCCGATCATTTCTCCCACCGCTCCGTATCCCTGCAATTGCGCGACTTCTTCGGCCGTGATGAAACCGTCTTCGTGCATCGGACAGCCAAGCGCAATGGTGCCGACGCCGATAAAGGTGACGTCGGCATACTGCGCCAGGTCGGCCACGATGCGATATACCCGGTGGCTGCACCACTGGCGCATGTCTTCGGCATTGTCGGCCACCAGCGGCGCCGGCAGGAAAAAGAAACGGGCCTGGATCTTGTCGGCGGCGGTAAGCGCGACGTCATAGCGATTCGATGAACCGTCGGCCGCAATCGCCCCCACCATCGACACGATCCGGTGCTGCGGCCGTTCCATTTCGGTGACCGCCTCCAATACGGCCTTCAAGGTCCGTCCCGAACCGACGTTGACCACCAGCGGCGTCTCCTGCTGCAGATAACGCTCCATCACCTCGGCGCCGACCACCGCCAGCATCTGCTGCACGCCGGCGTCGTCGACCACGTTGTCGCCCGCCCCCATACTCGGCACCACATGGCATTGCTCAAGGCCGTAGCGCTGCTGCAAAGCGGCCGCCAGCTCCAGGCAAGTCGACACCGGATGTTCCACCCTGACCTTGACCAGCCCCGATTCGCGCGCATAAGCCACCAGCCGCTGCGCCATCTGGCGCGAGATGCCCAGGTGGTCGGCGATTTCGTTCTGGGTATTGCCGGCCACGTAATACATCCACGCCGCACGCGCGGCGAGGTCCAGTTTTTCATTTGCCATCTGATTTCCTTTTTTGGGCATGGCGCGCCCGGCATGCATCTGCGCAACATGCATCGCCTGGGCCGCTACTGCCTTGTTTTTGGCATTCGACCCAGGAATTGTCCCAGATAGTGCATTGCAGCAGAACTAAATCTTGACACGCTTTGAATCATGCATGATTATTTGCTCAACGAAAAGTCTTTTGCTCAATATTTGAAGCAGCAAGCCATGAACCAAAAGACAACGTTAACGAATTTTCCGGGCGACCGCTACGCCGCCTGAGAAAGTGATAACGCGAAGCCGCGCAAGTCGGCATGGCGTATTAATCATTCCTACAATGGAGACAAACATGAAACGTCGCAGCATCCGCGCAAGCTCGTTTTCAGCCGCCCTGGCCCCACTCAGCCTGCTGGCTGTGTTCTGCGGCAGCGCCTGGGCCGCACCAGTTACCGTGAACATCGCAACGATCAACAATCCGGACATGATCGAACTGCAAAAACTCTCCTCGAATTTCGAAACCGCCAACCCCGACATCAAGCTGCGCTGGGTAGTGCTGGAAGAAAACGTGCTGCGCCAGCGCGTCACCACCGACATCGCCACCGGCAGCGGCCAGTTCGACCTGATGACCATCGGCGCATATGAAGCGCCGATCTGGGCCAAGAAAGGCTGGCTGGCGCCGATGGAAGGCTTGCCGGCCAACTACGACGAAGCCGACCTGATCAAGACCGTGCGCGAAGGCCTGACCGAAGGCGGCAAGCTGTACGCGCTGCCGTTCTACGCCGAAAGCTCGATGACCTACTACCGCAAAGACCTGTTTGCGGAAAAGGGCCTGAAAATGCCTGAACACCCGACGTTCCAGGATATCGCCGGCTTCGCTGAAAAACTGACCGACAAGCAGAACGGCATCGCCGGCATCTGCCTGCGCGGCCGTGCCGGCTGGGGTGAGAACATGGCGCTGGTCGGCACCATGGTGAATACCTTCGGCGCCCGCTGGTTCGATGAAAAATGGCAGCCGCAGCTCAACTCGCCTGAGTGGAAAAACGCGGTCACTACTTATGTCGACCTATTGCGCAAGTACGGCCCGCAAGGCGCCACCTCGAACGGCTTCAACGAAAACCTGGTGCTGTTCTCCAGCGGCAAATGCGGCATGTGGATCGACGCCACGGTGGCGGCCGGCATGATCTACAGCAGCAAGGAATCGAAGGTAGTCGGCAAGGTAGCATTCGCGCCGTCGCCGGTGGCGGTCACGCCTAAGGGTTCGCATTGGTTGTGGATCTGGTCGCTGGCAATTCCGAAATCGTCGAAATCGCAGGACGCCGCCAAGAAATTCGCAGCCTGGGCGACTTCCAAGGAATATGTGCAACTGGTCGCCAAGGAAAAGGGCTGGGGCCTGGTGCCGCCGGGCACCCGTATGTCGACTTACGCTTCGCCTGAGTATAAGAAGGCCGCGCCCTACTCCGACTTCGTGCTGAACGCGATCCAGTCGGCTGACACCAAGGACGCCACCTTGCAGAAAGTGCCTTACACCGGCATCCAGTTCGTGACGATTCCCGAATTCCAGTCGCTGGGCACGGTAGTCGGCCAGGCGATTGCCGGTGCACTGGCAGGCAAGTCGACAGTGGACGCTGCCTTGCAGACATCGCAGGCGCAAGCGGACCGGGTGATGCGCCAAGGACGCTATATCAAGTAAATGCGCAAGTAATCCGTAGAGTGGGCACCCCCGTGCCCACGCGTGACCGTGATAAACGGAGTACCGACTCACGCGGTAGCCAATGCAGTTAAATACGCGGAGTACATTCACGCGTGGGCACGATGTGCCCACCCTACCCCCGCCAATCGGCGCGCAATAATGTAAGAGGTAAATCATGTCGACTCCTTCCGCCCAGGTCGCCAACGCGGCCGCGCCGGCACGGCCAAACGCCAGCAAATTCAAGCCAGTGCGGCTGCTGCAAACGCCCTCGGTATTCCTGCTGCTGTTATGGATGATAGTGCCGCTGGCGATGACGCTGTACTTCTCGGTCATCCGCTACAACCTGATGATGCCGGAAGCAACCGGTTTTGTCGGGCTGGACAATTACGCTTTCCTGTTCAACGATCCGGCGTTCTGGCCATCGATCCTCAATACGCTGCTGCTGATCGGCTCGGTGCTGGTCATCAGCGTGGTTTCCGGCACGCTGCTGGCGGTGCTGTTCGACCAGCCGTTCTTCGGCCGCGGCATCGCCCGCCTGCTGGTGATCGGCCCGTTCTTCGTGATGCCGACCGTTGCCGCCCTGATCTGGAAAAACATGATCCTGCATCCGGTCTACGGCCTGCTGGCATGGGCCATGCGCCTGGTCGGCCTGGAGCCGATCGACTGGCTAGCCGAATATCCGATGCTGTCGGTGATCATGATCGTCGCCTGGCAGTGGATTCCGTTCGCCTTCCTGATCCTGCTGACAGCATTGCAGTCGCTCGACCTGGAACAGAAAGAAGCCGCGCAGCTGGACGGCGCCGGGCCGATCCGGGTGTTCTGGTATGTCGTGCTGCCCCACCTCAAGCGCGCGATCACGGTGGTGATCATGATCGAAACCATTTTCCTGCTGTCGATTTTTGCTGAAATCTTCACCACGACCGCTGGCGGCCCTGGCACCGCCACCACCAATCTGGCTTACCTGGTGTATTCGATCGGCTTGCAGCAGTTCGATATCGGCATCGCCTCGGCCGGCGGCATCATCGCCGTGGTCCTGGCCAATATTGTGTCGTTCTTCCTGGTACGGATGATGGCGAAGAACCTGAAAGGAGCGAACGAAAAATGAGCGCTAAAAATAAAAACCGCCTGTGGCTGGGACTGTTGGCGTGGGTCTGCGCCATCATCCTGTTCTTCCCTATCTTCTGGGTTGCCATCACCGCCTTCAAGACCGAGCACCAGGCTTACGTGCCGACACTGATCTTCTGGCCGACGCTGGAAAGCTTTCATGAAGTGATGGCGCGCAGCAATTACATGAACTTCGTCGGCAATTCGCTGATCGTCTCGCTCGGCTCGACCATCCTGTCATTGCTGATCGCGGTGCCGGCAGCGTATGCAATGGCGTTCTTCCCCACCGCACGGACCCAGAAGCTGCTGCTGTGGATGCTGTCGACCAAGATGATGCCGGCCGTCGGCGTGCTGATCCCGATCTACCTGCTGGCCAAGAATACCGGCCTGCTCGATACGGTGACCGGCCTGACCATCATCTACACCCTGATCAACCTGCCGATCGCGGTCTGGATGGCGTTCACCTATTTCAACGACGTGCCCAAGGAAATCCTGGAAGCGGCACGCATCGACGGCGCCAACGCCTGGCAGGAAATGGTATACCTGCTGCTGCCGACCTCCATGCCGGGGCTGGTCTCGACTGCCCTGCTGCTGATCATCCTGTCGTGGAACGAAGCGTTCTGGAGCATCAACCTGACCAGCGTCAGCGGTGCGCCACTGACCGTCTTCATCGCCTCCTACTCGAATCCGGAAGGACTGTTCTGGGCCAAGCTGTCGGCCGCCTCGCTGCTGGCGATCGCTCCGATCATGGTGCTCGGCTGGCTGGCGCAAAAGCAGCTGGTGCGCGGCCTTACTTTCGGCGCGGTGAAGTGAGGCTAACCATGACCTCACATATCACTCACCTTATCTGCGATTGCGACGGCGTTTTGCTCGACAGCGAGAGCATCGCTCTCACTGTCCTGCATCGCGAGTTGACGCCGTATTTGCCGCCGTCCATGTTGCAGGCCGGACCGGCGCTGCACAGCGCCATCGCCGAGCGGCTGGGCATGATGACCAACCTGCTGCTGGATGAAGTCGACGGCGAGTTCAAATTGGGCCTGGCTGCAGCGGACTACGAGGCGATCAACCTCGCGGTCGGCCGTGCCTGCAGCGAAGAAGTCAATCCGGTTCCCGGCGTCAGAGAAGCGCTGGCGGCGATCGCCTTGCCGAAAGCGGTCGCCAGCAACAGTAGCCTGGACCGCATCCACGCCGGCTTGCGGCGCTGCGATTTGCTGGACCTGTTCACCGGCCATATCCACAGCGGTCACGACCTTGGCAGCCCGAAGCCGGCGCCGGACGTCTACCTGGCTGCCGCTGCCGGCTTTGGCGTGGCGCCGCAGCAATGCATTGCGATCGACGACAGCATCACCGGCGTCCGTTCGGCGGTAGCCGCCGGCATCCGGGTCATCGGCTTCACCGGCGTCGCGCATGACCGCAAGCAAGCCGGCGCCCGACTACTGGCAGCCGGCGCCGAACGGATATTCGACGACATGCAGCAATTGACAGAACTGCTCGGCAAACAGGCCGCTTAATTCTATTGCGTCGCAGCCATCCGTGGCCGCGATCTACGAACAAAACAGAAGGAGACCATCATGGCAGGCGTAACGATCAGAAACCTCATCAAGAGCTACGACGACAATGAAGTCATGCGCGACATCAACCTCGACATCGAGGATGGCGAATTTGTCGTCTTTGTCGGCCCCAGCGGCTGCGGAAAATCCACTTTGCTGCGCATGATCGCCGGCCTGGAAGACATCAGCAGCGGCGACCTGTTCATCGGCGACACACGCATGAACGACGTGCCCCCGGCCAAGCGCGGCATCGCCATGGTGTTCCAATCCTACGCGCTGTATCCGCACATGACGCTGTACGACAACATGGCGTTCGGCCTCAAGATCGCCGGCAAATCGAAAGCCGAGATCGACACCGCGGTCCAGCGCGCCGCCAAGACTTTGCACATCGATCACCTGCTGGACCGCAAGCCGAAAGCCCTGTCGGGCGGCCAGCGCCAGCGTGTCGCCATCGGCCGCGCCATCACGCGCGAGCCCAGCGTATTCCTGTTCGACGAGCCTTTGTCGAACCTGGATTCCGCCCTGCGGGTGAAGATGCGCCTGGAATTCTCACGGCTGCACGACCAGCTCAAGACCACCATGATCTACGTCACCCACGACCAGATCGAAGCCATGACGCTGGCCGACAAGATCGTGGTGCTGTCTGCCGGCCGGGTCGAACAGGTTGGTTCGCCGCAGCAGCTTTACCATCACCCGGCGAATCGTTTTGTAGCCGGTTTCATCGGTTCGCCCAAGATGAATTTCATCGACGGCAAGGTAGCGGCCATCGCCACCCACGGCGTACTGGTCGAACTGGCCAGCGGCGGCCGCCAGTCGGTTGCGGTCGACGGCAGCAGCCTGCAGATCGGCGACCCGGTCAGCATCGGCGTACGCGCCGAGCACCTGATGCTCGATCCGCACAATCCGATGCTGAAGGCAAAATTCACCGTGCTGGAAGCGCTGGGAGATTTTTCCTATCTGTATGCCGATTCCACGGCATCCGAAGAACCGCTGGTGCTGCGCGTGGCCGATACGGTGGACATGCAGCGCGGCAGCGAAATCGGCGTGTCGGCCGATCCACAGCGCTGCCACCTGTTCGACCAGAGCGGCCGTGCCCTGCGCCGGCTGGATGCGACTGTCTCCGCTACAGGACAAACTCATCCCGCCTCCGCACAGACGGCATAACCATTATTTACCAAAGCGGCGTTCGCCATTATTTATTCAGGACTCACCATGCAAGCCACTTCCTCCACCACCGACGCCGCCGGCAATACCTGGCTGCACATCGGCGCAGGCTCCTTCCATCGCGCGCACCAGGCGGTATACCTGCACCATCTGATGGAAACCGGCGATGCCAGCAACATCGGCTGGTCGCTGGCGCTGGCCAACATCCGTGACGACATGACGCCGCTGCTGGATGCCCTGGAGCGCCAGGGCGGCGCCTATACTCTGGAAACCGTGACGCCGGGTGGCGTGCGCAACTACGAAACGATCCGCTCGATCAAGACCATCGTGCCGTGGGATGCAGCACTGCTGGAACTGACAGCGTTCGGCGCCCGGAGCACCACCAAAATCATTTCATTCACGGTCACCGAAGCCGGTTATTACCTGGACCACCAGCATCGCCTCGACACCGGCAATCCGGACCTGGCGGCCGACCTGCAAGGTGAACTCAATACCATCTACGGCGCCCTGACCGCCATCCTGCGCGCACGCGCCGCGGCCAACGGCGGCCCTGTCACCCTGCTCAACTGCGACAACCTGCGCCACAACGGCGAGCGGTTTCATGACGGCTTGCTGCAGTTCCTGGCGTTGCGCGGCGAAACCGCCCTGCAGCAATGGGTGAGCGCCCACACCAGCAGCCCCAACTCGATGGTCGACCGCATCACGCCGCGTCCTACCGAAGAAGTCAGGGCGCGCGTGGCACAGGCAACCGGCCACACCGATCCCTGCGCGCTGATGGCAGAGTCGTTCATCCAATGGGTGATCGAAGACCAGTTCGCCGCCGGCCGCCCTGCACTGGAAAAAGTCGGCGTCGAAATGGTGCGCTCGGTGCTGCCTTATGAAGAAGCCAAGATCCGCATACTCAATGCTACCCACAGCTGCATCGCCTGGGCTGGCACGCTGGTCGGACTGAACTATATCCATGAAGGCTGCGCCCGGCCGGATATCCGCAAAATGGCTTATGACTATGTCACGCAGGACGTCATTCCCTGCCTGACGCCGAGCCCGCTCGACCTGGCGAACTATCGCGACGTGGTGCTGGAACGCTTCGGCAATCCGAATATCCAGGACAGCAACCAGCGCGTGGCGGCCGACGGTTTCTCCAAAATCCCCGGCTTCATCGTACCGACCCTGCAGGAATGCATCGCGCGCGGCGCGGTGCCGCACGCCACTCTGGTCCTGCCGGCGCTTTTCTTCCTGTTCCTGCAACGCTGGGCAAAAAACAAGCTGCCTTATGCTTATCAGGACGGCATCTTCGACGAATCCGCCACCCGGACCATGCTCGCCAGCGCCGACCCGGTGCGCGCCTATTGCGCCGATCCCGCCTTATGGGGCACACTAGCTGGCAGCCCGCAGCTTGAGTTGCCGTTGCGGGAAGCACTGGTGCATGTACAAAACTGGCTTGCCCAGCAGACCTGACAGGATGCCGCGCTGACAGCATCCGTTGCCGCGCCTGTGTTAATAGCCACACATAAAAATACAATAGGATGGAGATATGTATCTCGGTATCGACTTGGGCACTTCGGAAGTCAAGATCGTCCTGATGGACCAGGCCGGCAAGCTGCTGGCCGACGCCGGCAGCGCACTCACGGTATCACGCCCGCAGCCGCGCTGGTCGGAACAGGATCCGGGGCAATGGTGGCAAGCCACCGGCGAAGCCATCGCCAAGCTGCGTGCAAAAGCGCCGGCAGAGTTCCGCGCCGTGCGCGCCATCGGCCTGTCGGGGCAGATGCACGGCGCTGTAGTGCTCGGCGCACAAGACCGCGTCTTGCGTCCGGCAATTTTATGGAACGATTTGCGCAGCATCAGCGAATGCGTCGAGTTGACCGAACGTGCGCCGCAACTGCACCAGATCGCCGGCAACCTGGCCATGCCCGGTTTTACCGCCCCTAAGCTGCTATGGCTGGCGCGCCACGAACCTGAGGTATTTGCCGCCATGCAGATGGTGCTGCTGCCCAAGGACTGGCTGCGCCTGAAAATGACCGGTAACAAGGTATCCGAACCGTCCGATGCCGCCGGCACGCTCTGGCTCGATGTCGCCAAGCGCGACTGGTCGGATGAACTGCTGGCAGCGACCGGCATGCGCCGCTCGCACATGCCGCGCTTGGTCGAAGGAGGAGAATCGTCCGGCACGCTGTTGGCCGAAGTGGCTGATGCCTGGGGCTTGTCGCCAGAAGTCATCGTCGCCGGCG
Organism: Collimonas fungivorans; assembly: GCF_001584145.1. Classification (NCBI taxonomy): domain Bacteria; kingdom Pseudomonadati; phylum Pseudomonadota; class Betaproteobacteria; order Burkholderiales; family Oxalobacteraceae; genus Collimonas; species Collimonas fungivorans. The sequence continues at coordinate 1,495,338 of NZ_CP013232.1, read as the reverse complement.
GTGGCGGCGATGGCGCTGCCAGTGCGGTAGGCATAGGCGCGGTGAATCCCGGCGACGGTTTTGTATCGCTCGGCACCTCGGGCGTGCTGTTCGTCGTCAACGACCGCTTCCGCCCCAATCCGGCCCAGGCCGTGCACGCCTTCTGCCACGCCCTGCCCGGCCGCTGGCACCAGATGAGCGTGATGCTGTCGGCAGCCAGCTGCCTGCGCTGGTTCTGCCGGCTGGTCAGCGTCGACGAAGCCACGTTGCTGAATGAAATCGCCGAACTCGATTCGGCGGCGCTGGAAAACGCACCGCTGTTCCTGCCCTACCTGTCGGGCGAACGTACCCCGCACAACGATCCCTATGCACAAGGTGTATTCCATGGCCTGTCGCACGCCCACGGCCGCGCCGCGCTGGGTTACGCCGTGATCGAAGGCGTCACCTTCGGCATGGCAGACGGCCTTGCCGCCTTGCACACCGCCGGCACCGAAGTCACGGAATTGTCTCTCGTAGGCGGCGGTTCACGCAGTCCCTACTGGGCGCAACTGATCGCCGATGCGCTGAACGTGCGCATGGTGACCCACATCGGCAGCGAAACCGGCGGAGCGCTGGGCGCCGCCCGCCTGGCCTGGCTGGCTGCCAACGACCAGCCTGGAAAAGAAGCCGTCATCTGCGCCAAACCGCCGTTGCGTGAAACTTTCACTCCCAACCCGCAACGCCACGCAGCACTGCAGCCGCGGCTGGCGGCTTACCGCGAGATTTATCGCTGCCGCCCGGAACGGGATGCAGATGCCGCCCTGCCTGGGCATTGAATTGCATTAACCTAGTGATTGATTGCTGCTAGAATATATTTGTACTCTTGCATGTGTTTTTTGCAAAAGTAGTGCCGGTGTAGCTCAGTTGGTAGAGCAATTCATTCGTAATGAAGAGGTCGGGGGTTCGACTCCTCTCTCCGGCACCACGAGATTTCCTGACAAGTAACGTAAAACGCCACAGAATCTGTTTAACAGACTCGGTGGCGTTTTTTCATTCAAAAACGTTTTGATATGGAACGGTTTGATTTATCCCACAGTGGCGCCGATACTGCCGATCAGCGTACAGCCACATTCGGTCTTGTGACCTTCCAGCGCAACGGGAATCCCGTCAAGGATAAACGTCGAATGTCCTTCGATGATCTTGTTGACGCCGTGCGGTATACCACCCGGATAGAGCAGCGGACATTCGACCAGATCGCCCAGCCGTGCGATGGGCTTGTCCAGTATGTTGTGCGTGGGAGATCCGCTGATCACGTGACCGCCATGACTGGTTTTGTCGCCCACCACGATAATTTTTAAAGCCATGATTTGTCCTGAAAAAAAGTGCAACTACGTTAAGCCAAGCAGGCAGCGCTCGCAATTACGCGGCCTCGTGCAATCCGAAACTCATCTGTAAGAACTAGAATACATGGACAATACGTTCATCGCCACCATAAGGCCGATGCCCACAAACGGGAAGGCGATGGCGCTGCCGACCGCTAGATAAGCCTCTTTTCGCCATTGCCGCCTGGCGCAATACCACGCGGCGATTATCAGCGCAGGCAAGGCCAGATAAAAAACATAGACGATATTCACCGACGCCAGCCAGAAAAACAGGAATAGTCCGACCGCTACCAGCAGCCAGATCCATGTATTCGGGCGCGAGGCCTGAGCGGCAGGCTCAGCACTCCCCGGCGCCATCCTCATCATTCGGCGCCATCCTATGAATAACAGGGTAAACAGCGGCGGGATGAAGGGAGCGACGGCAGCCGAATTGATGGAACGGCCCAGGAGGACGGTCAATACAATAAAGGCAATACTAACCAATAGCGACAGGCCGATTCCACGCAGTATCCAATTCCACGCGCGGACGTCGGTCTTCTCATCTTGCAAGGTCGATTCCTGTTTTTTTGCCGACCTGACGGTTTTGACGATCCACACAAGCAATGCCAGCACCAACAGCACCAGTAGAACCGGCAATAGACTCAGCCAACTTGCCTGCGCTTGACTCGTTTCCATCATCGTATTTTTTCCGATCTAAAATTTCTGAATCAGCCACTCGTTCGCATTAACCCGGCAGCTTTACATTTGATCCGTCCAGTTTATCAACGCGTCCCTTATACGGCGCCAATGTTGTCAAATCTTGCGTTTCGACTTGCGTATTCGTGAAATCAAGCCTTTCGAGGATCTTTGTATTCTTGATGTCCAGCCTGCTGATGCGGCTTTCCTTGAAGCTGGCTTCCTGGATGGCGCAAGTATCAAGAATCAAGTTTTCCGTATTCAAATGATTCGATGCCAATACAGGGATCTTGCAATTATGAAGGCGCAGATATTGATTAACACGCGCTATTTCCTGTTTATTGGAAAATCCTCCGCCAATAAATACCGGCTCCTCCCCTTTGCCAAAAGTCACGCCATCAATGTCAATCCGCACAATCCCGGCCGGTGAAGTTTGAAATACATCGCGTCCATTGCCATTCACTTTGCTGCTGCGTATCGTCAGACTCGCGGCTTTGTCGAAAAGCGCATCGACAAAGCCGGCCTCAAGTCCCTCTATAAGTACATCGCCTTTGACGGTACTGTTAGAAAGATCGATGTGGTCGAGAGCAGTGTTGCGGATGATAAGCGACTGCAATTGGCGGCTAATTATTTCGAATTTCCCGCGCAGCTTGCTGTTCTCGATCAAGACAGCGGAAGAAAGAAAATTTTCTCCGCTATTACCGAAGCTGTCGGTGTCGATTTCCGAGTCTTCAAATTCGCAATCACGGATTGAAAGTTTGGTTTGCCCGCTAAAACCAAACCACTTGGCTTTGCATTTGACAAATTCAGCCTCACCATCTGTGCCAACCCCGCCCCAATGGTTCTTGTCTGCATCCGGTCCAAAAAATTGGCATTCCTGGAATAAGGTATTCTTGCTGCCCCTCTCTCCGTACATCACCGATTGCCCAGTCCAACTGCAATGCAAGAACTGGACATTATCTGTCACTCCGTAACTCAATATTCCAGTGAAACGACAGTCTTCAAATTTCGCATCTGTCAATTTTCGTGGAGCTATTTCGTAAGCGCCTGCAAAATCACAATTGATAAACCGGATATTGCGCCATTCCATGCCTTCAAATTTTTCGCCGCTAAACTCAGCATTCTGTACAGTCAATAACACATCCCCGACTTCTTTTTGGCGAAGCATCGGATCCTTGAGATAGTCAAAGGTTTTGCCAAACGTACGAATGTTTTGCTTATTCATGTTTTTACATCCAGTCAATATAGGAAAAACTGCAGCTCCCAATGCTGCACTTAGAAAACGGCGACGAGTGGTCATGGCAGTATCCGATTATCTGTTATTTGGTCTGATAGCCATTTTTGCACCGATGTAACCTCTGTCCGCAAAATTGTTTTCCAAGAATGCCCAATCCGGCACCTCGCCACGTTCTCCCGGAGGCCTACCCACGTCTGGCATCGGCCCCATCCCAGTCGACCTGAATCGAAAGTCCAGTGGAAACACCCATGGATCACTGCAATTCATATCCTTGCTCCAGTCGAGTCCGGTAGCAATCGTCGGTTTCTTTAGCTGTATTTCACAAAAGGCTTGCGCAACCGACATGCCGCCATTGGACTTGACTGCACTGTTCAGTTTTTTTATATCTTCCTCGCTGAAACTCAGTCGCTTCTGGCCAGAAGTGGGGCGAAAAAGTCCTGGGCTGTTCGAGGTCAGTTTTGGAGATAGAGAGTGCCAGATTCTTTTTTTCTTACCGGTTTCTTCATCTTTGCCATTTTCAAATACCCAAATCTTGACGGAGGCGATGCAGTCCATCTTCAGCAACTGTTCGCTCAATATGAGATCCAATTCGCCAGCAAACATTGCCTGTCCCGGTTTCATTGCGGCAAACTCAAAGAGAATCGGGACTTTGATGTCTTTATCGTCGCGGCTCATGACAGCCAGATAATCGAGCGCCACGCACAAGCGCGGTTGAGTATTTTTCTTAGGGTCATTGCTCTTGATTTGCCTGATGGTGCCGCTACCGACGTCTAGCAAGGTTCCACTTGGCGGACGCAAGGTCCAGCCGTTAAGTTCCCCATTCAGGTTTTGCACACCGATCGGCCCGCCGCAGCTGCTGACAATAAAATTGGTGTGATTAGCTGACGCTTTAATCGATACTTCGTTGGCCTTCAAAAATCCTGGATCGCCCAACGGGCTGATCTCGGCAGTGCTCATCAAAATACCATAACCCTTGTCTTCTTCTGCCGTATAAACGGCAGAGCGATGACTGTGCCCCGACAGATGATAGTCGACCCGCTGCGGAGATGGAGAGAACACGCAGGTTTGAAAATACCAGCGTAGATTTTTCTCGCAAGTGCCGAAATTGGCATCGTTGAATGCACCGTCGCTGTTAACCCGTATCGCGCCTGTTCCAGTGTCATAGGGCGTAAAACTAAGCTTTTTCGACAGCGGTGATTTGTTGTAGTTGATGATGGTGAAGTGCGTCCCGACCACTATCGGGATCTTCCCTGCAGCCATTTTTGTCGTGAGCGCTTGCTCCAATAGCAATTTTTGATTTTTATTAATTGACTCTGTAGCACGCGGCAATATCCCGGCACTTTGTGCGTCCGGTAAGCCAACCCCGATCAACCCCATGAGATTCTTGTATTCTTCTCCTTGCCCCCATTCCAGCCCGCATAAAATCTGCTTGGGTTGAACACCCTCTTGTGATCCGAATTTGATGACAAAATCAGACAGTGGGGTGAACAAGGCGCCAAACCAGTCAAAATTATCGTTATCAAAATTGCTTGTCGTCCACACGTGGGTGTAAGTCGGTCCGTAAGCCAAAGTTGCTTCATAAATCGTCATGTTGTGGTCGGCAGCTATCCCCTCGTTCGCTTTTCCTGCGACCCATTTACTCGCCTCTTCAAGTTTGCGGCGATGCGCTTCTATAGCCTCTTCCTTGCTATTCCATTTAAACGGCGTACGCACACCTCCATCCAGCACACCAAGATCGAAAGCCCATCCTTCTTTGCGCGGGCTAATCCCATAGGGCACTGCATACGCCTCGTGGTTCCCTGTGGTCATAAATACCGGCAATGCCAATTCACGGTAGGCGTGCCGCACCAAGCTATACATCAACATGTCGTCCATGCCCCGTTTATACAAATTTCCGTCAGGCAGCTTTCCTAATACGTTGAAATTTTTCCACTGATCGCCAATCGTTCCTCCCACCTTGTCGGGATCGATATTACGGTTGAAGTCGATCAGGTCTCCAGTCAGGAAGATGGCGTCTGCTCGGTCTTCACCCTTACCGAATTGCTCAAACAAGTCCTTAAGAGCGATGAAACTATTACAGACTTTGCCCCCCACTTTACCTGCAAGTGCGCCAGCGGCATCATCTTCAACAATACGCGCCGGCGATTGCGCCAGCGCGTTATGGCGCACGTTCACATGTACATCCGACAGATGCCCTATCTTGAGTATCTCTTTCTTGGCCTTAATTACCGGGTGCCAGCTCATCAGCCGATCAGTTCTCTGCGCCGGCAGGCCCGTCGCCTGAAAGTTATCGAGATTGAATTCATAGGGAGCAGCGAAATGATTGGCGGCGACGTTCTTGGCGTTATGCAGGAAATCGTGGATATACATATCCTGCCCTTCCACGTGGGTGACGCCTTGATATTCGCGATGACGGGCATGCTCTGCATCGATTTCCACCATCCAGGCAAATGTCTTGAAAGCATGCTCATTTATATCTTTGAACGGGCCTTGCGTGAGGTCGATCTCGATTTCGTAGACATGTGCCAGACCGCGATACACTGCGGCAGCCTGGGTTGAAATCGTCGCAAATGGCTGGCCAAAGCGATTCTTGATCAGCACCCCGGCAGCAAAGTCGCCCACCAGCCAGCCTTTGATCGCGGTCTTGGCCTGAGAAAAACTCTTACCATCGCCAAATAACGTACCCTGGGTAGTATCGGTCTTTGTGTCTTTCTTCGCGATGTCATACAGCCGCAGATGGCGATCAACTGCGCAATGGATCGTATGCGCCTGCTTGGTCTTCTCGTCGATGGTGAAATGCGTACGCGCCTCGGCAGCCGCTCCCAGGAAAATGCTGCACTTGGTCTGCCCCGGCGCCAAGATCAACGGCGTGCCGAGGCTGGGATAAAGAATGACAGCACTGATAGGCGGATCTTTTTCGCACTCGGTAACGCCGGGAGCCTGGTTCTTGCCGCTGGATGCATTTGCTACGCTTGAAGAGATATCAGCCATGTAAGAGTCCGGATAAAAGTATTAGGCCAATGACGCTAGCGGGTGGCTGGAAGCGTTTCCAGCGCGGCGCATGCGTAACGGGGTCAGTATTTTTTCAGAGAGGAGCGCCAGGCTGCGCGGCGCATCGGCCTGCTGTTCTTCCCAATACGCCGCAGGCATGCGCCCGATGACGGCAGCGATCGATTCCTTTGCAGCGGCGCTGGTGTGCAGCAGAGCGTTCAACCGGGGCTCGTCGCAAGCTTGCGGGTGCATCCGCAGGCCGAGGGCGATCAGCAGCCGCTGGTCGCCCCATTCGTTCAAATCCAGCTGCTCGGCCCGTTGCAGCTGGAGATGGGCAATCACGCGTAGTAGGGGTGGTGCAATGTGGTCGAGCTCGCCGGGATCGGTATCTTCTTTCAGGATCAGAGCCTGCAACCGCTCGGCGTGGTTCAGGCGATCCAGCGCCAGCTGCAGTTCGGCGCCGATTTCGAGCGGTTCTTCTAACGCAGCCGGCTGAGGCTGGGCCGCACCGCGAATCGCCCGCGGCGTGAACAGGTGGTCCCAGCTGGCCCACCACTGCAGCGCGCCGAGGAATTGCTGGCGCACCGGTTGCGGCCAGCATTGCACCATGTCCAGGCCTATGCGCGGATCGAAATAACGCATCAGCACTTGCGATTTGTCTTCCAGCAGGCCGTTGAACCAGCTGCGCAGGTGGGCGCACAGTACATGATTGCGCAGCGGGCTGGCGATCATGCTGAGGGCCTGTTTACTGCCGGCATCGGCAGCCAGCCTCAGCAACAAAGCGTCCGAAGGCTGCGACGGCAGGCGCAATAGCCATGGTCCCTGGTCGACATGAGCCTCCTCTGCCGTATGCGCGAACAAAGGCTCGGCATCGAGTTCGTGGTCGGCGACGAGTTTGGCGACGCTGCCTGGCGCGCATTGTCCGGCGTTGACCAGCGCGTAGCACTGAGCGCTGCGCAGCGGCCGCAGCAGAATGCGCAAATCGTGGCTTAGCGCCTGCGCGACTTCGTCCAGGAATTGCTGCGGATCGTGCAGCGGCGTCGATTCTGCCGAATCAGGAATTGCGTGTAACGGAGCGCTCATGCGATATCCATTCAGAGACGCTTGGTCAACGTTGAGGCCTGCTGGTTCGCCTCCTGCATGCAGCTGACGCAGATGTCCGGCTGGGTCTTGACCGGCAGGCTCTGCGGTCCGGGCCAGCTGCGGCTCGCGGCATGCACCACGTGCGGACCGTTGGTGCCGTATTCAATGCCGCCGGCATTGTGCTTGACATAGCTGCCGCCGCCGTTGATCAGGACTTCTTCCTTGGCCGTGATGGTGACGCGCTCGGCAGTCACGCTGATGTTCAGCTTGGCCAGCAGGTTGATGTTGTTCGACAAGGCCTTCACATCGATATCACCTGCCGCTGCGATCATTTTCATGCCGGCCTTGTGGACAAACAGGCGGAAAGTCTGAGCGACGCTGGCGAACAGGCTGTCGCCGCTGGCGATCGACAGGCTCTTGCCGGAACTGATCGCGGTATGCTGGGTGCTGGCGATATGCATCGACTGCGCCGTCGTCGTTTCAATCCCGGCCGGGCTGCTCAATACCAGGTGCGGCGCCGCCAGCTCGGGGAAACTGCCTTCCCCTTCGGCAGCGCCGCCCTGGATTGCCTGGTTCTGGCCTTTGAGGGCCTGCGCAACATTGGCTTGCTGTGCAGGCGCTTCCTGGGCGCCGCTCTGCTCGGCCAATTCAGCCAGCGCCTGATGACCATCTGTTGCTTGCGACAAGCGTTGTGCCGTTTCGCTCATGTCCTTGATATGCGAAGCCGCATTGGCGCGCGCCTCGGTAGTAATCAGCATGCCTTTGGCGGAGCGGGCGACCCCATGGCCGTCGGTGCGCAGCTCCCATCCCTCGCCGCGGAAATCTTTGCGCCCGGCATTGTCTTCAATGCGCGTGATATTGCCGAGGGAAAGCTGGCTGTGCTGGTGATCGCTTTTCAGCTGCGCCTGGATCTTGCCGTTGCTGTCGTCCAGGATCAGGTGATTGCTGCGTCCGCTGCCGCCGTTGCCGAACTCGCGGCTGCGCAAGCCGGTCAATACCTGCTGGTCGGCCAGCTGCCATGGCGGCATGTTCTGCTGGTTGTAGACAGCGCCGGTGATGATCGGATGATCCGGATTGCCGTCCAGCCACTGGACGATGCATTCGGAACCGATGCGCGGCGTGGAGATGGCGCCGAGGTCGCTGCCGGCCCACGAACTGGCGACACGCACCCAGGCTGAACTCTTTTCGTCATTGACGCCGATGCGGTCCCAATGGAATTGCAGCCTGACCCTGGCGAATTCGTCGACATACACATCCTGCCCGGCCGGCCCGACCACGGTCGCCGTCTGCGGCGCCTGGATCCTGGTGTCGACGCTATTGAAACCGCGCGCCGGACGCCAGGGGATGCTCTTGCGGATGCAGATCAGGCGGTTGTCATAGGCAGCCGCCTGATCTGCCTGTTGCAGATAATTGTTGCTGGCGCTATGGACCACGCTGACGATCAGGAACTCGTTCTTGCCCGATCCCTCCGCCTGGCCGGAGACACCGAGATTGAAGTGGCCAGTCAGCAGAAACGAACGCCCCGGCGCAGCGAACCGGCTGTTGCCTGCCGCCGCCACATGCTTGCCGCTGGCTTCGATCTGTTCCATCTGCCGCTTGGCCATGGCGTCGCCGTCCTGGCGGTCCTTGAAGCCGTATGCGCCCGCATATTCGTATGACTCGACATCGAGCACGTCGCCTTGCTGGTTGATGGTGGGGATATCAAGGTTGGCCGGGATCGGCGCCTTGAAATTAAATCCCGACAAGGCGACCCGCGACTGGACGATCTGCCGTATCGGAGTCCATTCGCCGATGGCGTCTTCTTCCTGCGCGCCGGCGTGGCGCTGGAAGCGGATTTCCGAGCTGTTGCCGGCAATCGCTTCGGCTTGCGTGGAATCGTCCGACAGAACCAGCTGGTGCCCATTCTCGGAATGTTCATACCAGTAGTGCCAGCCGGCGACTTCCCAGCGGCGGTGCAGATAGTTGTGATCGGATTCGTCAAACTGGCAGGCCATGGTGAACGGCAGGTCGTTGCCTTTGACATGCGAATCCCAGTCGGCATGCTTGCCGTAATCGCTGAAGATGTCCTGGGTCTGCTCGCGCAAGGTCTTGCCGTGGAACAGAAGATTATTTTTCCGGAGCCGGAGGTAGGCCAGCCACGGCTTCAGTACCATCGAGTAAAACGCCACGCTGCCATCGGTCTTGGCCAATCGGAATTCGAAGACATAGCCGTTGAAATAGCGCAGGCTGCCGTCGCCGCGCACCAGTTCAATGGTCACCATCTTGCCCTGGATATCCTTGAGCGGAATGCTGGCATCATCTGCCAGCACTTCAACCGTATATTCGAAATCGCGCGACAGGCCTTCTTCGGCTTCAAGACGATTCGCCACCAATGTGGTCTGCGGCCCGTCGCCGTGCGGAAAGGACAAGCGCAATATCCGGTTATGCTGGCGGCCCTGCACCAGGGCCAGGATGGATTGAGGCAAACTGCTCATGCGGGGTTCCTCGAAATTGAACCGTTACCGATAAATGTTATTTAAACAATATACGACGCTATATTTTACCTGATGGCAAATCTTATCAAATCATAACGGCCAGGTGCATTAATTACCAACAGGAAATATTGGTAAACCGAGGACTTTGCAAGAATTAACACTCTTGTTGGAATTCGGAGACAGCATTTGATATGAATGCCGCGCCGGGGCCACTCAAAACGTCATTTGCACACACCTCGCGGACGCCGACATTGTGGTCTGCGAAATTTCGATTTCGGCAGAATCAGGCAATCCTCGCACAGCATTGGTCTACCCCGCGTCTTGCCTGCCCGCCTAAGATGGAATCAACGTTTCACCCATCCACGGAGATCCCATGAAAACGGTAGACCACATTTATATCAACGGCAAATTCATCAAACCCCACGGTACTGAAGTACTTGAACTCATCAACCCATCGACCAAGGCGGTGATCGGCAAAGTCACGCTCGCGGATGAACAGGATGCACAAGCCGCGATTGCTGCGGCGAAAGCTGCCTACAAGAGTTTTTCGCAAACCACTAAAGAACAGCGCATGGAATATCTGCAGCGCTTGCACGACGCGGTGGCGGCGCGATCGGACGAGCTGCTGGACACCATGATCGAAGAATACGGCGGCCCGCATCGCATAAGCAATGCAACCACACAGCGTGCGGCCAACAGCTTTCTTCAGGCAAAAGAACTGTTGAAGACCTTCGATTTCGTCAAGCATGTCGGCATCTCGAAAGTCGTGCTGGAACCGCTCGGCGTGGTCGGCCTCATCACTCCCTGGAACGCCAATTACGGTTTCATCTGCAGCAAGCTGGCCATGGCGATCGCCGCCGGCAGCACCACGGTGATCAAACCCAGCGAGTTGAGCTCCCTGCAAACCCAGTTGCTCACCGAATGCCTGCACGCGGCCGGCTTGCCTGCCGGCGTGTTCAACATTGTCACCGGGCGCGGCGCCACGGTGGGCGCGGAGATAACCCGCCATCCCGACATTGCCAAGATTTCGTTTACAGGCTCGACCGATGTCGGAAAAACCATCGCGCGAGGCGCGGTTGAAACGATGAAACGCGTCACATTGGAACTCGGCGGCAAATCGCCGAACGTGATCCTGGACGATGCCGATCTTGAAAAAGCCATCCCCATTGCAATAGCGGCCGCGACTGTCAACAGCGGCCAGGCGTGCATGGCCGGCACCCGCCTGATCGTTCCTGAAAGCCGCCTCGAGGAAGTCAAATTCCTCGTTAAAAAAGCGGTGCAAGCCTTGCAGGTCGGAGATCCGCGCAATAGCGATACCGCTATCGGGCCGATGGTCACGCAAACACAGTATGACCGGGTGCAACGCTATATCCGCCTGGGCGTGGAAGAAGGCGCGGAACTGCTGGTCGGCGGCGCCGGCCATCCAGCCGGCCTGGACCGGGGTTACTTCGTGCAACCCACCGTGTTCACGAATGTGACCATGGACATGAGAATCGCGAAAGAAGAAATTTTCGGGCCGGTGCTCGCCATCCTGAGCTACAAAACCGAAGCGGAAGCCATCGATATCGCCAACGATACGGTCTATGGCTTGCACGCTTTTGTCAGTTCATCGGACATCGGCAGGGCAAACAAGGTGGCTGCCCAGATCGTCGCCGGCCGCGTGTTCATCAATGGCATGTATGATGAACCAAGAGCGCCGTTTGGCGGATTCAAGCAGTCGGGCATCGGCCGCGAATTCGGCACATATGGGCTTGAAGCCTACCTGGAGCCGAAAGCCGTCATGGGTCACGGTGAAACAAGCAATGAAAATGCGCAATAACGGCAATATCCCTGTACTCCCTTGCGGCCCGCTGGACCTCCTGCGGGCCGAGGTGCTGAGTCATTTCGAGGACGTCCCTGAAGAACAGCGCGACGTCGCCACCGCCCTGCCCTATCTCACTTTCATCCGCTTTACCCGTCCCACCGAACTCAGCAGAGGCATGCTGGAACCGTCAATGTGCCTGGTGCTGCAGGGGACAAAAAAGGTATTGATAGGAACCGAGATCACGCACTACGGGAGCGGCAGCTACGTACTGTCGGCGATCGATATGCCGATTTCAGGCCAGGTGGTGGAGGCATCTGTTGCGCAGCCCTATCTTGGAGTGAGGATTGACCTTGATGCAAAGGAAATAGCTGCGCAGATTATCGAAAGCAAGCTCTCGATTCCAAAAAATTCTCACTCGCGCGCCGGCGCCTATGTGGAGGAATCGGATGCCGAACTGCAGGAGGCGTTCCTGCGCCTGCTGCGGTTGCTGAAGAAGCCCAAGGACCTGGCCGCGCTGGCGCCTTTGGTCAAGCAGGAAATCCTGTATCGCCTCATCACTGCCAGAGATGGCGACGTGCTGGGCCAGACCGTACTGGCCCACTACCAGGAAAAAGGGGTCAACCAGGCGATTCACTGGATCAAGACCAATTACGCCGAACCGATGCAGATCGAAAAGCTGGCCAAGCGTGTCAGCATGAGCGTGTCGAACCTGCATCACCGTTTCAAGGCCATCACTGTCATGAGTCCCTTGCAGTATCAAAAACAGATACGCTTGCTGGAGGCGCGCAAGCTGCTCCTGGGCGGCAACATCGAAGCCGCCACGGTGGCGTTCAAGGTGGGTTATGAAAGTCCGTCGCAATTCAGCCGCGAGTATCGCCGGCTGTTTGGGGCCTCGCCGCTGCAAGACATGGAATATCTGAAGCACCACGAGCTGGATCGATAAGGCAGGCTAGTGGACTGTAACAGCCAAATCGAGAGCGAAGGGCGCGTATCCGACGTGCAGGGCAAGGCGCACAGCGGAGCAATAGCGAGACTATTGCGAGCATGTGCAACGCCGCCATGCGCGTCGGATACGTGACAAGCGCTCTCGATTTGGCTGTTACAGTCCACTCGCTGCTAGAATAAGACGCTTGTCAGCTCAGCAGGATTCTTATGACCTCCTATGCCTTCCGTCTTCTCAATGTCTTTGCAGAATCCACTTTCGGCGGCAACCAGCTGTGCGTATTTGAAGATGCGCGCGGCATGGACGACGCCACCATGCAGGCGCTGGCGCTGCAGTTCAATCTTTCGGAAACCACGTTTATCCTACCGTCGGAACGCGCCACTGCCCGTGTGCGGGTGTTTACGCCCGGTTATGAGATGCGGTTTGCCGGCCATCCTACTTTGGGCAGCGCGCACGTGGTGCGTGATCTTCTCAATACCGGCGATACACTCTCACTGGAGTTCACGGCCGGCGTAGTTCCAGTATCTGCCCAAGGCGATGTCTGGACCCTCACCGCGCCGCAAAGCGGCGGACTGAAAACCGCACCGGCAAATTTGACGCAAGCCGAGATGGCGGCGCTGCTAGGTTTGAATGAAGACGATCTGCTGGCCACACCGGTATGGATAGATACCGGGGCCGATCAGTTGCTGGTAGCGTTGCGCAGCACGGACGCCGTGCGCCGTACCAGCCCTGACAGCGCACATCTCGATGCCTGGCCCGAGAGCAGCCTGGAACGCAAGACCGTGTACGTGTTTGCCTTCGATCCGGACCGGCCGGGCCGAGTGTTGTCCCGTTACTTCTTTTCCAAGCAAGGCGGCGGCGTGGCCGAAGATCCCGGTACCGGATCGGCCTGCGCCAATCTTGGCGGCTGGCTGATCGCCAATGAACATGCGCTGCCGGCGGAATATGAAATCGAGCAAGGCGAAGCTGTACAGCGCCCCTGCCTGCTGCGGCTGAAAGTGAGCGCCGGCCGTGCCATCCAGGTGGGCGGCAAGGTCATCGAAATCGGCCGCGGCAGGATCAGCTTGTAGCGCGCGGTTTCACGCAGTTTCAAACTCAGGCCCGGGCCTGCGACCAGCGCCGGTAACGCCGCGTCAGCCGGCGCGTGCGGAACTGGTCGATGATCAGACTGAATAGCGCCGAATGATTGCTCGCCGCGGAGCGACTGGCGCCTAGCAGGCGCAAGCGCCGCTTGACCAGCGCCATGCGGGCCACTGCAGCCATGACCTGATCCTTCCAGTCGACTTGCGGACTGCGGGCAGTCTGGTCGCCGCCAGCCAGCCATTGCGCCGGCAAATCGGGGACGATCGCCAGCGCCGTCGCCATGCCAACCACCGCCACGCCGCTGGCCAGCACCTGCTCCGCCACCGCCTTGCGGCCGATGCCGCCGGTAGTCATCACGGGCATGTGGGCAACGGCGGCCAGTTCTTTGGCAAACTCCAGGAAATAGGCTTCACGCGCCAAGGTACGGCCGTCCGCGGTGCGTCCTTGCATCGCCGGGCTTTCATAGCTGCCGCCGGACAGCTCAACCAGATCCACCTGCAAATCGTTAAGCCAGAGGATGACTTGCCGGGCGTCGTCCTCGCTAAAACCGCCGCGCTGGAAATCGGCGGAATTGAGCTTTACCGCCACACAGAATCCGGGCGCGACCGTCGCCCGCACAGTGCGCACCACATCGAGCAGCAAGCGCGCCCGGTTTGCCAGGTTGCCGCCCCACTCGTCCTGGCGCTGATTGCTCAAGGGCGACAGGAATTGAGAGATCAGGTAGCCGTGCGCGGCATGGATTTCGACTCCATTGAACCCGGCCCGTTCGGCGGCGGCGGCGCTGGCGGCAAAGCGCTTGATGATTTCCTGGATCTCCGCATCGCTCATCGCTTTAGGTTGCACAAACAGCTTGCTGTGCTTGCCCATCTCCAGCGCCAGCGCCGACGGCGCCCACGCCATGCCGCCCATGGCGGCCATCACCTGGCGTCCCGGATGGTTGAGCTGCATCCAGACTTGCGCGCCCTTGCGCTTCGCCGCTTCCGCCCACTGTTTGAAAGGCTGCAAGGGAGTATCGGCTTCCAGCACGATGCCGCCCGGCCCGGTCAGCGCCCGGCCGTCGATCATCACATTGCCGGTGATGATGAGACCGGCGCCGCCTTCGGCCCAGGCACGGTAAAGCCGGTGGATGGCGGCGCCAGGCAACTGGCCGCTGTCGGCCATGTTTTCTTCCATGGCGGCTTTGGCGAGGCGGTTGGGCAAGGTGCTGCCATTCGGCAGTTGCAAAGATGAAAACATGGTTGAAGTCATGACGGGCACACTGGGAAAGTAGGAATACTGTATGCTAAGCTTGAAGTCAACTTGAAGGTCAAGCGATATGAAAATCGGTGAACTGGCGGACAAAACCGGCATGGCGGCCTCGGCCATTCGCTATTACGAGCAAAGCGGCCTGCTGCCTAAACCTGAGCGCGGCGCCAACGGCTACCGCGACTATGCCGACGCCGCCATCGAACGCTTGCGCCGGATCCAGATGGCGCAAAGCCTGGGATTTTCGCTAGATGTTATCCGCAGCGTATTCGCCAGCAATGAGGAACTGTCCAAGGACGATCTGCTAAGCAAGCTGGATGGCCGGTTAAAGGAAATCGAGCAGCTGATGGACACCTTGCGTGAGCAGCACCAGCATCTGGGCAGTCTGCGCAGCACGTTGCAAGAAACCTGGGCAGAAGGAGAATGCCTGAACACCGCCAGCCTGGTTAACGGCAAGCTGGTCAAGCGGCACTAGGCATCCTTGTATTCCGAATACTTGCGCGCATCCCCGCGCACTTTATCAGCAGGATATTTAAGCCGGTTGAGAACCATTTTTTCCGACACGGCAGCGCGCAGGTCGACATCGAGCTTATCGGCCAGCCGAACCAGGTAGACCAGGACATCGGCCATTTCATGCCGCACCTGTTGCAATTTTCCCGGGGCGAGTTCGTCGCCGCCGCCGGTTGGCAGCCACTGGAAATGTTCAAGCAGCTCCGCCGCTTCGACGCACAGCGCAGCCGACAGGTTTTTCGGGGTATGGAATTGATCCCAGTCGCGCTCGGCGACGAACTGGCGAACCTCTTCGCGCAAGCTGGCAAATTCACCGTTATCAGACTGTTCAACCATGGCAGCGCTCCGTTTTGAATTTCCACCATGATATAGGTAGCCGGGCGGCAGGCAGCTGCTTTGATTGGCGCTTTAAATATCAATCCAACAAGCACTTTCATCGCAAGGGCCTACGTGATATAAGGTTACCAGTGGTTGTTGCAGTCCACTAGTTACCTTGCTTTCAGCAAGCTGCTCTCGATTGGTGTTTTGTGAACAGACGTGCCGCCGTTTAATGATGGGACCATCATCTCGGTAAGGATGCATATGGACATGAGCGTAAAAATCGGCGGGCAGCCGGAAGCAATCCGCCGGGTGACGAAAATCTATGCGCGCCTGTTAATTGCCGGCTTTGCACTGTCGCCGGCTATCCTGATCGCCTACCTGTATTTCTTCCAGGACCCTGGACTCAAATTCGAAGACCACCTGTTCCACGAAATCGCGATTGCCGCCGCGACTCTGGAAGGCGTATTTGTCACCTATGTCAGCTGGCGTTGCTACCTGTCGTCGGGAGAGCCGCTGCTGCGCTGGCTGACCTTGGGGTTTTTAGGATTTACCCTGATCTACGCCCTGCACGGCGTTTTCACCGGCATGGCGCACCACAATATCTGGCTGTTCCTGCTGTACGGTCCGGCATCGCGCCTGGCGATGGCGATCCTGCTGCTGATCGGCTTGTTATCTTTCAATCAGGAACCCGACGCTCCCGAACAGCGTACCAATCCGCGTCCATGGCGGATTTGGATCGCGATGTTTTTGCTGATCGATATCGCGGTGGCGTTTATCGCCTATTCGGCGATTGCGGGCAGTCCCGCGGTGCGTCTGACAATGGAAGGCGGCGCCCTGTTTTTCTCCGCCGTCAACATCATCCTCATGCTGGCCGGACGCATCCGCTCGCCACTGATGACGATCTTCGGCATTTCGATCGCCTTGTTCGGCCTGTCGTCGCTGGCGTTCATTCTCGGCCGCCCGTGGAACCATATGTGGTGGCTGGCCCACGCCATCTTCGCCGGCGGATTCTTCTTCCTCAGCTACGGCATCATCCAGGCATTCCATACCACCCGTTCATTCTCCAGCATCTACAACCAGGAAGAAATGGTGAATCGGCTGGCGATGGCGATGGTCCGGACCGAAAGCGCGCTGCAAGAACTGCAGCACAGCAACCGCATGCTCGAGCACCTGGCTTCGACCGACCCTTTGACCGGCGCCTCCAACCGCCGCCATTTCATCGAACGGGTAGATGCCGAAATCGCCAGGTCCAGGCGCGATAACCTGTCGTTTTCCCTGCTCGCCCTCGACCTGGATAATTTCAAGGCCATCAACGATCACTACGGCCACCAGGTAGGCGACGAGGTATTGCAGGGTTTCGTACAGAAATGCCTGGAAGAGATCCGCCCCTATGACAGCGTGGCGCGCATGGGCGGCGAAGAATTCATGGTGTTGCTGCCGCAAGCCACGCTGGAGGTTGCGGTAGCCATCGGCGAACGCATCAGGTCCGCCACGGAAAATGCCGTGTTCGACAACATCGTCATGTCCAAGGTGATACTCACGGTCAGCATTGGCGTATCGCAGTTCGGCCGCGACGGCAACACCATCGACACGATTTTCCGCGCCGCGGATGAACGCCTCTATCGCGCCAAGGACCAGGGCCGCAACTGCGTAATTACGACTTGAGGCAGCGGCACCTAAGCAGCCTGCCCGGCTCAGCCGGCGCCGGTGTTGCGGTATTTGCCTATGCCGATCCCGAATATGCTGGTTTGATGGGTCTTGTTTTTGACTATCCGCAATTTTTTGCTCGGGTCCAGCAGCGTGAACCGCTCCCTGATGTCAGCTTCGCTCGGCAGTGAATTTGCGCGCCACCGGATGATATCGATGCCGGCTTTTTTCAACGCCTTGTATTTTCTTTCGTCGTCTTTGCTGACGGTCTTGCTGTTGTGATTCCGGTTGTCTATCTCGATCACCGCGACCACATCGCTGGCTTTATCGCAGATCACGAAATCCAGGTTCTTTGCCGTCAGGCTGTCGAGGCCGGTACTATCCTTGGTGCCCAGGCAACGGCTCAGCCCGACTTGCGCCAGCACCATGTGGTCCGGCAATGCGCCGACCAGCCGCCAGTACATGATCTGTTCGTTGTTCGACATCGGTTTTTTCTTGATGTATTCGCGGCGCTTCTGCAGCTTCGCCTGCTTCTCCCGGGTAACCACAGCAATCACAGCCATGATAATGAGCGTTAGCACCGTAAGTGCAATGATTGCTTTCATTATTCAGTTCCTCTAGTTGAGTGCAGCGGCCATTATATTTCTATATGGAAATATAATGAAGTCAAAAATGCAGTACTTAGGCGTGGGTTATCGCGATCCTAAGCGAAAGCACGGCATAGGAGCAATCAGCAAAAGGCGGAAATTGAAGGAAAAAGCTGGCCGGGGAAAAGCCGCCAGGTCCCGCCATGCCGGAAGACAAAGGAGAAAAAGAGGAAAAACAAAGGCCGGCAGACATCTTGTCTGTCCAGCCCTGCCAGCTCACCGAGCTGGCAGTAGCAATCGTAGCCGTCCGTACTTGCAGGCCGGAATTACTCGCTCAAACCGAAAATCGCATCGTAGCCATTCTTGGCGCGATCGGCTTCTTCCAGTTCATTGCTCAAACCCAGGTCTTCCAGCTCTTCCGCCGCATTGTTGAATTGCTTGCTGCTGGAGGCGCCGATGACACGGTAAATTTCCTGTTTCGCATTGCGGATACCGAGCAATATCTGCTCTTGCCTGACGACGTTCAGTTCTGTCGACGTGATCAGCAGATTGGTCATGATGTCGTGATCGAACTCGGGGACGTCTTTATCTCCGATTAGTGCTGTTTTCAATCTGTTCCTCTTGTCTTTATGGATAAATTTTGCCGCAGTGTGCGATTCTACTAGGTCTGGCGTTTTGCCGTCATGACGCCCCGTGAAGCGCCTCGCGTTGTGCCTGGCCGGGCTTCACGGAGCGGGTTCCAGCTTATTCCTGATGGTAACGGGTCACCAGTTCGACTTCGCTCTTCGAGCCGAGGAACACCGGCACCCGCTGGTGCAGTTTCTCCGGCTGGATATCCATGATCGCCTGCTTGCCGTCGGTAGCGGCGCCGCCGGCCTGCTCGACGATGAAAGCCATCGGGTTGGCTTCGTACATCAGGCGCAGCTTGCCTGGCTTGTCCGGTTCGCGCGCATCGGCCGGGTACATGAAGATGCCGCCGCGGTTCAGGATGCGGTGGACGTCCGCCACCATCGATGCGATCCAGCGCATGTTGAAATCTTTTTGACGCGGGCCGCTGCTGCCTGCCAGCATCTCGTTGACATAACGCGTGACCGGCGGGTGCCAGTGGCGGGCGTTGGACGAGTTGATCGCAAATTCCTTGGTCTCGGCCGGGATCTGCATGTCGCGCTGGGTCAGGACCCATGAACCCATTTCACGGTCCAGGGTAAAGCAGTGCACGCCATTGCCGGTAGTCAGCACCAGCATGGTTTGCGGGCCGTAGACGGCGTAGCCGGCAGCGACCTGCTTGCGGCCTGACTGCATGAAGTCCTGCTCGGTCGGCGATTTCATGCCGTCCGGCGCCTTCAACACCGAGAAAATGGTGCCGATGGAAACATTCACGTCAATGTTGCTGGAGCCGTCGAGCGGATCGAACAGCAGCATGTATTCGCCTTGCGGATAGCGGTTCGGGATCGGGTGTATCGATTCCATTTCTTCCGAAGCCATGGCCGCCAGGTGGCCGCCCCATTCATTGGCTTCCAGCAGGATTTCATTGGAGATGATGTCCAGCTTTTTCTGCACTTCGCCTTGCACGTTCTCGCTGTCGGCGCTGCCCAGCACTTCGCCCAGCGCACCCTTGCCGACCGCGTGGCTGATGGTTTTGCAGGCGCGCCCGACCACTTCGATCAGCAGCCGCAGCTCGGCCGGAATGCTGTTGTGCAAACGTTGTTGTTCGATCAGATGCTGGGTAAGACTAATACGTTTCATATTGCTCTTTCTTGGTTGTGGCGCTTCACAGCTTATTCGCTGCCGATCGCGGGAACAAACCCGCCATCGGTAGTGAAATTGCAAAAATCAATTGGCGAGTGCCTTGCCGATGACTTCCAGTACGTCCTTCGATAAGTTAGGCGCCGCCGCGACACGCTGCAAGGCCGCGCGCATTTTTTCCTGCAGCGCCGGCGCATATTTGCGCCAGCGGTCCAGGCTGCGAGCCAGGCGCGCCGCCACTTGCGGATTGACAGCGTTGAGCGCGATCACCTGGTCGGCCCAGAACTCGTAGCCGCTGCCGTCGACCGCGTGGAAATTCACCGGATTGCCGCTGCAGAAACTGAAAATCAGACTGCGTGCACGGTTCGGATTTTTCAGCGTGAAAGCAGGATGTTCCGACAAGGCGCGGATCGCCGCGACATCGGCAGTGTAGGCAGTGGCTTGCAAGGCGAACCATTTGTCGATGACCAGTGCTTCCTGCGCGAAATCCTCGTAGAATTTTTCCAGGGCGGCAGCCTTGCCCGGCGCACTGCTGTTGGTCAGCGCAACCAGCGCGGCCAGGCGGTCGGTCATGTTGTTGGCGTTGTCGTATTGTTGCTGGGCCAGTGCGTGCGCAGCTTCGTCGTCGGCCTGGATCAGGTACGACAAGGCGACGTTCTTCAACGCGCGTTTGCCGGACGCTTCCGCATCCGGGCTATACAGGCCCGGCGTCTGGTTGGCGTGGTAGGCCGCCAGCAGATCGTCCTTGAGCGCCTGCCCCAGTTTGCCGCGCAGGTACTGACGCGATGTGTGGATTGCTTGCGGGTCGATCACCTCGGTCTGCTCCGCCAACAGCGTTTCCGACGGCAGCGTCAAGGCCAGCTCGCGGAAGGCGGCGTCGAGCGCTGCATCGTTGAGTATCAGGCCGAATGCCTCGCCCAGGGCGCCGCTGTTGGAGGCGGCGTTGTTGAGGACGTCTTGCAGCGCCACCACATGGCCCGCTTGCGACGCATCCTGGACTGCCGTGGTCAGCACCAGCAAGCTGCGCGTAGCGAGGCGCTGGCCGGCTTCCCAGCGATTGAACGGATCGCTGTCATGCGCCAGCAGGAAAGCCAGCTCGGCGTCGTTGTATTCGACGTCCAGCACCACCGGCGCTGAAAAATTGCGCAGGATGGACGGCACCGGCTGTTCGGCGACATCGGCAAAACGGAAGGTCTGTTCGGCTTTGGTCAGTTCCAGCACCCGAGTAGTTTCGGCACCGCCTTTGCCCTTGCCGTCCGCCTGCAAACGCAGCGGCATGTCCTTGCCCTTGCTGTCGAGCAGGCCGACTGCAACCGGGATATGGAATGGCAGCTTCTTGGCCTGGCCCGGTGTCGGCGCACAAGTCTGCGTCAGCGTCAGTTCATAGGTTTTCTTGGCGGCGTCGTACTTGCTCTGCACTTGCACCCGCGGCGTGCCGGCCTGGCTGTACCAGCGTTCGAACTGGCTCAGGTCGCGGCCGTTGGCGTCCACCATCGCGGCGCGGAAATCGTCGCACTCGACCGCTTGCCCGTCGTGCCGCTCGAAGTACAGGTCCATGCCTTTGCGGAAACCGTCGCGGCCGAACAGGGTCTGGTACATGCGCACCACTTCGGCGCCCTTTTCATAAATCGTGACGGTATAGAAATTATTGATTTCGACATAGGAGTCCGGCCGCACCGAGTGCGCCATCGGGCCAGCATCTTCGGGAAACTGAGCCTGGCGCAAGACGCGCACGTCGTCGATGCGCTTGACGGCGCGGCCGCTGTCGGTGCCGACCATGTCCGCCGAAAATTCCTGGTCGCGGAATACGGTCAGCCCCTCTTTCAGGGACAGCTGGAACCAGTCGCGGCAGGTGACGCGGTTACCGGTCCAGTTATGGAAATATTCGTGGCCGACCACGGCTTCGATATTGGCGTAGTCGACATCGGTAGCAATGCGCGGATTGGCCAGGACATACTTGGTGTTGAATATGTTCAAGCCCTTGTTTTCCATCGCACCCATGTTGAAATCGCCGACGGCGACGATCATGAAGCGGTCCAGGTCGAGCTCCAGGCCGAAGCGCTCCTCATCCCAGCGGATGCTGTTGATCAGGGAATCCATGGCGTGCTGGGTCTTGTCCAGGTTACCGTCTTCGACCCATACCTGCAGCAAGACTTCGCGGCCGGATTTCAGCGTGTATTTTTGTTCCTGGCAGACCAGATTGCCGGCCACCAGCGCGAACAGGTAGGACGGTTTCTTGAACGGGTCTTCCCACTTGGCGTAGTGGCGGCCATCCGCCAGGTCGCCTTCTTCGATCAGGTTGCCGTTCGACAGCAGCACCGGATATTTCTTCTTGTCGGCGCGCAGCATCACGGTGTATTTGGCCATCACGTCGGGACGGTCGGGGAAATAGGTGATCTTGCGGAAACCTTCCGCTTCGCACTGGGTGAAGAAATTGCCGTTGGATACGTACAAACCCATCAGCGAAGTATTTTTTTCCGGGCTGGTCAGCGTTTCGATTTCCAGCACCACCTTGGCCGGCGCCGAGGCAATGCGCAGCTTGCCGGCCTCCAGCTGGTACTGGCCGGGTTTCAATTGTTTGCCGTTGAGGCGCAGTTGCACCAGTTCCAGCTCTTCGCCGAACAGGACGATTTCCTTGCTGCCGCTGGCCGGATTGCGCCGCATTGTGATGCGGGTGGCGATACGAGTGGCTGCCGGATCAAGGTCGAAGCCCATGTCGACGGTGTCGACCAGGAAGGCGGGAACGGTGTAATCCTTACGAAGAACGGTAGTTGGCGTGGCGGAGGTATCTGTGCGCATAGGATGGTGTGGAGTGACGGTTGATAACGACGGTTGATAACTATGGTTGGTAACTACAGTCGGCAACTAAGCCGGTCTGCCAAGGATCGCTTGGCGGCCTGCTTAATAACGTGGCTGGTCAGTCTCAATAATTGGGGCAGACTGTGATTCTACCAATCAAAGCGCAAAGCATCATGCAATTTGCAGCGGATTGCCGGCCGGCAGGCAAGTTACCGGTAGCAAATTGCAAACAAAGCCCTGCTGCCGGAATTCGTTTAAAATTAACATAAATACACCATTTTGATGCGCCAGCCTGCAAACCCTGCTCTTCCGCTGACAGGCAGCGACAAGCGATAGAGCAGCACTATGAAGACTTGGCTAGAATGGTGACAGTCCAGCTGCCGGCGCCAGGTACTGCCAAACAGGCAAGCCACTGGAGCGGCCTGCAATCCCCCACCAAGAGGAATCACAATGAAACGCATCATCACTCTCTGTTTGGCCGCATTCACATTGCTGCTGGGCGGTTGTGCCACGGTCATCCGCAGCGACGTCACCGCTTTCAACGAATGGCCGGCCGATCTGCCGAACAAATCCTATGTGTTCGAACATACGGCGGCACATGAGAATGACCTGGAATACCGAAATTACGAGAACCTGGTGCGGACCGAACTGCAGCGCCTGGGATTTGTGCAGGCCGACGGCGGCTCGCCGCAACTGAAGGTCGCGCTTAATTACGGCATTGCCGCGCGCGACGTCCATGTGGTCGAGCCGGTGGTGGCGGATCCCATGTGGTACGGCCCTTACGGACCTTACGGCTTTGGCCGTCCAGGGTTCTACAGCCCGTTCTACGATCCGTTCTGGTACGCACCGCAAGTGGTGGGCCAGCGCGAATACAACTTCCAGCTGTTCCAGCGCCGCCTGAACATTGTGATCACGCGCGCCGCCGGCGGCCAGAAGCTGTATGACGTCACGGTAACCAGCGAAGGCAAGATGAATTCCTTGCCGGCCGTGATGCCATACCTGGTGCGCAGCGCATTTACCGATTTCCCGGGAAAAAGCGGCGTGCCGCACCAGGTTGAGCTGAAAGTCGAAGACCAGAAATAAAAGCCTGCAGATTTACGGAAAAACGAAAAAAGGCCTGTGCTCCCTGGGGA
This sequence comes from Collimonas fungivorans, assembly GCF_001584145.1. NCBI lineage: Bacteria > Pseudomonadati > Pseudomonadota > Betaproteobacteria > Burkholderiales > Oxalobacteraceae > Collimonas > Collimonas fungivorans. Next base: position 1,471,720 of record NZ_CP013232.1, on the reverse strand, counting down.
CCACAGGCCTTTTTTTATTGGATGCCGGGTCAGCTATAAAACCATTCGCTGGCAAACGTGATGAAACCGATCAGGATGACTGCCAGCACCAGTACTATCAGCAGGCGGCCGAACTTGGGCGAGCCGTCGCTGCCGCTGGGCTGCTCTTCCGGATGATTCATCGGATTCTGCACATCCGGCTGCTGTTCCAAGGGATCATTCATGCATGCCTCAGGGGATCAGGATGGTAGAGCCGGTGGTCTTGCGCGACTCCAGGTCAATATGCGCCTGCGCCACGTCTTTCAGGGCATAACGCTGGTTGATTTCAATCGTGATCTTTTTGCTGTCCACCATCTGGAACAGGTCCGCTGCAGCCGCATCGAGGTCGGCGCGGCTGGCGATATAGCTCGGCAGCGAAGGCCGGGTGATGGTCAGCGAACCGCGCGACGCCAGCTCGTTCAGGCTGAACGGCGGCACCGCGCCGGAAGCATTGCCAAAACTGACCATGGTGCCAAGCGGCGCCAGGCTGTCCAGCGAACCGATGAAAGTATCCTTGCCGATCGAATCGTAGACCACCGGCACGCCTTTGCCGCCGGTGATCTCACGTACACGCTCGACGAAATTTTCGGTCTTGTAATTGATCACATGGGCGCAGCCCGCTGCCTTCGCCAATGCCGCTTTTTCGTCCGAACTGACGGTGCCTATCATGGTCACGCCCAGCGCCTTGGCCCACTGGCTGGCGATCAGGCCGACGCCGCCGGCAGCAGCATGGAACAAGATGGTTTCGCCGCCGCGCAAAGGGAAGGTGCGCCGGAACAGGTATTGCACCGTCAAGCCCTGCAAAGTCATCGCGGCGGCGGTATCGAAACTGATGGAGTCAGGCAATTTGACCAGGAACGCGGCAGGCATCACACGCGCCTCGGAATAAGCGCCATTGGGGCGGGTGGCGTATGACACGCGGTCACCCACCTTGACGTGTTGCACGCCGGCGCCGACCGCTTCGATCACGCCGGCCGCTTCCTGCCCCAGTCCGCCCGGCAAGGGCTGTGGGTACAAGCCGCTGCGGAAGTAGACGTCGATAAAATTCAGACCGCAGGCGACATGCTTTATCCGCACTTCGCCCGGTCCTGGGTCACCGACTTCGACGTCGACATATTCCATCACTTCCGGGCCACCGGTCCGCGACATCCTGATTGCTTTTACCATGATTGCTTTCACCTCCAAATATTGCGCCAAACTGCCGCTTTTTTAATTGTTATTACTGTTTTCAATCCCTATGATTTCTTTTTTGAAATCAGATAAATACCCGCCAACACCAGTCCGGTACCGGTCAGCTGAATCGCCGTAATCGGTTCCGCCAAAATCAATGCCCCCAGAAACAGGGTGGAAACCGGTCCTACCATGCCGGCCTGCGCCGCAGTCGCCGGGCCGATGCGAGCCACCGCGACCATAGTCAAAAATACCGGCAGCACAGTGCAAAACATGGCATTGACGACCGACAAGCCATATACGGCCGCCGGCTGCTGCAACAGGATCGGCCACGGCCGCAACAGCAGGAACTGCACAATACAGGCAGCGCACGATACACACATCGCATACGCCACCAGCCGCATCGCCCCGACCCGGCTCACCAGCTCCCCGGAGAGCATCAGGTACAGCGCATAACTGATTGCCGCTCCCAGCACCAGCGCACTGCCGAGGCCGACATTCGATCCCCCCAGGCGCACATCGTGCAGGAACACCAGCACCGTGCCCAGGTAAGAAATCAGCAGGGCCGCCCACTCCATCCAGCTGACCCGGCGCCGGTAAAACAGGAACGACATCAACAGCACGAACGAGGGCGTCAAGAACAGAATCAGGCGCTCCAGTCCGGCGGAAATATACTGCAAGCCGAGGAAATCAAGAAAACTCGACAGGTAATACCCGATCAATCCCAGCACCACGATCCGCATCCGGTCCTGGTTCGACAACGGCGCTTCGCTGCGCGCCTTCCACAAAGCCACTGCGGCAAACAGGGGCAAGGCGAACAGCATGCGAAACGTAATCAGCAACACGGCATCGACCTGATAGCGATAGATCAGCTTGGCGACGATCGCCTTGGCAGAAAACAGGACCGCGCCGGCAACTGCAATTGCCAAGCCGCCAAGAAAAATCTGGCGACTGCCAGGCTGTAACTTACCGCTCATTGCTTGCCCATGATTGAATTGTAATGGGTATGTGAAGATCGCGTTGCTAAGGCAATGGATAGGAAAAACGCTGCCTCCTGCCGTTGCCCGAAAACGCGATCGTCGGTGATGGCGAATCTCGCTTATTTTTTACTTCTTTTTCAGCAAAGATCCCAGCACGCCGCGTATCAGCTCGCGCCCGACCTGCGATCCGATGGTGCGCGCAGCGGATTTGACCACCGCCTGCACCACGCTGTCTTTGCGTCCGGAGCCGCCGCCGAGCAGTCCGCCCAGCACGCTGCCCCACGAGCTGCCGCCGGCGCTGCCTGCAGTGTCCGCAGCGGCGTCGGCGCCATCTTTGCCGGCCGGAGCGGCGGCAACGCGCCCTTTCAGTTTTTCATACGCGGATTCGCGATCGACCGCGGTTTCATATACGCCGGCGACGATCGACGCCGCGATCAGCTGCTTGCGTTCGTCGTCGCTGACCGGTCCGATCTGCGATGCCGGCGGCAGGATGAAGGCGCGTTCGACAATGTTCGGGCGCCCCTTCTCGTCGAGGAAAGAGACCAGCGCTTCGCCGACGCCGAGTTCGCTGATGATCTGCGCGGTATTCAATTCGGGATTGGCGCGGAAGGTATCGGCAGCGGCCTGCACTGCCTTTTGGTCGCGCGGGGTATACGCCCGCAGCGCATGCTGCACGCGGTTGCCGAGCTGGCCGAGCACGGTGTCGGGGATATCCAGCGGGTTTTGCGTGACGAAGAACACGCCGACGCCCTTGGAGCGGATCAGGCGCACCACCTGTTCGATTTTTTGCAGCAGAGGTTTGGGTGCTTCGCTGAACAGCAGGTGGGCTTCGTCGAAGAAAAACACCAGCTTCGGTTTTTCCAGGTCGCCGACTTCCGGCAGGTGTTCGAACAGTTCCGACAGCATCCACAGCAGGAAGGTCGAATACAGGCGCGGCGCATTCATCAGCTTGTCGGCCGCCAGGATGTTCACCACGCCCTTGCCGTTGCCGTCGGTCTGGATCAAGTCGTCGATGTTGAGCATCGGCTCGCCGAAGAATTGCTCTCCGCCCTGCTCGCCGATGCCGATCAGGCCGCGCTGGATGGCGCCGATGCTGGCAGCGGAAATATTGCCGTATTCGGTCTGGAAGCTGGCGGCGTTATCGCCGACATGCTGCAGCATCGCCCGCAGATCCTTCAGGTCCAGCAGCAGCAAGCCATTGTCGTCGGCAATCTTGAACACCAGCTGCAGCACGCCCTGCTGCGTATCGTTCAGGTTAAGCATGCGTGCCAGCAGCAAAGGCCCCATGTCAGAGATGGTGGCCCGCACCGGATGCCCCTGCACTCCATACACATCCCAGAAAGTCACGGGCGTAGCGGCCCACTGCGGCTCGGCCATGCCGAGCGTCTGCAGGCGCTGCTTGAGCTTGTCCGACGCCGCGCCGGCCTTGGCCATGCCGGACAGGTCGCCCTTGACGTCCGCCATGAAAACCGGCACGCCGCTGTCCGACAGCGCTTGCGCAATCACCTGCAAGGTAACAGTCTTGCCGGTGCCGGTAGCGCCGGTGATGCAGCCATGGCGGTTCACCAGTGCAGGCAGGAGCGCCAGGTCGTGCTGGGCGTTTTTGGCAATCAGGAGAGGATTTGACATGGTTTGGCAGACGTTTTAAGTGGATTTCAATGGATTTCAAGAAAGTGCAATATGGTAAAATTGCGCTTTGATTATAGCTAACTCAAGCAAGAAAGAACCATCATGGCTGGACACAGCAAATGGGCCAATATTAAGCACAAGAAGGCCGCCACCGATGCCAAGCGCGGAAAAATCTGGACTCGCCTGATCAAGGAAATCACGGTTGCGGCCCGCATGGGCGGCGGCGACATCGACGCCAACCCGCGCCTGCGGCTGGCGGTCGACAAGGCGTCCGACGCCAATATGCCGAAGGATAACGTAACCCGCGCCATCCAGCGCGGCAGCGGCGGCCTGGAAGGCGTCAACTATGAAGAGGTGCGCTACGAAGGCTACGGCATCAATGGCGCCGCCATCATTGTCGATTGCATGACTGACAACAGAATCCGTACCGTAGCCGAAGTGCGCCATGCGTTTTCCAAGTTCGGCGGCAACATGGGCACCGAAGGTTCGGTGGCCTTCATGTTCAAGCATTGCGGCCAGTTGCTGTTCGCGCCTGGCACCGATGAAGATGCCTTGATGGAAGCGGCGCTGGAAGCCGGCGCCGAGGACGTCATTACCGATGACGAAGGCGGCATCGAGGTCATTTCCGGCCCGCACGACTTTGCCGCGCTCAAGCAAGCACTGGAAAAATCCGGCTTCAAGGCCGAGATGGCGGAAATCATCATGAAACCTGCGACCGAAACCGTGTTCGCCGGCGACGATGCGATCAAGATGCAAAAGCTGCTCGACGCCCTGGAAAACCTGGACGACGTGCAAGAAATCTATAGCAATGCTGTAATCGAAGACTGATACACGGACTCATATGAAAATTCTGGTAGTGGGCTCTGGCGGCCGCGAGCATGCCTTGGCGTGGAAAATCGCCCAATCCCCGCGCATACAAACGGTCTTCGTCGCGCCTGGCAACGGCGGCACGGCGCTCGACCAGCGCCTGGAAAACATCAACATCACCGATCCGGCCGCGCTGGCCGATTTTGTCGAGCGCGAACATGTCGCGCTCACCGTGGTCGGCCCGGAAACCCCGCTGGCGGCCGGTATCGTGAATATTTTCCGCAATCGCGGCCTGAAGATTTTCGGACCGACGCGGGAAGCGGCGCAATTGGAAAGCTCCAAGGATTTCGCCAAGTCGTTCATGCAGCGGCACCATATCCCGACCGCTGAATACCAGACCTTCTCGGATGTCAGCGCCGCCCACCAGTACATCCACCAGAAAGGCGCTCCTATCGTCATCAAGGCCGACGGCCTGGCTGCCGGCAAGGGCGTGGTGGTCGCCATGACCATCGAAGAGGCGCACGGCGCGGTCGACATGATGCTGTCCGACAACCGCCTCGGCGATGCCGGCGCACGGGTGGTGATCGAGGAATTCCTGGCCGGCGAGGAAGCCAGCTTCATCGTCATGGTCGACGGCAAGCATATCCTGCCGCTGGCCACCAGCCAGGACCATAAACGCCTCAAGGACGACGACCAGGGCCCGAACACCGGCGGCATGGGCGCTTATTCGCCGGCGCCTATCGTCACGCCGGCGCTGCACGCCCGCGTCATGCGCGAAATCATCACGCCCACCGTGCAAGGCATGGCCAAGGACGGCATTCCGTTCAGCGGCTTTTTATACGCCGGCCTGATGATCGACGACAAGGGCAACCCGAAAACGCTGGAATTCAATTGCCGCATGGGCGATCCGGAAACCCAACCCATCATGGCGCGCCTCAAAACCGACTTGCTGACGGTGATGGAACACGCCGTCAACGGCACGCTGGATACGATCGAACTGGAATGGGACCGCCGCACCGCGCTCGGCGTAGTGATGGCCGCTGCCGGTTATCCCGACGCTCCGCGCAAGGACGACCTGATTACCGGGATTCCCGCCGAGACAGTCGACACCGTGACCTTCCATGCCGGCACCACCCTGAACGGCGAGCGCCTGACCACTTCCGGCGGTCGCGTGCTGTGCGTGGTCGGCTTGGGCGACAGCGTCAAGATGGCGCAGAAGCAGGCCTACAACGTGATCGATGCGATTCATTTCGACGGTGCGCAATTCCGCCGCGACATCGGCTGGCGGGCATTGAAGAAGCATGCCTGATCAGATAACCGGCACTGTCTGGCATATAAAATGTAGGGTGGGCACTTGTGCCCACGCGGAACGTCATGCCGACACACACCGCGTGGGCAGAAAAACCTGTCCACCCTACCCCCGTTAGCGCAGGCACCACTCCCATTCCCGATGAGCTCAAACATCACCGCCGGCAATCCGGCCAGCGCCGTCAAATCCTATCTGCTCGACCTGCAGGCGCGCATCATCGCAGCACTGGAGCAGATCGACGGCAAGCAGTTCGGCAGCGACCAATGGCAACGCCCCGAGGGCGGCGGCGGCAATTCGCGCGTCATCGAAGAAGGCAATGTACTGGAACGCGGTGGCGTCGGCTTTTCGCATGTGATGGGCAAGAGCCTGCCGCCGTCGGCCGCCGCCAACCGTCCCGAGCTGGCCGGCCGCCAGTGGGAAGCGATGGGCGTGTCGCTGGTGATGCATCCGCGTAATCCGTTTGCGCCTACCGTGCACATGAACGTACGTTTTTTCATCGCCAGCGCGGAAGGCCAGGAACCGGTCTGGTGGTTCGGCGGTGGCATCGACCTGACGCCATATTACGGTTTTACGGAAGACGTCGAACACTTCCACCGCAGCTGCCGCGACGCCCTCGCCCCTTTCGACAGCGGCGCCGAGCAGAAACTGTATCCGCGCTTCAAGCAATGGTGCGACGACTACTTCTACCTGAAGCACCGCAAGGAACCGCGCGGCGTCGGCGGCATTTTCTTCGACGATTTCAACCAGCTTGGCTTCGAACAGAGCTTCGCCATGATGCAAAGCGTCGGCAATGCCTTCATCCCGGCATATACCCCGATCCTGGCGCGCCGTAAGGATATTCCCTACGGCGAAACCGAGCGCGATTTCCAGGCATATCGCCGCGGCCGCTATGTCGAGTTCAATTTAGTGTATGATCGCGGCACTTTGTTCGGTCTGCAATCCGGGGGACGCACCGAGTCCATCCTGATGTCGATGCCGCCCGTGGTCAAGTGGCGTTACGACTGGCAACCGGCGGCAGGAAGCCCGGAAGCCAAGCTGTACACCGATTTTCTGATCCATCGCGAGTGGGTGTGATGGGCAGCTCCCCTATGATACCTAGCCAGCTTGCTCGCCCTGAGGGCCAGTCCCGGCCATGTATTGCAGTGCTCGGCGGCAGTTTCGATCCGGTCCATAATGGCCATGTCGCGCTGGCGAAGTACTTTGTGACCTTGCTGGCGCCGGACGAATTGCGGGTGATTCCTGCCGGCAACCCATGGCAGAAGCACGGGCTGGAAGCCACGCCGGAACAGCGGGTGGCGATGGTGGAGCGCGCATTCAGCCAGCAAAGCGTGCCCTTGGTCATAGACCAGCAGGAAATCCGGCGGCAAACCGCGACGTATACGATAGATACGCTGCAAGCCTTGCGCGCTGAACTGGGGCCGCAGGCTTCTATCGTGTTCCTGATGGGGGCCGACCAGCTGCAGCACTTGAACAGCTGGCAAGGCTGGGACCGCCTGTTTGACTATGCCCATCTGGGCGTTGCTTCGCGGCCCGGGTTTGCCATGGACGAATCGCAGGTTCCAGCCGAGGTTACGCGCGAATTCACACGCCGCGCCGCCACCCCGGAACAGATCCGCCAGAGCGCGCACGGCTTGACCTACCTGGCGAAAAACCTGGCTGTAGACATTTCGGCAACAGAAATTCGTGCCGCGCTGCACAATGCAAAACGACCCGACACGCTGGTCCCGGCAGCAGTACTGGACTATATTGAACAACATCATCTCTATAAGAATTAAATGGATATCAAAAAACTACAAAGTCTCGTCATCGATGCACTCGAAGACGTCAAAGCCCAGGACATCCGCGTCTACGACACGGTCCACCTGACAGGCCTGTTCGACCGCATCGCAATTGCTTCCGGCACCTCCAACCGCCAGACCAAGGCGCTGGCCGCCTCGGTGCGCGACAAGGTCAAGGAAAACGGCGGCACCATCCTCAGCGTCGAAGGTGAAGACACCGGCGAATGGGTGCTGGTCGACATGGGCGACATGGTAGTCCACATCATGCAGCCGGCGATCCGCGCTTATTACCGCCTGGAAGAGATCTGGGGCGACAAGGAAGTCAAGTTCGGCGCCGCCAAACGAATTTCGACCCGCACCGCAGCTGAAGAAGAAGAGCCGAAGAAGATTTCGCGCCACCTGACTACTTCGCAGGCATTGAAGCCGGAAGAGGAAACACCGAAAAAAGCTCCTGCGCGCAAGAAACCGGTCAAGACCGACGGCGCCAAGAAAGCCGTCGGCAAAACCATCAAGGTAGCGCCGTCGAAGAGTTCGATCCCGCCGAAGAAGACTGCGGCGCCAAAAAAGGCCCCGGCCAAGAAACCGGCCGTCAAGCGTGCTCCGGCCAAAAAAGCAGCTGAATAAGCTGCTGCATCCCTAGCCTCCCCCCATGCAGCTCATCATCGCTGCGGTCGGCCATAAAATGCCGGCATGGATAGAAAGCGGATTCGGCGAGTATGCGAAACGCATGCCGCCGGACTGCCGCATCGTCCTCAAGGAAATCAAGCCGGTCGAACGTTCCGGCAGCAAGACCGCGGAAACCGCCATGGCGCTGGAGCGCAGCCGGATCGAAGCGGTGCTGCCGAAAGGCGTGCGCATCGTCGCCCTCGATGAGCGCGGCAAAGACCTTACCAGCGTCCAGTTATCGCAGCAGCTGACCCAATGGCAGCGCGACGGGCGCGATGTCGCCTTCATCATCGGCGGCGCCGACGGCCTGGATCCCGAATTCAAGGCTGGCGCCGACAGCCTGCTGCGCATTTCCAGCCTGACGCTGCCGCACGGCATGGTCAGGGTGCTGCTGGCGGAACAGCTCTACCGGGCCTGGTCGATTACCCAGAATCATCCGTATCACCGGGTTTGATTGTTCCCGAATTTGATCGCTGATAATTGCACCCCAATAAGTCCTCGATATGCCCCCAATCCGCAGCTAACTCTGCAATAATCGCTGGAATTATCAGACGACGTATCCGCCGCAGCCGCCAGCAATGAAAAATCCTTACCAGAAAATCTACCTTGCCTCAAAAAGCCCGCGCCGGCGGGAGCTGCTGCGACAGATCGGCGTCGCATTCGAATTGCTGCTGCTACGCGATCAGACTCCGCGCGGCCCCGATGTCAGCGAGGAAGTCCTGCCTCACGAAGCGCCGCAAGCCTATGTCGCCAGGGTGACCATGGAAAAAGCCCGCGCCGCGCAGCAGATGATGGTTTGGCGCAGCCTGCCGGTGCGGCCCATCCTGGCCGCCGACACCACGGTCACCATCGACGGCCAGATTCTCGGCAAGCCGGCCGACAAAGCCGAAGCCAGCGCCATGCTGCGGCGCTTGTCGGGACGCAGCCACCAGGTCCTTACCAGCATCGCCGTCATCCATGGCGAACAATCCTGGCAACTCACGCAGGTTTCGGATGTCTTACTCCAGGAGCTGACCGAGGCCATGATCGAAGCCTACTGCGATACCAGCGAGCCTTACGACAAGGCCGGCGCTTACGGCATCCAGGGACCGGCGGCGATTTTCATCGAAAGCATACGCGGCAGCCATTCAGGCATCATGGGCTTGCCCCTTTTTGAAACCGCGCAACTATTACAACAGGCAGGCATCCGCATTTTATGAGCGAAGACATCCTCGTCAACATCACCCCCCAGGAAACCCGCGTCGCCCTGATTTTCCAGGGCGCGGTGCAGGAACTGCACATCGAGCGCACCTTGTCGCGCGGCCTGGCCGGCAATATCTATCTGGGCAAAGTGGTCCGGGTGTTGCCCGGCATGCAATCGGCATTCATCGATATCGGACTGGAGCGTGCCGCCTTCCTGCACGTCGCCGACATCTGGGAAACCCGCGCCCACGATGGCCAGGCTGCCCAGCAAACGCCGATTGAAAAAATGCTGTTCGACGGCCAGTCGCTGACCGTGCAAGTGGTGAAAGATCCGATCGGCACCAAGGGCGCCCGCTTGTCGACCCAGATTTCGATCGCCGGCCGCATGCTGGTGTACCTGCCGCAAGACCGCCATATCGGCATTTCGCAGCGGATTGAAAACGAAGCCGAGCGCGAACTGTTGAAAGACAAAGTGCAAAAGCTGCTGCCGCCGGAAGAAAAAGGCGGCTTCATCATCCGCACCATGGCCGAAGACGCTTCCGAGGCCGACCTGCAGATGGATATCGAGTATCTGCGCAAGACCTGGTCGTCCATCACCCAGCTGGCGAAAAGCAAACCGGCGCCTACCTTGCTGCACCAGGACCTGAGCCTGGCGCAGCGCGTGCTGCGCGATTTCGTCAACGACGAAACCACCACCATCCAGGTCGACTCGCGCGAGAATTTCCAGAAACTGCAGGAGTTCGCTGCCACCTATACGCCGTCCGTCACCGCGCGGCTGATGCATTACACCGGCGAACGGCCCTTGTTCGACCTGTACGGCGTCGAAGAAGAAATCCAGGAAGCATTGAGCCGCCGCGTGCCGCTCAAGTCCGGCGGCTACCTGATCGTCGACCAGACCGAAGCCATGACCACCATCGACGTCAACACCGGCAGCTTCGTCAACGGCCGCAATTTCGACGATACGATTTTCAAGACCAACCTGGAAGCGGCGCACGCCATCGCTCGCCAGCTCAGGCTGCGCAACCTGGGCGGCATCATCATCCTCGATTTCATCGACATGGAAAACGGCGAGCACAAGAGCGCCGTGCTGGCCGAGCTGCACAAGGCCCTGCTGCGCGACCGCACCAAAAAATCGGTATCCGAATTCTCCGCACTGGGCCTGGTGGAAATGACCCGCAAGCGCACTCGCGAATCGCTCGCGCATATCTTGTGCGAGCCCTGCCCCGCCTGCAACGGCAAAGGCCAGGTCAAGACCGCGCGCACCATTTGTTATGAAATCTTGCGCGAAGTCTTGCGCGAAGCCAAGCAGTTCAATCCGCGCGAATTCCGCATCCTGGCGTCGCAGGTGGTGGTCGACATGTTCCTCGAAGAAGAATCCCAGCATCTGGCGATGCTAGGCGACTTCATCCGTAAACCGATTTCCCTGCAGGTGGAAACGGTTTATCCGCAGGAGCAGTACGACATCATCCTTATGTAAGGTTTACATGAATAACCCTTCACCGACATTCCCTGCGGCCGCTGACGATTCTTTCCATATCGCCTTCTGCGTCGACGACCACTATTGCCGCAGCATGGGAGCGACGATCGCCTCCATCATCGCCAATAGTCCTGGCGTGACTTTCACCTTCCATGTGTTTGCCTTTGCGCTGTCCGAAGACAACCGCAAGCGCTTCAAGCAGCTGGAGCAGATGTACCAGCTCAAGACGCACGTGCACATTATCGATCCGGAAGTATTCAAGCCGTTCGCGCACATCTCGCAGTTCTCCTACTATTCGCCTACCATCTTCACTCGCCTGCTGATCCCGTCGACCCTGCGCGGCATGTGCGACAAGGTGCTTTACCTGGATGCGGATATCCTGTGCGTCGGCAGCATGGCCGAGTTGACGGCCATGGATTTCGGCGACAGCGCGGCGATTGTTGTACCAGACGCGGATGAAACCACCAGAAGACGCTGCGCCGCCCTGCAGCTGTCGTCGCAGAAATATTTCAACTCTGGCGTGATGTACATGCATGTCGAGAACTGGATAACGCAGGAAATCACCGAGAAGACCATTCTCGCCATCCTGGAAAACGGCAAGGAGTACAGATTTCCCGACCAGGATGCGCTCAATGTGGTTCTGGAAGGAAAGATCCGCTACATCGACAGGAAATGGAATTTCCTCTACGACCTGATCCATGACCTGGAAAAGGACAAGCGCCAGATGCGCGACATCGGCCCGGTCGTCTTCATCCATTTCGCCGGCGCGGTGAAACCCTGGAACGACTGGTGTTTACATGCCTCCACCGAGTTGTTCGTGAAATACCAGGCGCTTTCTCCCTGGGCGGACCTGGCGCTCGATCCGGCGCCAAGGAACTATAAAGAGATGAGGATGTATTCCCGTTTCCTGATGAAACGCGGCCAGGTGCTGGACAGTTTCAAGTGGTACATGAAATACCTTTCCGCCAGGTAAATATGTGCGAAAAGTAACAAAAAGTGAGAACCCCACCGGCCATCCAGGCGGCCGGTTATAATTTCTGCAACTCATCGTTTACATAGCCTTAACCGATCCAACAATGGCAATAACCAGCTCTCATCTCTTGATATGCCGCACCGATAATATCGGCGACGTTATCCTGACATTACCCATCGCCGCTTTTCTGAAGCAGCAATATCCGGCCCTGAAAATCAGTTTTCTGTGCCGGGCTTATGCCGCACCGGTCGTCAAGCAATGCCGGAGCATAGATGAGGTAGTGGAACTGGAAAGTTTCCTGCTGGATCCTCCCGCCTATTTCGCTCACGCCAACGTCGACACCATCATATTGGCGCAGCCGAACAAACGCCTTGCGGTCATAGCGTTCAAAGCCCGCATCCGCAACCGTATCGGCAACGCGCGCCATAAGCTGTATCAGATGCTGTATTGCAACCGCCGGGTACGATTCAAGAAAGGGAATTCCGAGCATCATGAAGCGCAATTCAATTTTGAATTCCTGCGCCCGTTCGGCTTTGACACGATCCCCGAACTGCCTGTCATTTCAGCCCTCTACGATTTCGACGTCCCGCAGAATCCCGAAATAAACCAGCTGCTCCAGCCATATCGCTTCAATCTGATCCTTCATACAAAATCGAACGGACATGGGCGCGAGTGGCCCATCAAGCACTACGCGGCGCTTGCCCGGCAGTTGAGCCAATACCCGGATACCCATCTGTGGCTGACCGGCAGTGCCGCCGAAGGACAGTGGCTAGCCGAGCACGCCGAGGAATTGCTGGAATTGCAGAATGTAGGCAACCTGTGCGGCAAGTACACCTTAGACCAGCTCAGCTCGCTGATTAATGCCGCCGACGGCTTGATTGCAAGCGGCACCGGTCCGCTCCATATCTCTGCCGCGCTGGGCCAGCGCACGCTCGGCTTGTTTCCGCCGACGCGCCCGATGCATCCAGGGCGCTGGGCGCCGCTGGGGAAACGGGCGCAAGCCCTGTCCCTGCCGATCAGCTGCGCTGGTTGCAAGGATAGCCAGGCCGCGACTTGCGCCTGCATGGAAAACATCACCCCTGAAAGTGTCGCCGAGATCGTTTTGCGATGGCGGCAAGAAACGCTGGCGGAAAAATCCTCCAGCCTGGCTGTTTCCGCTATTTCTGATTAAGAACCGCGATCACCTGAGCCACCGTAATCGCTTTCACCCAGTCTCGGCGGTTTGCAGCGGTGATCACGATACTGTTCTCTTTATCGATCGGCGCCCATTCCGGATTTTTCTGGCGCATCAACGCAATCACAGGCACTTGCACTGCGTTCGCCAAGTGCATTACCGCGGTTTCAACCGAGATGATCAGGTCGCACTCGCGCAGCATTGCCGGCAGCTGGAAAAAATTCTCCTGCGCACTGAACAGCTGCAAGCGCTCAACCGCGTGGCCGTCGAAGAATGTCCTGGCTTGCGCCATTTCTTCCGGCACCACGTTGACGATAAAACGGGTGTCTTTCCAGCTGTCTTGCGCTCTTATCGCCGCCACCAGTTCGACCACCCGTTCCAGCGGCCAGCAACGCTTGCGGGTCTTGGCGTAGGGATTGATGAAAACCAGCTTGGCCGGATTGGCGGATTGCCGGCGGTCGCGGTCAAAACCCCAAAGCTTCAGCTGTTCCTGCGCGTGCCGGCTCCATTGTTCCGGGATGCGCACGAAAGGCTGGCGTGACGATGCTGCGCTGTCCATGCCGAACAAACGATTGAACCAGGCCGCATATACATCGCTGATATGCACTCCCCGCGGCGCCACCCGGTCAGGATCAAAAGCGGCATCCAGTTTGCGGTAAGCCAGGCGCTTATGTAGCGCGAGGATGCCGGCCGGTTTTTTCATCCCGGCTACAAAACCTTGCGGACTGATCTGGCGCGCCAGCGTCGCATACATGGGCGGCCTCAAGGTCGACAGCGACACCACCAGCGGATATTGCTGTTTTTGCGCCTCTACGATCGATTCTTCAAACAGGGTGGGACTATAGGTCTGCTGGTAGATCTTGGCGACAAAAGGACATTCCGCCAGCCAATCATACAAGGCATATTTCTTCAGGAAGGGCCATGCTGCGGTGTTCTTGGTGCGGCGCACTTCATCCACCCATATATGGATCTTGATATGCGGGAAGGCTTGCGCAAAGGCCTGGAAACAATTCTGCAGGTAAGTAAAATCGCCGAGGGCAAGATGGGCGATGAACAGGATCTTATCTGTTTTCTTTAATATTTCGGCTGGAACGAGTTGATCTGTCATGGGATTTTCTTGTGATTTCTCTCGGACGATATTTTCAGCGGAAGCAGGCCTGCGATCCCAAGCAATCAGCCTGAGATCCCATCCACTACATCTCTACATTCACCGCGTCCTTGGAAAACTGGAGATGATATAAATTTGCGTATGCGCCCTGCTTGCTCAGCAACTCATCGTGGCTGCCGATTTCAACAACGCTACCGTTCGAGAGCACGACAATGCGGCTGGCGCGCTCGATAGTCGAGAGCCTGTGCGCAATCACGAAAGTGGTACGGCCCTGCATCAGCTGGTCGAGCGCCGCTTGCACTGCCCGTTCCGACTCGGTGTCCAGCGCCGAAGTCGCTTCGTCCAGAATCAGAATAGGAGCGTCCTTGTAGATAGCGCGCGCCATTGCCAGCCGCTGGCGTTGGCCGCCGGACAAGCGCGAACCGTTGTCGCCGATCTGCGTTTCGTAACCGTCAGGCAAAGCGGCGATCATCTCGACCAGGTAAGCAGCTTTGGCGGCGGCTTCAATCCGTACCTGGTCTGGCGCGCTGTCGCCATAGGCGATATTGGCAGCGATAGTGTCGTTGAACAGCACGACATTCTGGCTAACCATGGCTATCTGAGCTCGCAGGCTCTCCAGGGAGATGTCTTCGATAGGCAAGTCATCCAGCAGGATGCGGCCTTCAGTCGTCGAATAAAATCCGGGAATCAAGTTCACCAGTGTGGATTTTCCGCCGCCCGACATCCCCACGAAGGCGATGGTTTCACCAGGCTTGACACTCAGGTTGATGCCTTTTAACGCGGGCTTTTCCTGGCCCGGATATGAAAAGCCGACATTGGAAAATTCGATTTTCCCGTTTGCGCGTTTGTCCAACTGTACGCCTCCGGTGCGTTCGACCGGACTATCGATCAGCTTAAATACGGCTTCTGCCGCGGCCATGCCTCGCTGCAGCGGACCGTTCACTTCAGCCAGCTGTTTGAGAGGGACTTGCAGGGCGATCATCGCCGCCAGGAATGACACGAAATCGCCTGCGGTCAGCTGTCCGTGACTTGCTTGCACCAGCCCCATCGTGATCATCGCAGACATGGCGCAAGCCATCATGATTTGCGTAACGGGTACGGTAGCCGCGAAGGTCGCAGTCATACGCATGCTGTAGTGGCGGATATGCTCGGCTGATTCTTCGAACCGTCTCTTTTCATAGGCTTCGCCGCCAAACACCTTGATGACCTGCTGCGCGCGCGTGGTTTCTTCTATTACCTGAGTCAACTGGGCATTAACGTCCAACGAATCCTTGTTGAGTTTTTTCAGGCGCTTGGCAGTCGTCCGTACTACCATGATCATCAGGGGCATCAACACCAGCGCGACAATCGTTAGCTTCCAACTAATAAACAGCATGTAACCTAGCAAACCAGCTACTGTCAGGACGCAGCGCACAATCGATGTAAACAGCTTGCTGATCATTTCTATGATCTGCTGTACTTCAAACATGATCGAATTGATCACTCGGCCCACTGTATGGGTGCCATGAAAATCGATTGATACCTGCAAGATGCGGTTGAACATTTGCTGCCGCAAGGTATTCAATACCCGGGTGGAAACCCAATTAGTCATGTATGTCGTCAAGAAGGTTGACGCACCGCGTGCTACAAATGCACCGATCACGGCAACCGGCACCAACCACAGCGGAAAAGTCGGCTTTTGAACAAAACCGTTATCCAGCAAAATCTTGAAAATATAAGCAACCAGCGGCTCTGTTGCCGCAGTTACCACCATCCCGAGCAGTCCCAGAAACAGACGCTTTTTGTACGGCCGGTGTAGTATCGCCAGGCGTTTGAAATAAGTTGTATAGGAAGATGAGCTCATCAGTCAGTCGGCCTTAATTTCTTTTTTGCGCTTAAGTATGATCGCAAGGAATGTCGCAACGCTCATGCAATAAAACCCGCCAAGAACTGTCCAGAAAAACATCAGATCCGTAAGGCCAAAGATAAAGAAGCCCAGACAGAGGAGCCCCCCCAATCCTGCCGCCACTCTAATGTCCCTATCAGGGTGATGTATTTCCCTGTAAAAATAATACGCTGGCACGCAATATATCGACAAGTTCGCCAGTAGCCCGAATATCCCCAAGATGGTCAGATTAAACAAAAGTTCATTGTGAGAATGTGCAAGAGATGCCGCGAGGGGACTAATCTTGTTTTGCGCAGACAGGGTTTCCAAACCTATACCGAAGTTCTCCCGTCCGATCCCAAAAACCGGGCGTTCCTTGAACAGTTCCCAGGATGCCCGCCAGAGCTGAAGTCTGATACCTAGCGAAGTATCAACATTTTTCCCATGCAGATAAAGAGAAATATCCGATTTAGCTTCCGTCATCCTGGTTTCCACTGTACTACTGAAAGTAAACACGGATCCCACCACGACAAGAGAGAAAATTGTCAGCATCAACTTATGGCGCAACTGGATTCTTTTCCAGGAATGGACTGCGAAAATCATGAAAAAAGGAATCGCTATCCAGGTGCCTCTGGACTGTCCCAGAATGGTGATGTACAGGCTGGCAATAAAAATGATGAATTTCAGGGCCATGATCATTTTATTGCGGCGATTGTTCCAGCCGATCGACAGCAGTGTCATACAACCAAGCAACAGGGCAATGTCAGAAAAAGCAATGATCAGCAGAAATCCGATATTGCCTGGCCGCGATATTCCTCCGTCCGTCACCAGATAGATCTTGATCGTTGCTGCAATGATTCCGCAAATGAAAGACCACTGCACATACTTCAGATATTTAAGGGGTGCCGCCATTACTATCCAAAAGACAGGCGCAAAGACGGCAAGGCGCAACGCGCGATCATATTGCTTGGCGTCAAAAATTCCAAGCGAAAGCTGATTGAGAATAACTGCAATGAACAAGGAAGCCATGGCAAGATGAAGCAGCCAATAGTCTTTCAACACTTGACTGAACGCGATGTCCATAGGTTTGCAGCGCAGGATCAGTGCGACTATGCTGCAAATCAAAAGCACGAATAAACAGGCATTGCCAGCGTTGTGCAGCACAATGGATAAAGCAGGAAACAGCAGAATGGCCAGAATCACAGGCCATTTGATATAGGACAAATTTCTTCTCCGGGGTTAAGTTAAATGGTGAGACGGCGCCGGATAAATCGCATCAGTTTAATATTCCACAGCGACCGCTTCCGGTCCCACCTTTTCTATCAGGGCGAGCTGCAGGCCATCGCTAGGCGAAACTCTCCACTCATTGCCGAATAATATTTCGCAAGCGATGCCTTCCCCGGTATAGCGCAGCGTCATGGGCAAGCCGGTTTCTGAGCGATGCGACGATAGCATGTCCCTAAGCTGCGCCGCATCGATTTTCTGTGACAGCGACGATAGGGACAGCACGATCTGGCGGCCGTACTGAATCCGCGCAGTAGCAATATCCATCACCCTCTCCGCCGACACCCGCAAACCACCGTTGAAACGATCTTCCGACACCTTGCCATGCACCACCAGGAATTCGTCTTCCTTGAAAAACGCCTTGTTCGGTTCAAACTGCTCGTTATAGACAGTGACATCGACAGTCGCGCTGCCGTCGTCCAGCGTCACGATCATCATTTTTCCACGCTGTGTCATTTGCGCCCGCAAGCCAGAGATGATGCCTGCCAGGACGCGCGGTTCGCGCGACGGTTCCAGGCTGCCGAGCGGAGTGCGGGCGAAGCGGCGCGCTTCAGCGGCGTAGGCATGGAACAGATGGCCCGACAGATAGAAACCGAGCGCGCTCTTCTCTTCAGTCAATTTTTGCTTGTCAGTCCATGGCGCCGCCTGCACATATTCGATCGGCGCTTCAAGATCACTGTCGTCGCCTCCAAACAGGCTGACCTGGTTGGCGGACGCCAGTTTCTGGTCTGCTGCTTCCATCGCGCGCGGCACCGAAGCCAGCAGGATTCCGCGGTCGACCTTGAAACAATCGAACGCACCGGCGCGTATCAGCGACTCGATGGTGCGACGATTGATCTGGCGCTTGTCTACCCGCAGGCAGAAATCGAACAGGTTGACGAACGGCTTTTCCTGGCGGGCCGCGATGATAGCTTCAATCGCGTTCTGCCCCGAACCTTTTACCGCACCAAGGCCGTAGCGGATGAACGTCGCCTTCTTGCCCGGCTCGCCTTCCGGCGTGAAACGGTAATCCGACAGATTGATGTCCGGCGGCAGCAAGGTCAGCTTGCACACCGTCAGCGAATCTTCCACCAGGATCTTGATCTTTTCGGTGTCGTCCATCGCCAGCGACAAGTTGGCTGCCATGAACGCGGCGGGGTGATGTGCTTTCAGGTAAGCGGTGTGATAAGACAGCAATGCATAAGCGGCGGCGTGCGACTTGTTGAAGCCGTAGCCCGCGAACTTTTCCATCAAGTCGAAAATCTCGTCGGCCTTGGCTTCGGTCAAACCGTCCTTGGCGGCGCCGTCGCGGAAAATCTGGCGATGCTCCGCCATCTCCTCCGCTTTTTTCTTACCCATCGCCCGCCGCAGCAGATCCGCGCCGCCGAGCGAGTAACCGCCGACCACCTGCGCCATCTGCATCACCTGCTCCTGGTACACCATGATGCCGTAGGTTTCCGACAAGATGCCTTCGGTGCGCGGATCGGGATAGTCGAAACGCTCGCCGTGCTTGCGTTTGCAGAAGTCCGGGATCAGGTCCATCGGACCCGGCCGGTACAACGCCACCAGCGCGATAATGTCTTCGAAGCGGTCGGGCCGCGCATCTTTCAGCATGCCTTGCATGCCGCGGCTTTCCAGCTGGAACACGGCCACTGTTTTAGCGGCGGTCAGCAATTCATACGACGGCCGGTCGTTGAGCGGCAGTTTTTCCAGGCTGAAATCAGCCATGGCCGGATCGAGCTGCTTGATGTAGCGCACTGCGCGGTCAAGAATCGTCAGTGTGGTCAAACCCAAAAAGTCGAACTTGACCAGGCCGACGGCTTCGACGTCGTCTTTATCGTACTGCGAGACCACGCCGGCGTCGCCGCCCTGTGTGTATAGCGGACAGAAGTCGGTGAGCTTGCCTGGCGCAATCAGCACGCCGCCGGCATGCATGCCGATGTTGCGCGCGATGCCTTCGACTTGCTGCGCCAGGTTGAGCAGCTGCTTGACCTCTTCCTCGTTCTCCAGCCGCTCGGCCAGCATCGGCTCTTCCTGGATGGCGTCGGCAATCGTTACGTGCTTGCCCGGCTTGAACGGAATCAGCTTGGAAATGCCGTCGCAGAAATTGTAGCCAAAATCGAGCACCCGCCCGACGTCGCGGATCGCGCCCTTGGCCGCCATGGTGCCGAAGGTGGCGATCTGCGATACAGCATCCTTGCCGTAGAGATCCTTGACGTGCTGGATGACGCGATCGCGGCCTTCCTGGCAAAAATCGATATCGAAGTCGGGCATCGATACCCGTTCAGGGTTCAGGAAACGTTCGAACAGCAGATTGTATTTGAGCGGATCGAGATCGGTGATCTGCAGCGAATACGCGACCAGCGAACCTGCTCCCGAACCCCGGCCCGGCCCGACCGGTACGCCATTCTGCTTGGCCCAGCGGATAAACTCGGCAACGATCAGGAAGTAGCCGGGAAAACCCATCTTGATGATGGTGTCGGTTTCAAATTTGAGCCGGTCCTGGTAGCGTTGGCGCTGCTGTTCGCGCTTCGTTTCGTCCGGGAACAGATGCAGCAGGCGCAGCTCCAGGCCTTCCTGCGACTGCTGTATCAGGAAATCGCCGATGGTCATGCCGTCCGGTGTCGGGAAATCCGGCAACTGCGGCTTGCCCAATTGCAGCGTCAGGTTGCAGCGCTTGGCGATTTCGATGGAATTCTGCAGCGCGGCCGGCATATCGGCGAACAGCTCGGCCATTTCCGCCTGGGTCTTGAACGACTGCTGGTCGTTGAAACGGCGTACGCGGCGCGCATTCGCCAGCATTTCGCCTTCGGCGATACAAGTGCGGGCTTCATGCGCAATGAATTCTTCCTTATCCAGGAACTGGATCGGATGCGTAGCCACCACCGGCACGTTGAACTTGGCCGCCAGCGCTACCGCCTGGCGCACGTGCGCCTCCATGTTGGGCTGGTCGGCGCGCTGGATCTCGACATAAAAATTGTCCGGGAAAATCGCCGCCCACCGCTCGATGCAACGTTCCGCCAATCCCGTATTGCCATTATCGATGGCAATGCCGATGTCGCCGAAATGGGCGCCGGACAAGGCAATCAGGCCGTTGCCGCCACTCTGCTGCGTCAGTTCAGCCAGCCATTCGGCGCGGATTTCCGCGCGGCCGCGATGCAGGTTTTCCAGCCAGGCCCGGGACAGCAGTTCACACAGCTGCAAATAACCGCCGCGGTTCTTGACCAGCAGCAGCAAGCGCGACGGCTTGTCGCGATCGTCGTCATTGGTGATCCAAACATCGCAGCCGATGATCGGCTTGATGCCCTTGCCGCGCGCAGCTTTGTAGAATTTGACCATGCCGAACAGATTGGCGAGGTCGGAGATGCCAAGTGCTGCCTGCTTGTCGCCGGCAGCGGCTTTCACGACATCGTCGATGCGTACCAGGCCATCGACAATGGAATACTCGGAGTGGAGGCGGAGATGAATAAATTGCGGTGTCGTCATGGCCGGTATTTTACCCTGAGGCCCCGCCCGCCAAGGGCAAAATTGGGCAATCCTGCAGCCGGCGT
Organism: Collimonas fungivorans; assembly: GCF_001584145.1. Classification (NCBI taxonomy): domain Bacteria; kingdom Pseudomonadati; phylum Pseudomonadota; class Betaproteobacteria; order Burkholderiales; family Oxalobacteraceae; genus Collimonas; species Collimonas fungivorans. The sequence goes on along the minus strand of NZ_CP013232.1, from coordinate 1,450,771 downwards.
TTATAATACTGATAAATCAACGACTTACCGAGAAATACACCATGCAGTCCAGCCATCCCTACGTCAATATCGCCGCCTATAAATTCATCACTTTCATAGACGCAGAGCAAAAGCGTCCGGAATTTCTTGCAATTTGTAAGCAATTGCAACTAAAGGGCACGATTTTGCTTACTCCGGAGGGAATCAACCTGTTCCTGGCCGGCCTGCGTGAGCAAATCGACCAGTTCCTGGCCTGGCTGCGCGCCGACGAACGCTTCGCTGACCTGGAGGTGAAGGAAAGTTATTCCGAAAAGCAGCCTTTCACGCGCATGCTGGTCAAGCTGAAAGCAGAAATCATCACAATGAAACATCCGTTGATCAAGCCGGAGCTGGGCCGCGCTCCGGCGGTGCAAGCACAGACGCTGAAGCGCTGGCTGGACCAGGGCTACGACGACAAAGGCCGGCCGGTAGTCATGCTGGATACGCGCAACGCATTTGAAGTCGACGTCGGCACCTTTGAAAACACGATCGATTACCGCATCGAAAAATTCAGTGAGTTCCCGGCTGTGATCGCTGCGCACAAGGACGAACTGGCCGACAAGACTGTCGTCACTTTCTGTACCGGCGGCATCCGCTGCGAGAAAGCCGCAATCCACATGCAGAATATCGGCTACGACAGCGTCTATCAGCTGGAAGGCGGGATCCTCAAGTATTTCGAAGAATGCGGCGGCGCTCATTACGACGGCGACTGTTTTGTGTTCGACTATCGCACCGCGCTCAATCCGCAACTGCAGGAAACCGCCACCGTGCAATGCTACGCTTGCCGCGCCGTGGTGACGCCGCGCCAGCAACTGTCGCCGCAATACGTGGCAGGCAAGTCCTGTCCGCATTGCCTGCCGGAAGCCGCGGCGATTCCAACAGAAGCCACCGGCGCTTACTGAACGCAACTACTGAACCAGTAAAAAAAGCCCGGTTGCAATCGCAAGCGGGCTTTTTACTTTCTGGAGCGAACCTGGATTCGCCCTCTTGCAGGAAAATTACTTCTTGAATTTCTGTGCGGTCTCTGCAACGCGCTTGCCAAACTGTTTGGCGGTTTCAAGATCGCCGGCTGCAGGGCCTTCTTCCGGCGAAGAGTCCGACGGGCTTTGCGCCAGCGCGCCGGAGAAACCGCCGACAAAGTTCACGTCGTTACGTTGCGCGGCCTTGCTGTTGGCCGGCATCAAGCCGGTGCCGACCCAGACCATGCTGTGCTGCATCGCGAAGGTGATCAGATAACTCATGGTGGTGCCCTTGTCGCCATTCATCGTCGCTGAATTGGTAAAGCCGGCAGCCACCTTGTCCTTCCATTTCTGGCCGAACCATTGCTTCGACGAGGTATCGGCAAACTTCTTGAACTGCCAGGAAACGGTGCCCATGTATGTTGGCGTGCCAAAGATGATGGCATCGGCCGCTTCCAGCGAAGCCCAGGCTGCGTCGCTGAGATTGCCTTCGGCATCGATGGCGATCAGTTCAGGTGCAGCGCCCTCGGCCCGCAACACTCCGGCATGCACGGCTTCTGCCTGTTTTTTGGTATGGCCGTAGCCGGAATGATAAACAATAGCAACTTTAGTCATGGCAATGCCCTTTTGGCGTAAGAATCCGATTGAAAATAAACAACAAACAACACAATGAACCAGGCAGCGTGGATAACAATAAAGCAGCAATAAAACAATAATAAGATAATAATATGACAGCAATAGTCATACCAGCTGCCTTGTCGCGGATCACAATAAGCGACGAACGAAAAACGGAATCCGGAGTCAAGCCATCGTAACTGGGCGCATCAAGTCGGAATGCGATCCTGATATATTCGAAAGCTTATTTCACTATAGAAATGCGCTATATGAATCCGCTGGATTACTTGGCACTATAGCCTTGGGGAACGACAGAAGACAGATGTCAAATTCCGATATATCATTCAAATTATCTGAATGAAATTTTAACAACATAACCACTCGCCAAGCAGCAATGAACCTGACACTGGAAGCTTTGCAAGTTCTCGATGCGATCGCTCGCAAAGGCAGCTTTGCAGCGGCGGCTGTCGAACTGGATCGGGTGCCGTCGGCGCTTACCTACAGCGTGCGCAAGCTGGAAGAGGATTTGGATGTGTTGCTGTTCGACCGCCGCGGCCATCGCGCCAAGCTGACCAGCGCCGGCCAGGAGCTGTTGACCGAGGGCCGGCACCTGCTGCTGGCGGCGCAGGAACTGGAACGGCGCGTCAAGCGTGCGGCGACCGGCTGGGAAGTGGAACTGCGCATCGTCCTTGACAGCATCATCCCGTTTGACAGCCTGCTGCCGCTGATCGAGGCTTTCGATCGCGAAAATGCCGGCACCCGGCTGCGCATTTCGCATGAGACATTGTCGGGCGTGTGGGAAGCCTTGTTGTCGGATCGCGCCGACCTGGCGATTGGCGCGCCGCACAGCGGCCCTGATAGCATCCGCATGAGCGGCGGCTTCCAGACTCGCCAGCTGGGCATGATCGAATGGGTTTTCGCAGTCGCCCCCGGCCACCCGCTGGCGACTGCGCCGGAACCGCTCACCGCCAGCCTGATACAGCAATACCGGGCGGTGGCCGTCGGCGACACCGGCCGCAGCTTGCCAGGCATTACTTCGGGCTTGTTGAGCGGACAGGACATCCTGACCGTGCCCTCCATCTCTGCCAAGCTGCAGGCCCAGCTCAGCGGCCTCGGCTGCGGCCATTTGCCGCGCTGGATGGCAGCCCCTTATTTTGCATCGGGCGCATTGATCGAAAAGCAAACCATCGAGGCCAAACCTATCGACAAGACGCAAATCGCCTGGCGCACGCCAGTCGTGGGAAAATCTCTCAAATGGTTCATCACGCAACTCAGCGAACCCGCGGTCCAGCACATCCTGCTTGGCTCGCCGGCGCCGCATCATCATGAATCGATCAGCAATGTCTAATCAAGCAAGCTACATCGGCCGCTTCGCCCCCTCGCCCACCGGTCCTCTGCATGCCGGATCCCTGGTGGCGGCGATGGCCAGTTACCTGGACGCCAAGGCCAACCGTGGACGCTGGCTACTGCGCATGGAAGACGTGGACGAAGCGCGCACCGCAGCCGGTGCGGCCGAATCCATCCTGGCGGACCTCGATCTGCTCGGCATGCACTGGGATGGCGAGGTGGTGTTTCAAAGCCGCCGTGCCGCCCTCTATGAAGCGGCCTTCGATCGCCTCGGGCGGCTGGCCTATCCTTGCGGCTGCACCCGCCGCGAAATCGTCGATTCCCGCATCTGCGTGGCTGCCGACGGCGCCGCGGTTTATCCCGGCACTTGCCGCACCGGCCTGCCGGTCGGCAAGCCGGCCCGCGCTTACCGCCTGCGCGTACCGGATCCTGGGCATATCGATGAACTGATTATTTTTGACGACCGCTGGCTGGGCCGCGTACAGCAGCACCTGGCGATAGAAGTGGGGGATTTTGTATTGAAACGGGCGGATGGTTTCTGGGCTTACCAGTTGGCAGTGGTTGTCGACGATGCGGACCAGGGCGTGACGCATGTAGTGAGAGGCGCAGACCTGCTGGACTCGACCGCACGCCAGATTTACCTGCAGCGCCAATTGAAACTGGCGACGCCGCAATATCTGCATGTTCCGGTCATCACCAATGCGGACGGCGAAAAACTATCCAAACAGAACGGCGCGCAAGCTATCGACATCAAGCAGCCGCTGCACGCGCTCAGCAAGGCGGCGTGGTTCCTGGGTCTGGATATCGGACAAGTCGACAGCGTAGCGGCGTTCTGGCCGCTGGCTACTACCGCCTGGGCCAATCTCGAGACCAGCCGCCGCGGCTGATCAGTTCTTTGGCAGTCCGCCCAGCAAGGCCGCCAGCTTCACCTTCGACGGCTTGATAGAGCCGCCGCCTGCCGGCGCTACGCCAGATGTATCCACTTCGGCTGCGAGCGTCGGTTCGTAAGGCTTGAGGAACCACGGGTCGACCTTTTCCTTGCGCGAAGTCGGGGTCGATGTGTAGGCGCTGCGTGTGTGCTGCGTGCTGCGGTCGGACGAGGGGCCACGGCCTTCGCCACGGCCGTTGCGGGCATCGGCGCCGCGTCCGGAAGAACGCTCACGTTCGGCGCTCGCCGGCTTGGCGACAAACCCGGTCAGTTCGGCGCGCACAAACTTGTACTTGATCATCTTTTCGATGTCGACCAGCAAGCGTTCGTCCTTGTCGGCGTACAGGGAAATCGCATCGCCGGAAGCGCCGGCGCGGCCGGTACGGCCGATCCGGTGCACATAATCTTCTGCGTTGTACGGCAAATCAAAATTGATCACACACGGCAGTTCGGCGATATCCAGGCCGCGCGCGGCGACATCGGTCGCCACCAGCACTTCGATTTCGCCCCGCTTGAATGCTTCCAGCGCCGCCATGCGTTCATTCTGGGTCTTGTCGCCATGGATCGCCGAAGCATTGACGCCTTCGTTTTCCAGGTGGCGGGCCAGCTTCGATGCGCCGATCTTGGTATTGGAAAAAACGATGACCTGCTTCAGCTTGCGTTCGCGGATGATGTGCGACACCGCCTCGGCCTTGGTTTGCTCATTGACGTGATACATGGTCTGCGTCACGTTGTCGGCGGTGGCGTTGCTGCGCGCCACTTCGATCGTTACCGGGTTCTTCAGGAAAGTCGCCGCCAGCTTCTTGATTTCCCCCGAAAACGTGGCGGAGAACATCAGGTTCTGCCGCTCTTTCGGCAATAGGTTGATGATGCGCTGCAAGTCTGGCAGGAAACCCATGTCCAGCATGCGGTCGGCTTCGTCCATCACCAGTATCTGGGTCTGCGACAGGTTCAGCGTCTTTTGCTGCACGTGGTCCAGCAGGCGGCCTGGCGTTGCAATCACGATCTCGATGCCGGAGCGCAAGGCTGCGGTTTGCGGCGCGATATCGACGCCGCCGAACACCACGGTCGAACGCAGAGGAGTATGGCGGCAATAGGCTTTAACGTTTTCCGCGACCTGGTCAGCCAGTTCACGCGTCGGCGTCAGGATCAGCGCGCGCACCGGGTGCCGCGCCGGCGAGGCGCTGGTATTGGCATGCGCCAGCAGCAGCTGGATGATAGGCAAGGAAAAACCGGCAGTCTTGCCGGTTCCTGTTTGCGCCGCTCCCATCACGTCGCGTCCTTGCAACACCACCGGGATTGCTTCTGCCTGGATCGGTGTGGGATGGACATAACCCTGGTCGCTCAACGCGCGCAGGATATCCGGGGACAGCCCGAAATCTGCGAAACGGACGGTGGGCGTGGTTGGCACTGCTGGATCAGCTTGCATCTCAGACTGAATCTCGGACTGAATCTCAGGTTGAATATCGGACATGGTAGTTGGCGGCCTTTGGTGCAGGATGCACTCAAACAAAGGCACTATTTGCTCTCAATTGAATCGTGAATTTCGTGTCGGCCCATTGCTGACGACCAGTGCTTGCCAAGGCAAGCCACAGCGCCACCATGCGAACCAAATGATTGTGGAAGTGCCATAACAAGCACCGCAAGCCGGGTTACCACTTTGACATCGTTGCCGACATGTTTTGTACCACAGTCGCGCATTATACGCCTAGCCGGGAATTTGCTCAGATACCTAATTCATTCAACGGCCAGCGCGGCCGTACATTGAAGCCGTAGGTGCGCTGCGCTGCCTGCGGACTGATTTGCAAGCGCATCGCGCCGGCAAAGGCAATCATGGCGCCATTATCGGTGCAAAATTCCAGTTCCGGGTAATACACCCGGAAGCGTCGCTTCTCCGCCGCCGCATTGAGGGCGCTGCGCAACTGCTGGTTGGCGCCTACTCCGCCTGCGATCACCAGGCGCTTGAGGCCAGTCTGTTTCAGCGCGGCCAAGCATTTTGCCAGCAGCACCTCAACCAGCGCATCCACGAAAGCACGGGCGATATTGGCCTTGTCCTGTTCGCAGATATTGGCCGTATGGTTTTTGACAAGGGTCAGCACCGCCGTTTTCAGGCCGGAGAAGCTGAAATCCAGGTTTTTCGAATGCAGCATGGGCCGCGGCAACTGGTACACCGAAGGGTCGCCGAATTCGGCCAGGCGTGAAATCGCCGGCCCGCCGGGGTAACCGAGGCCAAGCAGCTTGGCCGATTTGTCGAATGCTTCTCCGGCGGCATCGTCCAGCGTTTCGCCCAGCAAGCTGTATTGCCCGACGCCATCGACCCGCATCAGCTGGGTATGGCCGCCGGACACCAGCAAGGCGACAAACGGGAAGCTGGGGGGGTCGCTGGCCAGGAGCGGCGATAACAAATGCCCTTCCAGGTGATGCACACCCAGCATCGGCTTATCCAGCGCCAAGCCGAGGCCGCAGGCAACCGAGGCGCCTACCAGCAGCGCCCCCGCCAGTCCCGGTCCCTGGGTGTATGCGATGGCATCGATGTCATGCCGCGCAATGCCGCTTTCAGACAATACCTGTTGCAGTAAAGGAATGGCGCGCCGGATATGGTCGCGCGAAGCCAGCTCCGGCACCACGCCGCCGTATTGTTCATGCATCGCCACTTGCGAATAAAGGGCGTGCGCCAGCAAACCGCGCTCGGTATCGTAGAGCGCAAGGCCGGTTTCGTCACAGGAAGATTCAACGCCGAGAACAATCATGGGTAGGGCAATAGGTAAGCAATGGCGCATTGTAAAGGAAAGCGCGGCCGCCCCCTTTGCAGTCGGCGATTAATCCTTGCCTAGCTGCTGCATTGCCTGCCGCATGAAAGCCAGCTGCTGCGAAAACCTGGTGCAAGCCGTGCAGGTCCACAGGTGCACGCGCACCCGTACCCGGGTCAGCGGCGACAGATTGCTGTCCTGCGCCTGGGACAGGAGCTGCTGGGTATCGCGACAATGTGGGATCAGGCGCTTATATGGCATAAAACATGGCATAAAATAAAGTAACTGGCTGGGCGAATATTTCGGTATTCATGGTTAGTCGCATCACGGATGCAATACTTACAATAGAACTGGAATTATCTTACATTGCGTATGAACGTCGCTAACTCAAGCCTGCGTGCCGAACCAGTTTAGCTGTAAACATTCGCGCAACCTGGCGCGCGCCCGGTACAGCAGCACCCAGGCATTCGCAGCGGTAATTTCCAGTTCCTTGCAAATTGCGTCTGTATCCAGTTCCAGCCATTCCCGCATCATGAAAATGCGTCCGGTTTTGGCGGGCAGCTTGTCGATGCATAATTGCAGGATATCGAAAAACTCCTTGCGCTCCAGCGCCTGGTCCGGATTGCCCCAGCTGGGTGCGGCTTCCACCGCATGTCCTGTCGATGTGAACAAGGCATCGATCATGTCGGCGTCGCTGCGGTCTGCGTCTTCGTCGATATTCAGCTGCACTTCGCGCTTGCCGCGCCGCAACTGGTCCAGCAATTTGTGCTTGAGGATGCCGATGACATAGGTCTTGAACGAAGACTGCTCCTGAAAACGGTCAGGATGCTCAAGCACCGCAAGTATGGTTTCCGAGACAGCATCTTCGGCCAGGGCGTCATTGCGCAACTGCAGCGCAGCAAACCGTATCAGCTGCGGCCGTAACGTTTCAAGCTGGCTAGGATCAAATGCCATATAAACCCAGATAAGGAAAAACAAGGACAGGCGCCAGCCAATCCGGTGGACAAGCTGGCCGATTGGCGATGATTTTACCCGATGGCCATGGACTAAGGCTGGTAAAGTAAAATCGCTGCGGATATGCCCTCTCACTCCTTGCTTGCAAACTCAGATCGACATCTAGACATGAATATTCTTCCGCCAGCCGAACCATTCCCAGCCGCCCGCTTCATCAAGGAGATCGGGCGCGGGAAGGATGGCGCGCGCAGCCTGTCACGCAACGATGCCCATGATTTATATGCCGCCATGCTGGACGGCCGCGTTTCTGACCTGGAAATGGGAGGAATCTTGCTGGCGATGCGCATCAAGGGCGAATCGGTAGAAGAAATCGACGGTTTCCTGCAGGCGGCGGAAGCGTCGTTTACGCAAATACCGTTGCCCGACAAAGCCGGCAACGGTTCCTGGGCATACGCACCGGTTGTCATCCCCAGCTATAACGGCGCGCGCCACATGGCCAACCTGACGCCGTTGCTGGCCATGCTGCTGGCGCGCGAGGGCGTGCCGGTATTGCTGCACGGGGTATTGACAGACCCAGGCCGCGTCACCAGCGCCGAAATTCTCCAGGCGCTCGGCCAGCCGGCCTGCAGCAGCATCGAACAGGCGCAGCAATGTTTCGCACAGCGTATGCCGGCCTTCATGCCGATCGATGCCCTTGCCCCGAAAATGGCAAGGCTGCTCGCCATGCGGAGGATTCTCGGGGTACGCAACTCCACCCACACCCTGGTCAAGATCATGCAGCCGTTTGTGGAACCGGCCTTGCGCCTGAGCTCATACACGCATCCAGAGTACCTGACCATGCTGACGGCGTATTTCACGACCACCGCCGCAGCTGAACGCGGCGATGTGTTTTTAATGCGCGGCACGGAAGGCGAAACGGTGGCTAACGCCAGGAAGGCGCAAAAAATCGACTGGCTGCATGGCGGCAGGCAAACCACGCTGGTGGAGAAACAAAGTATCGCCGACAATATGTCCACCCTGCCCGAGCAGCGCGATGCCGCCACCACCGCCAGCTGGATACGACAGGCGTTGGCGCAAAACCAGCTGGTTCCGAAGCCGATTGCCGAACAAGTCGAACAATGCCTGACAGTTTGCCGGGCCCTGCGCGTGCAATACAATTCTGCCGCTATCGATAGGCAACAGTAATTTCCTAATGGAACTAATTTTTGCCGCAGTGAACAAACCTGACTGATTCAAGATAAAAGCCGGATGCATGTACTATGTGGCAATCGCCAAAACATTGCCATAGGGAATTGAAGCCTTTTCTTAGGCAAGACCTTAAGCAGATCCGATAGCGCAACACAAATATAATCAAGGAGAGTGCGCAGCAAGTCACGTATTTCAGCATTACACATTCATCTGCCGGTACGGCATCTTGTCCAGCTTGCTTTTTTGCTGCAAGACTAACTTTCTGGAGGATCCATGGATTGGACTCTTCCGCCCTTTGCGCTAGCACAGCCCATCCAATGGAATGCGCTGTTACTGTTCGGCAGCTTGCTGCTGTTCGGGCTAGTGGGCGGCCATATAGTAACGAAAAACCCCTGGTTTCCACGCATCACCGGCTATCTGATAGTCGGTTTCCTGCTTGGCGTGGGCGGACTCGACCTGTTGTCAGGCGACGTCCTCAAGCTGGCGAATATCTTTGCCGACATGGCGATGGCGCTGGTGGTATATCAGCTGGGCCGCTATGTCGACATCGGCTGGCTGCGCCGCGAAAAATGGCTGCTGGCGACAGTTGTCCTCAGCGCCGTATTGTGTTTCACCTTCGTCAGCGGCGCCTTGATCTGGTTTGGCACTGCGCGCGTGCCGGCATTGCTGGGCGGCGTGCTGGCCATCGCCACCGCGCCGGCGGTGGTCATGGTGGTGGTGCGCGAACTCCAGGCCGAAGGCCAGGTGACGCGCCGCCTGGCAGCCATGACGGCGCTGAACAATTTTGTCGCCCTGCTGGCGGCGTATGCCCTGCTGCCCGTCGTCGCCCATGAAAGCGCGACGCCCTTCAGCACGCTGCTGGCGCATACCTTGTATTCGCTGTGCGGTTCGCTGGTGCTGGCGTACCTGACCTATCGCCTGATGATCCCGCTGGCGCGCCTGCTCGGCCGCCAGCCGAGCCGCCAGTTCGTGCTGGTGATCGCTGTAATCACCCTGGCGATCGGCGCCGCACATGCACTGCAGCTGCCGATACTGCTCACCATGCTGATCTTCGCGATCATGTCGAAGAACCTTGACCACCAGTATGACCTGATGGAACTGGAGTTCGGCGTCGCCAACGAGCTGTTCATCGTGATGCTGTTTGTCACGATAGGCGCTTCGATCCGCTTGTCCGACCTGTCGATGGTGGGCGCCTCGGTCGCGGTACTCATCGCGGCGCGTTTTCTGGCCATGGCCTGCGGCGTCTTTTCGTTTGCGCACTTTGCCAAGATGAAATGGAAACAGGCGGCGCTGATCACCCTGGGAACCTTGCCCATGACGGAGGCCGGACTAGGACTGATGCAAACCACCGCCTATCTCTACCCCAACACCACCGCTGAAGTCCTGCCGTTGCTGGCCGGCTGCCTGATCGTCCTGGAATTGCTGGGGCCGATCGCAACCCAGTTTGCCCTGATCAAATCAGGCGAAAGCGGACGCGAACAAGGATAATGCCATGAGCGAAAACACCCAAGACAACAGTGCACAAGCCGGCGCGGGGGCCGCGACGCCGGAGATCCTGCCGTTTACCAGTTCCACGCCGTTTACAATGGGGATAGAACTGGAACTGCAGCTGGTGAACCGCCGCAACTACAACCTGGCCAGCGATGCGGTTGACCTGCTGACCTGGATCGAACCGCGCGACCTGCAAAAACAGATCAAGCTGGAAATGACGCAGGGCATGATCGAGTTGAATTCCGACGTGCACACCCGGGTCGATCATCTGATCGAGGAGCTGAAAGGCCTGCGCGCCGCGCTGAACCGCGGGGCGCAATACCTGAACATCGACGTCTCCGGCGGCGGCGCCCATCCTTTCCAGCACTGGAACGAACAACGGATTACGCCTAGCGAGCGCTTCTATCACCTGCATGAAAAGTACGGCTACCTGGCCAAGACATTCACCGTCTTCGGCCAGCATATCCATATCGGCGTGCCGAACGGCGACGACGCGCTCTACCTGACCCACGCATTCTCGCGTTTCGTGCCGCACTTCATCGCACTGTCGGCCGCCTCGCCGTTTTATCAAGGCGCGGACACCAGGTTCGAATCCTCGCGCAGCAATGTGGTGCGTGCGTTTCCATTGTCAGGAACTGCACCCACGCTGACCCGCTGGTCCGATTTCGAATCGTATTACGATGAGCTGCTACGCATGGGAATCGTCGCCAGCATGAAGGACTTTTACTGGGACATCCGGCCCAAGCCGGAATACGGCACCGTGGAAATCCGCGTCTGCGACACCCCCCTGACGATAGAACACGCGGCCCACCTGGGGTGCTACGCACAACTGCTGGCGCGCTGGATCCTGACCGAAAGGCCGTTTGTCATCACCAACGACTTTTACCTGCTGTACCAGTACAACCGCTTCGAAGCCAGCCGTTACGGCCTGAACGGCTCCATGGCGTTGCACGGCAACACCCCCGCCACCTCGTCAAAACTGCCGATCTACCAGCATCTGCTGGACCATTTGCAGGATTTGCAGCGGTATACTCAGAACGAAGCCGAGCAACTGACCATCAAGCGCTTGCGGCATCTGGCGGAAGATCGCCTCAGCGACGCCGCCTGGCTGCGGCAGACATTTACCGAGCGCGGTTCGCTCAATGACATGATGCGGCTGTCTTCGGAATTGTGGATGGGGCAGGAGCCGCCACCATACTTCCAATAGTTTTCAATTTCCATTTACTGAAGATCGATGCAAAAACAATTTGATGTCGCCGTCATCGGCGCCGGCGCTGCGGGCATGATGTGTGCCGCGGTAGCTGGTCAACGTGGAAAAAGGGTTGTCCTGATCGATCATGCCGTCAAGCTGGCGGAAAAAATCCGCATTTCAGGCGGCGGCCGCTGCAACTTCACCAATATCAACGCCGGGCCGCAGAATTTTCTGTCGCAGAATCCGCATTTTTGCAAAAGCGCCCTGTCGCGCTACACCCCGCAGGATTTCCTCGGCCTGGTGAAACGCCACCGTATCGCTTATCACGAAAAACACAAGGGACAGCTTTTTTGCGACGACTCCTCGGAGCAGATCATCGCCATGCTGAAAGCCGAATGCGACCTCGGCAACGTCAGTTGGCGCATGCCTTGCAGCGTGGCCAGCATAGGCAAGAGCGGCGACCTGTTCCGGATCGACAGCAGCAGCGGCGAAATATTGGCCAGCAATGTCGTCATCGCCACCGGCGGCCTGTCCATCCCGAAAATCGGCGCCACCGACTTTGCCTATCGCATCGCCCGCCAATTCGGCCTGCGCGTGGTCGAACCGCAGCCAGGCCTGGTGCCGCTGACCTTCGATGCCGCCGACTGGCAGCCCTTCCTGCCGCTGGCCGGGATTGCCTTGCCGGTTGAAGTCGAAACCGGCGACAAGAAGACCCGCGGCGAATTCAAGGAAGACCTGCTGTTCACCCACCGCGGCCTGTCGGGGCCGGCAATCCTCCAGATTTCCAGCTTCTGGAAGAGCGGCGCGCCGCTGCAGTTGAATCTTTTGCCTGAAATTGATGTCACCCAGACACTGCTTGACGGCAAAACGTCTATCAAGAAAAATCTGGGCAATATATTTGCCCAATGGCTGCCGGCGCGGCTGGCGCACGGCATCATCGAAGCCAGCAAGCTCGACCCGGCGGCCCGCCTGGCAGACACTCCAGATCGCGTATTGCGAGAACTCGGCAACGCCGTCAACCGCTGGGCAATCCAGCCAAACGGGTCCGAAGGCTATCGTAAAGCCGAAGTTACGCTTGGCGGCGTCGATACAAGGGAACTATCACAGCAGAGCATGATGTCCAATCGAACATCCGGCCTGTATTTTATTGGTGAGGCAGTTGACGTCACTGGTTGGCTTGGCGGCTACAATTTCCAGTGGGCCTGGGCGTCGGCAACCGCGACAGGATTTGCTATTTAGCAAGAAAATTGAACAACAATTGCCCGGCTCGCGGTAATATGCAACAAATAAATAACGTATAAATTAAATAAATCTTTTTATGTCCAATAATTTTTCAAATACTAATAGTCCTACCCACGCTGAAGAGGTTGAATTAATTAATTTTTCAGCTATATGGAACAGCGTAAGACTCCATTGGGTCATGCTGGCGGTATGCATAATTGTCGGCATGCTCGCGGCAACTGCGCTTTGGGCAACATTGCCGGCAAAATGGCAAGCATCCGCGACCTTGCAGGTTGGCCAGTTGCCAATGAACCCGACGACTTTGACGGAGCCTACGGCACAAGCCGCTGAACGCTTTAAGCAGCGCCAGCTGCAGGACGAGGCTTTGAAGGCCGCCGGCCTCCTTTTGAATGAAGACAGTGATCGGCGCACGCGTCTTTTCCGTGCAACCCTCAAAGCGACTCCGGGAAAAACCACCGATTTCGTCGATGTGAGCGTCGCGGCATTTTCCCAAGCAGAGGCAAAAACCAACTTGAATGCAGCGCTACAAGCCCTGATCCATGCGCACGAGCTGCTTTTGGCGCCAATGATAAAAAATCTGGATAACCGGCTTGAAGCAAATACGCTTCAAATGACCCAGGCAATAACCGAAAAAACGCGTCTTGAAACAAGCCTCAAGAGCGCGGCAATGACGTCGACCGGGGCTAAATTTGAACCAAGCGTGGTAGCCATTAATTTGCTGTCCAAACAAGAGGATTTAATACGAGGATTGACGTCGGAACACTCGGCGCTGGTAGATTTGCGCACAAAAACCAACACTTTCCCTACAAAAATAGTTGACGCCATTTTTGTACCGGAACAACCGTTTTTCCCAAAACTCACGATGCTCCTGCTGAGCGGCCTTATTATTGGCGCGATTGCCGGTGTTCTGTTGGCAATGTTTCGGGATCGCAATCTTGCAAAAGCTTAGAACATGCAGGGATGTTGCAAAAAATGTTGCGAATAAGCGGCAATGTTCAGGCAGCTTGGGATAACACTTCCATTTATTCTTTTTCCCAGCTATAATCTCGTTCTTCCCTATACAAACTTGGTTTGAATTTACATGACCACAATTCGTCTTAAAGAAAATGAGCCCTTCGAAGTTGCGATGCGTCGCTTCAAGCGCACTATTGAAAAAACAGGTCTGCTGACTGAGTTGCGTGCACGTGAATTTTACGAAAAGCCAACTGCTGAACGCAAGCGTAAGCTGGCAGCTGCTGTGAAACGTCATTACAAACGCATTCGCAGCCAGCAATTGCCGAAGAAACTGTACTAATATTTGAACTGATTCCTCACCGCACTCTGTGCGGCTGATTGAATTGCGTTACAAACCCGCTCCGGTGTTGCTCCGCAGCGGGTTTTGCCGTTTTCCAGGTCGCGAAACGGCAGCGATGAGATCAGCAATACGTCGCACAACCGGCGTCACAATCCAGCAATTTTGTTTTTCCCGTCTACAATGGAAAACACCACCAAATGGAGAACTGCATGGGCTTGAAAGAACAGATTACCGAAGACATGAAGGCCGCGATGCGCGCCAAGGAAACTGCAAAGCTGGGCGCCATTCGCCTGATCACTGCGGCCATCAAGCAAAAGGAAGTCGACGAACGTATCGAACTAACCGACACCCATGTGCTGGCGATCATCGAAAAAATGATCAAGCAGCGCAAGGACTCGATCAGCCAGTTTGAAGCCGGTGGCCGCCAGGACCTGGCCGATATCGAAAAAGCCGAATTGGCGATCCTTTCCCACTATATGCCTGCCGGCCTGTCCGATGCGGAAATCCAGGCTGAAGTTGCTGCCGCCATCAGCGCCAGCGGCGCCGCCGGCCCACAGGACATGGGCAAGGTCATGGCCATCGTCAAGCCGAAACTTGCCGGCCGCGCCGACATGGGAGCGGTTTCGGCCTTGATCAAAGCCGCGCTCAGCCAAGCCTGATCGCCTGACATTTCTGCCATAGCCCTGCCTGCCGTCGAATCCACGTGATTCCACAATCCTTTATCCAGGACCTGCTCAACCGCGTCGACATCGTCGACGTGGTGGGCAAGTACGTGCAGTTGAAAAAGGGCGGCGCGAACCTGATGGGCTTGTGCCCTTTCCATAACGAAAAATCGCCCAGCTTCACGGTCAGCCCGACCAAGCAGTTTTACCATTGCTTCGGTTGCGGCGCGCATGGCACCGCGATCGGCTTCCTGATCGAATATTCCGGCCTCGGTTTTGTCGAGGCGGTGAAAGACCTGGCGCAAGGCGTCGGCATGACGGTGCCGGACAACGACGACAAGATCCCGCCGGCACAACGGGCCGAATACCAGGCCAAGAGCATGGCCTTGTCGGATGCAATGACCGCTGCCTGCGATTTTTACCGCCAGCATCTGCGCAGCGCCCCAAACGCAGTCGATTATCTGAAACGCCGTGGCCTGACCGGCGAGGTAGCCGCCAAGTTCGGATTGGGCTACTCACCCGACAACTGGGACAGCCTGCGCCAGGTATTTCCTGACTATGAGGCCACCGCCCTGGTCGAATCCGGCCTGGTGATCGACCGCACGGATGAGGAAGGCAACAACCGCAAGCGCTACGATCGTTTCCGCGACCGCATAATGTTTCCAATACGCAATACAAAAGGCCAGGTCATCGGTTTTGGCGGCCGCGTGCTGGACAGCGGCGAGCCGAAGTACTTGAATTCGCCGGAAACACCCCTATTTCAGAAGGGTAGCGAGCTGTATGGCCTGTTCGAAGCGCGCCAGGCAATCCGCGATGCGGGTTACGTGCTGGTGACCGAAGGTTATATGGACGTGGTGGCATTGGCACAACTGGGATTCCCGCAGGCGGTTGCCACGCTGGGAACCGCCTGCACGCCGACCCATGTGCACAAACTGCTGCGCCAGACGGATCACGTCGTCTTCAGTTTCGACGGCGACCGCGCCGGCCGCAAAGCTGCACGGCGCGCACTGGATGCCTGCCTGCCCCATGCGACCGACAACAAGGTCATCAAATTCCTGTTCCTGCCGCAGGAACACGATCCGGACAGCTTTGTGCGGGAAATGGGAGCGGAAGCGTTTGAGCGCCAGATCCATGATGCCATGCCATTATCGCAATTTTTGCTGAACGAAGTCACGGCCGAGGCCGATTTGAGCACCTCCGAAGGACGTGCGCGGGCGCAATACGATGCCAAGCCTTTAATGCAATTGATGCCGCCATCGTCGCTGCGGCTGCAGATCGTGCGCGGCTTGGCGCAGCTGACGCAATCGACGCCTAACGAGATCGAGTCCTTGTTTGAACTGGCCAAGCCGATCGCCAGCGCGCGCCGCGCACCGCCGCGCGGCAACCGGCCGGCGCCGGTCGGGCTGGAACGGCAGATCATCAGGCTGCTGGTCGCCCACCCGGCGTTCGCCTCGGAACTGGACGATGCCGCGCTGGACGCCGTGGCGCATTTCGCACCGGACCGTGCAGAAATGCTGGCGCGCCTGATCACTGCCAGCCATGCAATGGGCGGACAAGCCAATTTTGCAACATTGGCTGAACATTTGCGGGAAGGCGGCGAGGATTTTGAATCATTGATTGCAGAAATTGCAGCAGAATCGGAATCCGAAACGGAAGCGGCGCGATTAGAACTGGCGGGCGCAATTCGCCAGACTAAAATGAAGATATTGAAAGAGGAGCTCGACCAGCTGGCGGCGACCGGACTTGGCAACGACGACGCGCGCAATCGCTATCGGGAATTGATGCAAAAACAAGAACAGTTGCGGCGCGAGGCTGAGGCCGAAATGAATTTGCGCTAAGAAATTACTTGAAATATAGATAAATCGGCGCAAAACAGGCAAATCGGACGGCGTTACAAGGCCGTCCTCATTGGAGGAAAGGCCCTCCATATGCTATAATTAAAGGCTTTAGATTCAACGCCTTAGGCTTAGCCGAATTGGGCGCGAATTGGGCCTTGAATTGATAGTAGCACCAGATTGATTTAGACGGGCAAGAACGTGGTGAGGAAAACAGCAAGGATGCAGTAAAGGTAGCAATAAAAGCAGGCGCTCAAGTGATTCTGTCAGCGATTTAAGCTTATCAACATTCAAACGGACAGAGTACAGGCAGCTGCAGCGCGCAAATCAGTGTAACCAATTGGTATTTGATTCCATGGCGAATGCAATGAAGAGACCAGCAAAATCCCTGACACTTTCTGTAAAAAAGCCGGCTGCGGCCAAGGCCAATGTAAGCACCTCATCCTCAAGCTCGAAGTCCCCCGTTAAAACGGCGGCAGCTTCATCCAAAGCGCCGGCGAAGCCCGTTAGCAAGAAAGTAGTTTCTAAAGCAACTGCAACGACCACGAAAGCATCAAGAACTGTTGCAAAACCAGTATCTGTGAAATCGAAAGCCCCTGTGACAATCAAGAAACCACAACTCAAAGTCGTCAAATCATCCAAAAATGCAGCGCCGGCTCCAATTAAAGCCGATGTCAGCGTGATGATCGGATCAGGCGTAAGTCAAACCACGGATGCCGCAACACTGGCGGCGATTGATACTTCCGGCTACATCTTGCCGTCGGTTAAGGTGCCGGGCCGTCGTGGCCGCAAGCCAAAAGAATTCCAGCCGGAAAACGACGAAGTCGCGGCGCTCAATGCTGTCGAACGCGCCGAACTGAAAGCAGTCGACAAGGCCAAGGCGAAAGATCGCAAAGCCAAGGAAAAGGCACTGCTGAAAGACGCCTTCTCGTCCGATACCGAAGCCAGCGAAGAAGAACTCGAAGCGCGCCGCCAGAAGCTCAAGACCCTGATCAAGATGGGCAAGGAGCGCGGCTTCCTGACTTTCTCCGAAATCAACGATCACCTGCCTGAAAACATTATCGATCCGGAAGCCATCGAAGGCATCATCGGTACTTTCAGCGACATGGGGATTGCCGTCTACGAACAGGCGCCAGACGCGGAAACGCTGCTGCTGTCGGATAACGTCGCCACCGTCGCCAGCGACGACGACGCCGAAGCTGCGGCCGAAGCCGCGCTGTCTACCGTCGACTCCGACTTTGGCCGCACCACCGACCCGGTCCGCATGTACATGCGTGAAATGGGTTCGGTCGAGCTGCTGACGCGTGAAGGCGAAATCGAGATCGCCAAGCGTATTGAAGACGGCCTGAAAGACATGATCCAGGCAATTTCCGCCTGCCCGACCACCATCGCCGAGATCTTGCTGGCTGCCGACAAGATCGGCAAGGACGAAATCAAGATCGATGAAATCGTCGATGGCCTGGTCGATCCTAACCAGACTGACGAAGCAGCCACCGCCAGCGCAGCAGCTACTGCCGCCGACGAAGACAGCGACGACGAAGAGGAAGAGGAAGAAGAAGACGCAGAAGAAGACGACGCCAGCTCGACTTCGGGCGCGGCCGGCTTCTCGGCGGAACAGCTGGAACAGCTGAAACGCGATGCGCTCGGCAAGTTCGAGACCATTTCGACCCAGTTCGACAAGATGCGCAAGGCTTTCGAAAAAGAAGGCTACAACTCCAAGCCTTACGTCAAGGCGCAAGAGATCATCTCCAACGAATTGCTGGGAATCCGCTTTACCGCCAAGGTCGTCGAAAAGTTGTGCGACACCCTGCGCGGCCAGGTCGATGAAGTACGCCAGATCGAACGCCAGATCCTCGATGTCGCGGTCAACAAGTGCGGCATGCCGCGCCCGCATTTCATCAAGGTTTTCCCGGGCAACGAAACCAATCTCGACTGGGTCGACGGTGAAGTCAGCGGCAACCATGCATATAGCACCGTGCTGAGCCGTAACGTGCCTGCCGTGAAAGAACTGCAGCAACGCCTGATCGACCTGCAGGCGCGCGTCGTGCTGCCGCTGCCAGACCTGCGCGGCATCAACAAGAAGATGGGCGCGGGCGAGAAAAAAGCCCGCATGGCGAAGCGCGAAATGACCGAAGCCAACTTGCGGCTGGTGATCTCGATCGCAAAAAAATACACCAACCGCGGCTTGCAGTTCCTGGACCTGATCCAGGAAGGCAACATCGGTTTGATGAAAGCGGTCGACAAGTTCGAATACCGTCGCGGCTATAAATTCTCGACCTATGCGACATGGTGGATCCGCCAGGCCATCACCCGTTCGATCGCCGACCAGGCGCGCACCATCCGTATCCCGGTGCATATGATCGAAACGATCAACAAGATGAACCGCATCTCGCGCCAGATCTTGCAAGAGACAGGCGCAGAGCCGGATCCGGCGACACTGGCGATCAAGATGGAAATGCCGGAAGACAAGATCCGCAAGATCATGAAGATCGCCAAAGAGCCGATTTCGATGGAAACACCGATAGGCGACGACGACGATTCGCACCTGGGCGATTTCATCGAGGACAACAACACCCTGGCCCCGGCCGATGCCGCCTTGCATGCATCGATGCGCGGCGTGGTGAAGGACATTCTCGATTCGCTGACCCCGCGCGAAGCGAAGGTATTGCGGATGCGTTTCGGCATCGAAATGTCGACCGACCATACCCTGGAAGAAGTCGGCAAGCAGTTCGACGTAACGCGTGAGCGGATCCGTCAAATAGAAGCCAAAGCGCTGCGCAAGCTGCGCCACCCTTCCCGCTCCGACAAGCTGAAGAGCTTCCTCGAAGGTAATTAAGGTTAATCGTGGATCATTCTCGGTGTTTTTTGAATGATCCTCGATAATTCGCTTACCTTTCGTCCAGGTATTTTTCTATAATACGGGATCGATTAATTGGGCCCCTAGCTCATGCTTGGTTAGAGCAGCGGACTCATAATCCGTTGGTGCCCAGTTCGACTCTGGGGGGGCCCACCATATAAAACAAAGGGTTACATGCTTTTGCATGTAACCCTTTTATTTTATCTATTTTTGTATGACACATAGCGTGACACATGGATTAAAACACCTCAAGTTGTTGCAATAATGTCATTTCTTCTACTTCGAGAGTTTATTGATGGTCGTGTTCAGCACGGGGACGTACAATATATTCAATGTTTGGAGGCCTTAGCCGTCCGTTTCGCACGTGTAGAGAAGTATCACAACATCGATTTTCTTCCGAGTATCAAGCGTACTTGCAACGATCAATCGCATCACCCCCTTCATAATTTTCACCATATAACAGCGGTCAAAGAACGCTACTAAAGTGTGTCGCTTTTTTGCGCCATCAAGCAATAAGTGTCAGCTTGATTCTAGTTATTGATATATCAGAATTGGGTTTTACTTTTGCCCAAAAACTCAGTCGAGCTTCTGTAGTCTCGCCTCTCTCCCGCTTCAATATCTAACCAACCAACGAGAAATACCTTCGTATTTCGACATCCGACTGATCGGAGGTATTTGTTCGTCCCTACTTTATGAAGGAGTTCATATGAGCCGTAATAATCACGACAAGCAGGAAATTCATGCCAACTCAACTGAAGAAGACACTCAGGCTGGAGCGCCAATTTCGCCGGAAGAGCTGGAGCTATTTGCCGCCTTCATTGTGTTTGTACCCACGCAGATTGGGGAGCCATTGTTTGCACTTGGAGAGATTGTCGCTACCCGCAGTGCCGTGGATTTATTGGACCGCCTCGGGATCAACGGTAGCATCTATGTCAGGCGACACCAATGCGGCGATTGGGGTGTTGTCTGCGCAGAAGATGCAGAAGAAAACGCTCGGGCAGTTAACAACGGCAATCGAATATTGTCCGAGTATAGGCTGGGAGCCAGACGCGAGCGGCTTTGGATAATCACGGAGCATGATCGCAGCGTGACGACACTTTTGCTGCCGGACGAGTATTGATCACCTAATGTGTAGTAGTTCCGACTTGATCGGACAGTAAGACCTTGCCAATGGGTGGGGTTACCCGGTTTGTTAGAGGTGCGAATCTTTATTAAACCAGCGCGTAAGCGCCAAGGAGTAACCCCATGCGTAGTGTTCCTCAGAATGTCATCAAGCACAAGGTCGGCCTGCTCAATCTTGCTGCAGAACTCGGAAACGTGTCTCGTGCCTGCAAGGTGATGGGATTTTCCCGCGACACGTTTTATCGCTATCAAACGGCAGTAGAAACAGGCGGTGTGGATGCCCTGATTGATGCCAACCGTAGAAAGCCCAATCTCAGAAATCGCGTTGAAGAAGCCACTGAAATGGCTGTAGCTCAATTCGCCCTGGAGCAGCCGGCGTTCGGCCAAGTCCGTGTATCGAACGAACTGCGTAAGCGTGGTGTTTTTGTTTCCCCATCCGGTGTGCGGTCCGTCTGGTTACGGCGCGACTTGGAATCGTTCAAGAAGCGTCTTTCAGCGCTGGAGCGGCACGTTGCTGAAACTGGCGAGGTTCTGACCGAAGCGCAGGTCGTCGCGCTGGAGATGAAGCAGGAAGACGACGTGGCGCACGGAGAGATCGAGACGGCCCATCCTGGCTATCTTGGCAGCCAGGACACCTTCTATGTCGGCACCATCAAGGGCGTAGGCCGAATCTATCAGCAGACCTTCGTCGACACATACTCGAAGTGGGCAGCGGCCAAGCTCTATACAACGAAGACGCCAATCACCGCAGCCGATCTATTGAATGACCGAGTGTTGCCGTTCCTGGCAGAACAGGAAATGGGCTTGATCCGCGTGCTGACCGACCGTGGTACCGAATATTGTGGCAGGCCGGAAGCCCACGACTACCAGCTTTACCTGGCCCTCAATGACATTGAGCACACCAAGACGAAGGTTCGGCATCCGCAGACCAATGGAATCTGCGAGCGCTTTCATAAAACCATTCTGCAGGAGTTTTATCAGGTCACATTCCGGCGCAAGATCTATCGCTCGATTGAAGAGCTGCAAAGCGATCTCGACGACTGGCTGGCTTATTACAACAATGACCGCACACACCAAGGGAAGATGTGCTGCGGTCGGACACCCATACAAACACTAATTGACGGAAAGGAGGCCTGGCAAGATAAAATCACGACACTGAACAACTGAATTTGACCTGACAACTGCACACGTCAAACCGGGGAATGTCAGATCAGATCGCGACTACTACACCTAATGCTGCATTTAGCTAGTTACCAAAATCAATTGTCCCTCGAATAGTCACTCCACATTTCCTGTTCAAGCGAGAACTGTTCTAGGATCTCGATCACTAGATTACGCCGATGCTCACCGAGACTACGCAACCTTGCCAGTAGCTTGAGCTCATCCTCCGTGGGCTGAATTGCTGGTACTGACTTTTTTGGCTGGTGCTTTCGCTCAGCAATCGGCGCCGGTCTATCTTCAGCAAAACCATACCTCAACCATCTTGCTGAAACATTAAGCCATTCTGCAAGGGTTTCGATCTTATCCGGCGTCGGGCGTGCTAAACCACTCATCCACTTCTGGGCGGCCTGCTGGCTTATTGAATCCCCCTTGTGACGCAAGTTGAACTCCACCTCCAGCTCAGTTGGTGTGTTGATTTTTTTCGGGCTGCGTTTCAAAGCCTGTTTCAGTCGCAGGGAGAATTCTTTTTTATCGTCTTGGGGGCTTGGCATACCACCAAGTTTGATTCGTGTTTATTCTTTCCATACAACCATATGGTTGTTATAAACTAGCGATTGGTTAATTTAAACAACCGTATTTCGCAACATAAACAAGGATAAAACAATGGCCTCATTCATCGCCGCAGACTTGAGTATCGCTGCATCTTACAAACTAAAATCCGGCTGCTCAGTATGCAATTCAAAGTACTTCTCTGGAAGGATCTCAAAATGATCTCGATACTTCGCATCTCTATTTTTCTTGCTATCAGTCTTCTAGCTGGAGGCGTCGCAGCAAATGGCGATAAGACTGCAGCAACACGATTCGGAACCCTGGCGATCACAGGTGACATAGGAAGTATGAGTTTATTTTTCAACGGCAAAAAATTAAGTGCTGATGCAGACTCTTTGGGAATGTCGTTTAGAGATAAATACGATTTAGGCGATAAAGACACTGTACTTGTGATCGATGAGGTTAGCGCAACTTGTCAGTTGTATTTCTTTATTACTGTAGCAGGTAAAGCTGACGTAAAAATATCATCAACATTTGGAACTTGCGATGACAGTCCAAAAATTGTTCGAAGCGGGGAAAAAATTGTATTACGTATGAAAGATACGAAGGGGCGGAATGTGAAATATATTTTCGAAAACGACGTAATTTCCGAAAACGGAAAAATTCTAAAAGCGCAATGACGCCTAAATATCGACGAACCGGCACTGATTCCAGTAGGTTATTTTCTGCAAATAGTTGACGGTTCAAAGTTCAATTATGAAAGGGCACCATGTCCAATTCTCATCCAATAAAATCAAAATTTTTTCGTACTGTTCCTCTATCAATATTTATAGCCAGTCTAATTTTCATCCCCGTTTTTTCTCACGCTACGAAAAAAGAGGAAGTGAAGGATTCAAAGGAAAGCACAGAGGCCTTCGTCATTGGCAAACAGTATATCGAGTCGAAGATTTTTCAATGCAATGGTCAGCATTTTTTTAGATATCGTTGGGGGATATCAGATGGAGTGCCAAGTTTTTTCCAAATACTTGAACCAAAAATTACACTATTTTCTGGTCGACCAATAACAGATGTAGAACGATTAAATGGTCTCCAATGGAAAGGGGGCATGAAACTGACCTTCAGGGCAATCAGAGTTTTAGAGGAAATACCTGTACCCAGTTGCTCTGGCATCGGCTGCGAGGATTTTAATAAAGCGCAGAAAGCCGACAAACCGTCTTGGCGCTGGAGTGAATGGGCAGAAAGACCAAATGGAATCAATATAGTTTTTGAAAAAAGAAATGGCGAGTGGGACAACCAACCTTCAATAGATGGGAATTTTTCTGATCCAAAATCGTGTGAAGCCATTCCCTTCGAGACGCCTCAAGTTAAATTGCCATCGGCTTCACACGACGGCTCAGAAAAACCAAAGAATCCCTTTAAAATTTGAGCCACGAAAGCGGCTCGCTTTGGCGTATCCATAGACCATACGAATACTCGCGATGCCGCGTGTGCAATTCTCGAAGGAGAAAAAGAAGCATTCCTACGTCGAGCAAAAATGTATGCGGCGGCACTACGATGAACTCTGTTCACCGAACTGGATGCCACCGAGTAAATTCGTTTGCTGCAACATCGTACGCGTACCAGCGTTCGATATTTCTGTCATCACAAACCAGAAAACCTAACTGATCATTTTCGTAATTTACCGCAGTAAATTGTCCATATGGGCTCGTTAATCTAATTCTCTCGCCGCCATCGGGATTGAAAATGACAGCATTATTATTACGACTGTAGTCATAGTCAATTTCGACAAAAACCACTCCAGAATGATCAGAAAGGGTGTTGGCATCAATTGTTTGTCGCCGCGCCTGCTCAGGAAAACCTTGAAATTTCGTTACCCAAACACCCTTGTTTTGCCAACGACAGCCAACAGCAAGCGCAGCCACCAAATTGCTACCCCACGGACTAGCATATGCAGACGGATTATTCACTGCATCATATGTACCACCAAGCAATATCAACTGAAAATTCTCAATCATTTCATCAGCTCCGGTACCGTAATTCGTTTAAAGTAATCGTTGCGCTCTTTCGTCGGAACTAGAAAGAAATTGGGAGTCTTGCAATGACACATTGTCGAAGCTCCACTCCAAGAAATCGAGTACGGACTCGTAATGCAATATGTGTCATTGCAAGGACCCCGAGCTTCGCGGCGGCCGGTTCCCAGCAGAGACTGTGTGGCAGAACCAAAATCAAAGACGTAGGGGTCGTCCTTTCCCAGATCGCTCACGTCTTCGACGTTTCCGGACAACCATTTTTTTGCCGACGTGCCCCATTTGCTAAAGATGCCAGGCGCGTTCTTCTCAGTGTCTTTTGCCATGTGCCGCTCTGAATAGTCTGTATTCAGCATTGTCCGGCACAAATTCAGTATGGCTTATTTCCGGTTTCCATCTACGTCAATGGTTCAACATAGCCTTGCATTCACAGCAGAATCGGTCCCTTCAACTTGCGTTTGCGCGGCTGTTTCGGTTTGGTCATGCTATCGAAATGGCACTGCTGACACCAAGATCCCTGAATTCTGACAGTCCCTGGCGTGGCTTGCCAAATATGACCTCTTTCGCATTGCCAAGTTAAATAAGTGCCGGAATTCGTGTACGTCTCCGACAAACAACGACCATCGCGCTCAGCGGCAAGAGCGCGCATCGCATCGATGCCCGTTCGCAGCTTGTCATGCTGGCAGCCCGGACACCAATGATTCCTCGCTATTTGTGCAGGCGTTGCCTGCCATTCATGGCCATATGCACAACGCCAGAGCAAATGGGATTGGATATTCACATAAGTGTCGGATAGACATTCGCCGCCACGGGCGGCCGCCATCTTACGCATCTTTTCCAGCCCGTTCCGAGTATTGTCGCGGCTGCACAAGCCGCACCAATGCCCTCGCACAATATGGGTTGGCAGCCCTTGCCAGCGATGTCCCTGCTTGCATTCAAATAAGAGCTTTGTTTGGGAGTTGATATATTGGCTGGACAGGCAGCGTCCGCCATGGGATGCAGCGATTACCTGTATCTTGTCCAATGAACCGCGCATGCTGTCATGGACACACTTAGGGCACCAGCTACCTTTCTTCACCCCCGCAGGCATCGCGTACCAGCGATGGCCATGGGCGCACTCCCATTCCAGATGTGTGGTTAAGTTGACATAGTGCATAGAAAGGCAGCGACCGCTACGCTCGAGGGCAAGAGCCTGCATCATTTCGATTGTCAGTGGCGGCGTTCCTCTGCGCCTTGCTGTTGATGCTGATTTTTCTGGAGTCAGCGTCCCATTTCTGCGGCCAGACTCAACGATACTGGAAATTCGTTTTTTTACTTGCGGTTGACGACCACGATCTGTCATTTTTTTGTTACTAAAGAACTGTGAGCCGCAGCTGGTTCAATCTTTGCGCGGCTTGAAATGTTTGTCGCTAATCCTAAATTTTTGGCGGCGATCTCCCATCAACGCACGCAATTCGCCGATACTCAGGCCACTGACTTCATGCATGCGTATCAGCATTGAGGCTCCTATCGGTAAACGGCAATGGCGAATTTTACTAATTAAGTGAGGTGCAACTTCAAGCGCACGGCTCAGCGCAGCATCATTTTTTACATGTAGCCTATCAATCAAATCATTCAGCAAATTATCTGGATTGTATGTTGCTTGTTCATCGAGCTTATTGCTCGTAGGGGTTGGTGAAGTATTGGTCGTCATATCAAAATTTCTTGGGAAAATTACCGGCCTCAAGCACCATTTCTTATTACATGCTGACATGTTTGGCATGGCTGTGCTGGTGATTGCCGCACCCTTCAGATCAATATTTCCCTTGACCTTGATGGCAAAACCATCGCTGCCGGCAACAAAACCGCTTTGATCGACTGCGCTCTGGTAATTGTGGTCGGCCGTTTGTTTGGTGTAACTGGGCTGCAGTTGACCCATTGACCGACACAGATCGGTGGCATACAGATACTCAAACTAAAGCCGCCGCCTTTTTGCTGTCGAGCCCAAGCGCCCCCCTACTGCTATTCTTCCTTAAAGAATAGCGAGTCGCGCATCCAGCAACTTTAATTTTTCGGAATCCGATAACATCGACCAGCAATTGTGAGTAACTGCTGACACAGGAACGTCCAATATCTCCGGTGGATTCTTAAATTCCCATGAAGCCATTTGCTGGCTACCGCATGACGGACAAAGGGGAAGCGCATCAATTTCAAACGGTGACATTTCGCTGTCCAAGTCACAGGCCAAGCCGCCATATATACGACGAAGAATTTTGGCCCTTTCTAAAGGTTGTAGAACAGAAGCTTTTGGATGACTCGACAGCAAATTATCAACCTCCTTATAGGTTAAATCCATAAAAGCATTCAAATAGGCCATTTCCCCGTTTTTTGACCGAAGCAAAAATTCGCCATACGCATCTTCACCGAGTGCAGGCGCGTCAAAACTGGTCGCGCAACGGGCGCATGTGTATTTAATTAGTTCAAGCTTCATGGAACCGCCGGAGTAACCATAATAGGTTTTAAAATTTGATTGAAATTATTGAGGATGGCCAAATTCGTTCCACCTGTGGCCCGCTCAGAACCGTACCTGATCGCATTGTAACCTTGTGCCAAAGCGTCCGTCCCAATTTGTTGGGTTGTTGATGAAATACTGCCTCCTTTATACCCCCAGGCCGCAGCAGTATCTGAATTGGTCAAGTCCAATACCTTTAAGCTATTTTGATTAACTGAGAATCGAATTCCCGTAGTAGGCTCCACACCATAATGAGCCATTTCAGCCAGCGAAGTTGAAGGCTGTTCAGCCACATAAAATGCTGAACCAAATCGGCTATTTGCATTCAGGAATGCGGGATCAATTCCACTTCCCAGAATCCCCGAAGCCGCACCAGTTGTCCTTGTTGCATGCCAGACAGAATCAATACCTGTAGCGCTATTTGCCGCTTTTACCAAATCAGGAACACTGATCCCACCACCGCCCATTACAATTTTGCTACCTGACGAAACAAACTGTTCGGTCGCCAAGTATTTGATTCCGTTGACCCCTGCGATGGTCAGATCCAAAGCACCTAGTGCCACCAGCGCCCATTGCTCCGGATAGACACCTTGTAGCCCATCAGACCGCTGCATTGCGTAATGACGGACCTGATCAACGGCAAGCCAATCCGGATTCTTAGAACAATCAGAAGGAGCCGTGCAGATTTTTCCCTCAACTATCAACAGCTGATTCGCCAAATTTTGTGCCGGCTCACCCGATATTTCTTTCAACGCAGCATTAGCTTTGACTAGCTCTTGATTACGACGATCATCCTCCGCTTGCAAATTACCTAGCTGTTGACATGCATCAGCACTTTTGCTCACAAAACAAGCAGCTGAGAGCTCCTTTTCTTTCTGTTTTTCTTTTTTCGATAACCAATTATTCGTTACCGCATTCTGCGCAATATTCGCCCCTACATTGGCGTCCAACAGCGAACCGCCCGTCGCTCCCGCCACCAATGCACCAATTGCCGTCGACAAGCCAATCACCGTCTGTATCTGACCGGCATCCAGTTTTTCAGGATGGAAGGTGCCGTTAGCGTCATAAGCATCAGGATACAACTGGCGCGTGATTTCTTGGGCAGCCAATTCACCTGCCGCACCGGCCCCAGCGCCGGCTGCCGCACTGGCTCCATTAGCGGCGGCGAGGATGCCACCTAGCACCGCGTGAGTCAGAACCTGCGCCGTCTGGTTCTCATGCCCCGGTTGCGCAAAATAATCTCCTATCGCCTGCGCTGCAAACGGCGCACTGGCATTGGCGGCAAGTTGACCCGCCCCTTGACCGGCGACGCCACCGACCAGGATCGCCGTCACAACCTTTAAGTCGCGCGTGTAATCGCCTGTCGGTCCCCAGTTTTTGAGGGTAGCTTGTGCGTCCTTGGCATCTTGCTGCGCTTGCTCTTTTTGCGCTTGCGTACTGTCCGGATTGTGGAGCACAGCCTGTGCCTGTTCATTTTTCTTATTCGCCGCGGCGCCAATGTCGTTAGCGATTTGGTTGCTGGTGGTAATCACGGTGTTGGCCGCCGCAGCCATGGCCTGCTGATTGTTCATCACGTTTTTCAGATCGGGCAAGGGTGCAATGGCCGCATTGGCCGTCGCCAGATCGGTATGCGCGCCCATCCCGGCAGCACTGGTCATGTGCTGACCGCCAATATTGATGTTGCCATCGGTGAGCGTGCCGTAAGTCGTCGAGCCGGCACTGCCGCTCTCCAGCAACGGAATACCCGGAGTGACATTGGGGTTGCTGGCGCCGGTACTGGTTTGCGTCGGCGCTTTCCCTGAACCGCTGCCGCCGAGGCTTCCACTCATGCCGCCCGATATACTCGCCGAGTCAGCGGAATAATCCATCTTGTTGGTGATGTTTTCTACCGTGAGAGAATTAGCCGTCAGATCGGACTTGCCGGCATTGGTGCTGGCAATCGCACCGCCCTTCAAGGCCACTGCATCGGCAGTCACGTGATAACCGCCATTGCCCGCAAATAAGCCCGATTGCTGATTGACGGCATTGCTGGTTCCGTTCGCATTCGATTGCGACAGATTGCCCGATGCTTCCCATGCCGTGCCGAAGGAGATTTGCACCCGTCCGCCCACGCTGTTTTGTTCGTTGTGCTGGGTGGCGGTATCCTGCACCGATGTAATCGCCAGCGCACCGCCGACATCCGCATTGATCGTATCGGCTTTGACCGTGGCGCCCGCTAACGTGGTATCGCCCTTGGACTTCAAGGTGACGGTGTTGCCGCTTAACTGCGTATTGCTGTTCGTCGTTGCAGTATTGTTGTAATTGCCATTACCCACATTCGCAGTGACATATGCATAGGCCCCCGT
This sequence comes from Collimonas fungivorans, assembly GCF_001584145.1. Lineage (NCBI taxonomy): Bacteria > Pseudomonadati > Pseudomonadota > Betaproteobacteria > Burkholderiales > Oxalobacteraceae > Collimonas > Collimonas fungivorans. The sequence goes on along the minus strand of NZ_CP013232.1, from coordinate 1,421,744 downwards.
TTGCGCACCCACCTCATACCCGACGCCTACCTCTACGCCAGCGCTGTGATTGCTCCCGCTACTGGTTGCGGTGCTTTGTCCGGCATCGAGCAGAATGTTGCGGGCCGAGTCGAGCGTCAAGGTTTTACCTGCCGCATCACCGGCAGCAATATGCGCTCCGGTCGCATGAATATCGCCCTCAGTGCTGGTCAGATTGACGTTGCCGCCGCCCTGGATGCTGCTGCCCTGAGCCTGGCTATAATTGCTGCGATCCTGGCTATTTGCCGTCGTAAAACCAACACCGACTTCCGCTTTCAACAATTCGCCACTCCCGCCCTCTTTTAAGGCGGCACTGGCGGCACTGGCGACCTGGTATCCATTCGATACGGCCGCCAGCCCTTGCATGGCTTGCAGGCGACCGTCCGATTTCTTCGCATTCTCAAGATTGTTGCCCAGATCGATCAGCGGCGACGTCACGCGGGCGAATGCGCCTACTTTCAGGTCGGAGGTACTTTGATCGCTATTGCCGGTATTGGCGGCCGTATTGATGTCGATGGATTTAGCGACAATATTAATATCCTGGGCGGCCAGCACATTGCTGGCGGTCTGCGTGTATTTCTCTCCGGCGGAGAGATTCACATTCCCCTGCAAACTACCGACATTAGAGGCGACCTGGGTGACGCTGGTATCGTTATTTTTGCTCTTGTCTGCGCTATAGCCCGCAAAACGCTCCGTATCGGAAATGACCACTTTACCGATGGCCTGGGTGTTGTTCTGATTCGCATTCGTCGCCGTATTCTGGCCGCTCTGAATGGTCAGGTTCCTGGCGGCATTGATGCTCAGATCGCTGGTGGCAACCAAGTTGCTGGCGGTCAGATTGATGTCGCCGTCCGTCGTCGCCAGCGTAGCCTTGCCCCCTGCCGACAAGGTTGTTCCAGTGACGGTGTCGGTGCTGCCGTTACCGTTGCCTTTGCCGTTAAACACCCCGGCCGGCAAACTACCCCGGTTATCCAGGCTCCAGCCTTTCGAGGCGTTGGTTTGTCCCTGGGATTCGAAGCTGTGCGCCACATCGAGGTTGATATTGTCTTTGGCAATCAACATGGCGTCGCCGCCGGAGCTCATGTTGGTGCCCTGGCTGGTGATGCTGCCACCGGTGGCCAGCACCGTCAAATTGTTGCCCGCCGTGAGCGAACTGACCTGCGCTGTGCTGGTCGCATGATCCTGGTTACCGCTGCTACTGTGCGAGCCGGCTTGCACCACCACCGGCGTACTCGCGGCCAGGGTCCCATCGCCAATCGCGTCACCATACTTGGTGCTCTTACCCAGAATGCTGGTACTCGGATTGCCGCTGGCGCTTTGCTGATAGGCGCTCTTGAAGGCGGCCACAGGATTCAGCGTCAATCCTAGCGATATGCCGCTGGAACTCGATTGCTGGGCGCCATGTTCCACGCTGGTGTTTTGTGCAGCGCTGAGATCCACGCTTTTGCCGATCAGCGTCAGATTCTGGCCTGCGCTAATATCCGAAGCCACGACACTCAGCGCCTGCCCGGCTTGAATACGCGTGTTACCGTTGATCGAGGCAATGCTCGATCCCTGCTGCGTCAACGTCTCGACGCTGTTCTGACTGCTGGCACTGCCTTTACCGTACCCAATGCTTGCAACCCCACCAGAAAATCCTGCCGTGAAACCGGATTTTTTCTGCTCATGGCTCGAATCAGTCTGGCTGGTATTTTGTGCAGACACGATCGCCACCTTGCCGTTGTTGGCCGTCAGCGATACATCGTTCACACCGATCACATTGCTGCCGCGCACCGTGACATCATTGCCGGCCGTCACGCTGACCTGATTTCCTGACACCGTACTGCCCTGGGCGACGTTGCCACTCATGGTCTGTACATCGTGACTACTACTGCTGGATAGGAAACCTTTGTGACTGCTCTTGTCTTCCTGGCTGAAATCATTATGGAGCATGGTTTCAGCGACAGTCACGTTCCCAGTTGCGCCCAGGATCGCATTGCCCTTGCCATCTTGATTGGCGCCGGCGCTGATCGCGCTGGCGGTCAGCGTAATATCTTTGGCCGGTGCACCTTTGACCAAGACCGTATTGCCAAAGGCGTCTTGCTGGGCACCTGCCAACACGGTCGCGTTGCCGCCTGCAATTAAAGTGCTTCCGATAGCCGACTGGTTATGCTGGTCAATGGTCTGTGAGCCATCTTTGCTGCTGCCGTCGGTATGATAACTGCTGCTGTCCGTAGCGTTCTGAATTTTAACGTTGCCGCCTGCTGCGACTAGCATGTCCTTACCCGAGGACAAATTGCTGCCAGTGACAGTCATGTCGCCACCACTGACGACGCCCAGATTGCCACCTGCAGCCACCGTGCTGCCGACTGCATGGGTCGATTGCGCATCAGTATGCGTATTGCCTACCGGCATCACATAATGGGATCCGGTCGTCACTGTCTCGACATTGATCGCATTGCCAGCTGTCAGCATGGCATTGCCGCTGGCGCTGACCTGCGCGCCTTGCAAGGTCAGGTTCTGGCCAGCAGACATCACCAGGTTCTGCGTCGCCGCAATCTTGCCGACCGCGCCGACTGCAGTGATGGTCGAACTATTGTTGCCGAAATTGGTAATCGTCGTGTTGGTGACAGACTGGTCCAGGATATTGTTGCCGGCAAAGAGACCGACATTGCCGCCGGCGAGCGTACCACCGATATTGCTGATGTCGTGATCCGCTGCCAGTAACAACTGTTGCTTACCGGACATCGTACCGCCGCTGTTGGTAATATCGGTACCCTGGATAGCCACCGAATTACCCGCGATCAATGCCCCGGTCGGCGTCAGGTCCATGTTCTTGGCCAAATACACCTGCGGCACCAACACGGTTTGCTGGCTGCCGTCCGGCAGTGTCACAGTCTGATTGACTAACCACACGATATTCGTGGTCAGCGCCGCCATCTGTGCATCCGACAGCGCTATACCCGGCACCATATTGAATTGCTTGGCGTACTGCGCACCGTTGGTCATCAGCGATTTATATTCTTCTTCCGCATTGGCATAACCATTCAAATAGCGCATGCCGGTCAGATTGGTGACCTGGTCGGTGACCAGCTTTTCTTCATAGAAACCGTCACCCAGGCGCTTTTGTGTCACTGCCGGATTAATCCCCAGCAGCCCCAGCATATAGTCGCTCGAAATGAAATTGCCATATTGGGTAAAGCGCGGGTCGGTGGCAATCAGATACGGTTGATTCGGCTGTGGGCGCACCGAATACAAGCCGTTGGTCGGCAACACAGTATTGACCGCGCCGGCGCGGGCGCCGTCTACCGTGCGCGCAGCGCCTGGTGTAGCCGTACTGCCCGTGCTGCCGACTGGCGTCGTGCCAGCGACACCGGTTTGATTACCTGCTGGTACACCGCCTATAGGCGCATTGCTGGCCAGATCCAGCGGCGCGATGCCGTCGCCAAGGCCGAGCGAGGCTGCACTGCTGCCAACCGGCCGCGTTGAGGCGCCCACACTGGTATTGGTGATCTTGCCGCCGCTGATAGTCACAGCCTGGTTGCTGGTGATGGTGCCGCCGGCTACGCCAATGTTCTGCGTAATCGGCGTAGCGCTCCAGCTCGACCATTGCACCGGTGTCGAACCATCCCTATCGGCACTACCAAAACCGCTCTGGTTGTCCGAGGTATAGGTACGTGTCAATTGGGTAGCGGTATTGACGATCTTGGTATTGTTGCTGCCGTCCGCTGAGGCCACACCGTCAATGGTCAAATTGCTGCCTGCGGCGATTTGTCCGTTGTCATTGTTGAGCTGGGTGCCGATAGCCATGTGCATCGCGCCGCCCGAGGTGATCTTCGCTGGCGCACCGGTCGTAGAGGCCAGTTGCGTTTCTGTTACCACCTGATGGGCAATGCGTTGGACTTCAACCGGGTAACCACCGGGGTTATCGGCCTGGGTACGCATGGTGTCAGCACCAATCACCGCGCTCGGATCGGTATAGTCCTTATACGTTTGCAAACGCACGCAATTGGCAGTGCAACTGCCGTACTGATTCGAATAGGCGATGGAACTGACCGTATTGCGAATCACATTATTGCTAAATTGCGACCAGGCATCGCCATTGGCGACCTGATCCGGGTTAGCCTGGTTATTGGCGATTGCCGTCACATACAGAGTCTGCGTGCCAGCGGTCGGCGTCACCCGTGACTGGCCGCCGATCTTGATGTCCGCGCCACCATTGGGTAACGCATAGGTCAGATCGCTTTGCAGGTATTCGAAGGCGGAATCGGTGGATTTCAGGTTGACCACCACCTTATAGAGCAGAACCCCGTCAGGCGTGACGATGGGGGTGCTGGAGACGATCTGCGACGGATCGACATAATAGGCATCTCGAATTCGCGTGTTCGAATTGCGCAGGGGATCGCCACCGCCAAACGATGGCGAGGGACGCAGCGAGGACCACCAGGCCGGCGTGCCCATGGTGGTCGTGGTATCCGACAACGTGACCGTATTGGTCTGCACGTTCTGCCGGACGTTGTTGATCTGGTTGGCTGCTACATTCAACGTGCCATCAGCTTCGATAGTCGACGACAAGTTGTTGATAGTGCCGGTCTGGTTGAACAGGTAGCCGTTTGCGTCCTTGGCGCCGTTGGCCGCCATGTTCAAATCACCCAGGCTATACAGCGTCGCGCCGTTCTGGTTATTGATGCTACCTGTTACCCACAGATTGACCTGGTTGACGCCGGCAATAATTGCGGCAGCCCCATCGTTGGTGACCGTGCCGGCATTAACGGTCACGTTGTTGCCGATCACCGTACCGGTATTGTTCAACTGATTACTGGTGGTATTGACATTGTTGCCTTCGAGTCGCCCCACATTCGTGATATTGCCGGACCCCGTGTTGATCGTAGTCGTTCCCGTGGTCAAATCACCCGGATTGCCGGAGGCGATGTCGGCACCCGCCGCATTGACCACATTCGCCGCATTGACCGTCAGATTGCCGGTTGCCGCTAAGGTGCCGGTATTGGTCAACGTACCCGTGCTCGATAACGTCAGGTTGCGGTTGGCAGTGATCTGGTTCGCGGCGTCATAGGTGTAATCCCCCTGCAGGCTGACATTGCCGTCACGGCCGGCTACCACCTTGCCGTCGCCGGCCAAGGTCGTCGCGGTCAGGCTCAGGTCGACGTCACTGCCCACGGCGCCGTTGATATTCGTAAAGGTACCGGTGGTGATAGCAATGCCGCCGCCGCTGCCACTCTGGTTGGCAATTTTACCGGCGGTATTGTCAATACTGGTCGTAGTCAAAACCACGCTGCCGCCGCTGATGTCGCCGCCGACGTTGGTCAGGGCTGCACCGGCTTGATTCAGCGTCAACGCATTGGCGGCAATCAGTTGGCCGCCGTTATTATTCAGGCTAGTGGCAGTATCCAGATTCAAGGCGCGGCCGGCGATGATCTGCGCGCCTTGGGTGTTGGACAATGTTGGAGTGGCAATGGTGACGTCGCCGGCGCCGCCGATCAAACCGGAACCGGTTACGGCGGATGGGTTGGCATTGGTGATCGCCATCGTGCCGGTGACGGTAGTCTGACCGCTGCCAACATTGATGATCTTGCCGCTGGTGTTGTCGAGCGTGTTGCCGGAGACCTGCAACTGGCCGCTACTGCCCAGGGCTTCGATCTTGCCGCCGATGTTGCTCAATGCGCCTTGCGCGGTGGTGGTGACGTTGCCCATGGCTTCCATGGCGCCGTTGCTATTATCGAGCGTACTGCCAGACGATACGGTCAAATCCCCCAGCGCACCGATGGCGCCGCCGACGTTGTTGATGCTGCCGGCCGTTGTCGTGACATTGCTTTTACCGCTGATACTGCCAGCCGCGTTGTTCAATGCCTGAGCGACATTCACCGCGACAGCGCCCGTCCCAAGATTTTGCACCTTACCACCGGCGTTATTGAGGGACTGCGCGTTGACGGTTGCGCCTGCCGTCGCGCCTTCCATCGTCCCGCCCTGGTTGTTGATCAGGCCGCCAGTAGCATTCACTGCCACTGCCGCGCCACCGATATAACCGCCCTGGCTGTTGTCGATACCCGCGCCGCTGGTGACCGACTCATTGCCGACCGCCGTCAGTTTTCCGCCCTGGTTCACGATAGAACTGGCGGTGACAGTCGCGGCGCCATTGGTTCCCAGCACGCCGCCGTTATTCGACAAAGCGCCAGTCTGTACCGTCAGCGCACCGCTTCCGGTATGGGCAATGGTGCCGCCGTTGTTCTGGAGAGCGCCTGGAGCCAGCGTCAGATTGCGCGCCACAATGCCGATCATGCCCTGGTCATTATTGAGCAATTGCGAGACATTGACTGTTGCCACGCCATTGCTATCGCCCTGGATGATTTTACCGCCGGCATTGACCAGGGTACTGGCTTCCAGGTCAATCGACCCTGCCCCCAAGGTACCGTTGCTGTTGTCGAGCGTGGCGGCTGTGATAGTGGCGCTGCTCGGGCTGGCATTCGAGCCAGCCTGAATGGTGCCACCGCTATTGGTCAGCGTCGACCCAGCGTTGACATGCATTGCTCCGTTCGAGGCCAGGGTGCCGGTATTGTTGTTCAGCGATGCCGCACTCAGGTCCAGCGTCTGTTGCGCGCTGATGGTGCCGCTGTTGGTGGCCGCACCCGCCGTGATGCTGGCCGCGCCATTGGTGACGATCGTGCCGTGCTGATTTGACAGCGCACCCGAGGCAATCTTCAGCGCGCCGGCGGCAGCTTGCGAGATAGTGCCATTGTCGTTGATCAGACCACCTGTCGTGAGGGTCAGGTCGTTGGCGTTACTCTGCACCGTGCCGTGTGTGTTGTCAAAAGCGCCGACCGTTTGCAGCGCCATCGCAGCAGTATCGCTTTGCGAAATGACGCCGGATTGATTCGCGATGTCATGCGCATGCAGATTGATCTGGGCAGCAGCAATCGTGCCCGCGTTATTGCTCAGCGCCGATCCGGCAGAACCGTTCAAGACGCCGCCCGCTGCCAGGGTGCCTGAGGAATTGTCCAGCGCCTGCGTAGTGGCGATCGTCAGATTTTGTGCTGCGGAAATTGTGCTGCTGTTGATCAGCGATCCTGCCGACACATTGGCGTTGCCGTTGCCGCCAATGACGCCTCCGGCAGCGTTGACGAGCTGGCCACTGGCCGTCAGCGTCAGGCCGTCGGCATTGAGCGACTTGATGCTGCCCGCGCTATTGTCGATATTCGCGCCGCTCAGTGTGAGCCCGGTGCCGGATTGGATGGTGCCGTGCGCATTGGAAATATCGCCAGTACTTGACAGTATCGTCTGTTGCACCGAAGTCAATGATCCGCCCTGGTTATTCAGGCTAGCGGCACGCAGATTGATTTGACCGTTGCTGGCAATCGATCCCTGCGTATTCGTCGTGGCGCCGCTTTGGATCGTTGCGGTGCCGGATCCGGCGTGGCTGATTTGGCCGCCGGCATTGTTCAGGCTGCCCGACTGGATCGTCACATTCTGCGCATTGGTGCTGATGGTGCCCGCGCCATTATCGAGCAAACCGCTGGTCGTGATGCCGGTGTCGCCAGTGCCAGACTGGACCAGTTTGCCGCCGATATTCGATAAACTGGCGGAAGTGGTCGTCAGCTGTGCGGCATTGATGCTGCCCTGGTCATTGGTGACGGCGCCTGTGGCGCTCAGGTTGGCCATCCCCGCCGCTTGCAGCATGCCGCCCGTCAGGTCGATGTTCCCGGCATTGGCCGCCAAACCAATATTGCCTCCGGCGTTGGTGTTACTATGCGCCAAATTGATGCTGCTTCCCGCATTGGCGCCGACATTGTTGGTCGCCGTGTTCTGGCCCGTTGCGCTGATGGCGCCGGCGGCAATCAGACTCAAGCTTCCCGGCTGCGTGGCATGGCCATTCGCGTCAATACCCGCGCCCAACACGCCGGTCGAATTAATCGACCCGGAAAACAGCAATACATCATTTTGCGCAGCGATGGTGCCGCTATTGGCAATCTCGCCTGCGCTATACAGTTGCATGCTCTGCTGGCCAGAAAGAGTCCCAGAATTCGTGATGCCATCGTTGCCGACGATACGCACCGAACCTGTTGCGGAAGTGTGGCCGCCCAGGGTGATTTTTCCCTGATTATCGATGTTCAGGTCGCCGGCTTGCGCTGCGATATTGCCCAAACTGACCACGCCAACACCGGCTTCCGTCCCCACCAGCTTGATCTTGTTGGCGTACATGCCGCCCAAAGCGGACGAATCTATCCCCACGGTAGGCTTGCCGCCTTCCCCTGTGATCACTTGCACGCCCAAGTCGGCATAATTGACCGCGTTGGCGCCGGCAATGACGTTTAGATTGTTGGCCCACAACTGACCATTCACCGACACAGAACGTGCAATCAGATCAAGCTGATCCAGATTGTTGCCATTCAAGCCGTTGGCGTCAATTTGAATATCGCCACGGGTCACCCTGAACGCCTGCAAGCTGCCATCGCCGCCGAACACAGGTACACCGGTCGTCAAGACACCACGCGAGGTATTGATGAAACCGCATCCCGAGCAGGATATGCCATTGACGTTAGCGATCACCACCTGGGCTTTCTGGCCCGCCACTTCGATATAGCCGTTCAGTTGGCTGCGACTCGTTCCGGTCACTTCGTTCAAAATAATCCGCGCCGAATTGCCAGGCGTGAGGTTCGCATTGCCAGGCACCCAGCCTGCCTGCTGCGTTTGCACGCTCGTCGGCGCGTTGTTCAGAATCGCGCCTTGGCTGCCGACGGAGAATTGATTGTACTGATTATGGGACACGCCCGCGCCGTTCGGCGCCACGATATTGACCAGGGGGATACTGGTGGCGGTTTGTCCGACTGTGGGACGATGCGACCCAGCATTTGGATCGGCCACAATTTGCGCCTGCACAAAAGTGACATTGCCAAACAGCGCCGCAATCGTCACGCCTAAATGCACCAGACGCATCAGCGGTAAAGTAGTCGCGCTGCTGCCGGCCCCAGCTCCTTTACCCTGGCTGGCTACGTTCTCCGCCACCGCCATCAACATGCCGCGGTGTTTATTAAAAATAACACGGAAATTTTGCTTGTTCATAATCAATCCAGGGTAAAAAGTGATCCGGTTTCATCGTCAACAACATCAGGTGTTGACGATCAGCCGGGTATAGCTGAAATGCAGGGTTATTGCTTACGCAATGCCATGGAAATGTATTGCGTGGTGGGGAATGTATTCGGCAGACTGTGGTATTCAAAAATACCGCCAAACTCTTCCGCATTGGCGCCGAAAAAGCGGAACACGGTGGCATAGCCGTCGCCCGAGAAGCCCATGCCGCTCGAATGTTTCGGAATGCTGTACCCAGTATTCAGGGTGGAATAGTTAATCCCGCTAAACGTGATGGCCGAAGCAAAAGTTGCCGGATCTCTTGTCGACGGACTGTTGACGCTATCGATAAGTACGGGATTGGCAGCCACCGCAATAGCAATTGTTTGAGCTGCATAATCGACCGTTGCCGTGACATCCGATGAGTACAACGCAAAACGATTGATCGCGGTGCCAACAGTGCTGTTTTCAATCACGTACTGGAAAGCCTTGCCTGCATAAATGGCTGTGCCGGAAGTTGGCCAGGTCAATGTGGTGAGATCGGTTTGATAGCCGGGGAGCGCAAATCCTCCTGCATTTGGATCGCTTATATTGCGCCAGAAGACGTTTTGCACCGTCTTCGTAGCATTCGGCACCAGTATTTTGACGTCCTTGTTAGCCGCACCATTACTAGTCGAAAAAACGTTGCTGGCAGCCACGCTTCCGCCAGGAAACGCAGAAGGAAATGTGAAGTTGTAATTAAGAGGAAAATCTTGTGATCCGCTAGTTTGATGCGAGAAGGTGATGTTGGCGGACGCATCAATCGTTGCGCCCAGATCGCGTCCATTTCGTGACGCCGTGCTTTGATATTGCAGTGAGGAAAACTGGTAATCCAAGCCCATACGGGAAAACGGCAGGGCCGCCGCCGTTGGCGCCACGACCGGTGATGTCGTGGAGCCACCCGCACTGCCTGTGCTGTTTCCGTTGTCGCCCCCCCCGCCGCACGCGCTCAACGTGCCCAAGAGCAGCAAACCGGCCATATTGGTCAATTGGGAAACGATATTTTTTTGATGAAGGATGTGCATTTTTATTCTTTATTTTGGGAGTGATTAATATTGATAATTCAAACTGAAACCGACAGCAGGCGTGGCAGTGCTAAAACCTTGCGGCTTATATAGCGCCCAGCTGGAAAACACGTCATAGCTCAGACCAAACAAACCGCCGCGCAGACCAACGGTAGCCCCGGCCAATTTATCGCCCAGCAGGTATTGCACACTCGGTCCGTAGACTTTGCCGACATCGAGGCCGACGTATGCTGACTGGCCGCTATTGGCAATCGGTAGATTCAATTCGTTGCGCAGATAGAAACCGCGCTCGGCGGCCAGGGTCAGTTCGCCATCAAAACCACGTACCGTGTACCGGTTGCCGATGCTGAACTGGTCTGTCAGGTTCAATTGCGAACGCGAAAGTTGACCACGGAACGTGCCGATATAGGTCAAGGGCTGGTCTGCGATCTTGAACGGCACGCTTAAGGTGGCGTCGATGGTCTGCAAGGTGTAGTGTTGATTGTTGGTGCTGGGGTCTTCCTGGCCTAATACATCTTTGGCATAGGTCTGCCCGTTGAACCAGCCCACACCCCAGCGATTCGCCAGCGTCAGATCAAGTTGGGCGCTGCCGAAGTAATGGGTATGCACCCACGCCAATTCGGCAAAGGTGGTGTTGCGGTCTTGTGCCGCAATTTCGGTATCTTCAATATAGGCGTGGCTCCAGCGCTTGCCGAGTTTGAATTGCCAGCTATTCTTTTGTATCTGGTCACGCTGAAACAGTTGCGCAATCTTCAATTCCAGGTTGCGCGACTTGCCGCTGGAAACAAAGGTTTCATTGGCGCCTGCCACCTGTTGGTGATAATCATAGGTGCTGCCGGACACCGCAAAATTCCAGTACCCGGCGGGGACCGCGTAGTACACATTATTGCCGGCCGTGCCGCGCTGACCGGCCTTGCGGTCGGCATCGGTCGTGATCCCGATGTTGAACAGATCGTTCAGTCCCAGCGGATTGTCGACGGCCAGGTTCAAACCAGCCTGCAGCTTGCCGGTGCCCTTGGCGCCACTGTCGTCCAGCGTGCCGGTCAGGTGCCACGGCTTGCTGCGTTTTACGGAGATCACGACATCGCTCTCGCCCGGTACTTCGCCCGGAACGATCTGCATGTCGACATCCTGGCTAGGGATGCGCTTCATCTGCTCCAGCCCTTGCTCCAGGTCGCGCAGGTTGAGGAGCTTGCCGGGGCCGGTGGGAAAAGCGGTTTTCCAGGTGCCGTAGAGAGACGGATCGCTAAAACGAATCGCGCGGATCACGCCAGGCACCAGCACCAGTTTCAGGACACCGCCTGCGATGTCCTGCCCGGGGATGCCGATGCGTGTCGTGCTGTAGCCTTTGCTCAAAATCAGCGCGGTCAATCGTTTGACGATCAGATCTAGTCCCTGCTTACCAATGCAGGCTTTGTCGTACTGACGCAGATAATCTTGTGCGAAACGGAAATGATCAAACGGCAAATCGCTGGCACCGATAGCGCGGACCGCAGGCGATAACTGCGCAGGCACATCCAGGACAAATTGATGAATCGTAAAGCAGGGGGATTCGGCCGGCAGCACCAGGCTATCCATGTCTTTCGCTGGTGCGGCGCCTTGCAAATTGACGTTCGGCGCCAGCAACTGACGTTGCCTCTCCTGCGCTTCGGCCTGACTGCGGCGGCGCTGTTCTTCGCTGTCCGGCGTCTGTACCGTTTGCGCACGAACAACGGGCAGTACCGACACCAACAGCAATATCAAGCTAGTCCCCCTGATAAAGCCTGACAGATTCCCCTTACGCTTCAAACGCTTCCCCATACATTACTGCCTTTATTATTGTGACTGACGTATTGAGATGCGCCGATTTCACGCTCTCATTTTTTATATAAATTGAAGAGATGCGTCAAAATATCGCATCTTTGATTGGCGGTATATAGAACTTTAGTTCCTTTTTGCACGCCATCGGTATGGCGCAAGCCGAACCATGCCTTGGTCGGCAACAAGGAAGACTTAAAATATTTTGACCCCATATGCGGGCTGTACACGCGCTTCATGTTCGGCAAGACGACTCACCAATTGAGTCCGATTTTCCATCCCCAGTTTTTGGAAAATGCGCATCAGATGGTGCTTGACTGTCATTTCGCTCAAGAAGATCGCTTCTGCAATTTCTCGGTTTGTTTTGCCTTGCGCCACCCAACGCAGAATCTCGCGTTCGCGTACGGATAAGGAGGATAGAAGCGCTTCAAAGGTATTCACATTGTTCAGATTCTCAATCACGCGACACAGCACTTCGTGCATGATCGGAGCCAATTGTCTGAGCATGGCGATATGCGTTTCGCCTAAAACACCAGGAATACGATGAAAACTATGATAGGTACCGATACAGCGCTCGGTATCGTAGACCGCATGTGCCGCAACGTTTTTCATGCCATGGCGCTGAAACTGCTCAAACCAATGCTGAGGGATGTCTGGCCAAGGCACATCACCGTCAAACAGTTGCGGCTCGCGCGTCATCAACCAGCGACGCAAGATTGGCGTATCAAGGCCGCCAGCTTTATTACAAATATCTTTCAAATGCTCAATGGGGTAGTCGACAGCAATGATTCCATCAGTGCCGACCCCGCCGGCATGAATACGGCCGTATCCACAACCCAAAGTTTCGTGAGGAAAAATAGGGCGAATTGCTTCACGCGTCCATTGTTTGAAATCGTCGATGGTCTGGACAGAGGTACCATCACGGATTAAATGATCAAACAATACGTCTCTATCTTTATCAACGCCCTCGGTCAATAAAGGTACTTTGGTCGCGGCCATATTTTTTTATTGCCTTCTTATATTCAAATCAGAAATATGATCGCCAAGGACATCTTGCAATGTCAGCCGCTAAAATCACCTTTTGTGAAAAATTTGGCTCTGTTTTCCACGCTGCCCGATACTCAAAACGCATGTTGGGTTTCAGATAGCGTAAAACGTCTACCAGCGAGCAAAAGATTGGCGAAGGCAGGCAGATTCCCCTAACAGTTAAGTGCCTCCCCATTTCCACGATTTTCCTTATTGTTCTTGCTTTGGAAGAAAGAGTGTAATGAGGACTTAATTGTTAAGCATTGCTTTTTTATTAAAAACTGATGGATTTTGCAAATGTTAACGCTTTGGAGGCCAGCCGAAGATCAATTTGTTGTGATATTGCAACAATCAGAGATTAGTAAATCCGAAAACCGGCTGCGACTCACGTGCCTAGGAATTGAGGTCTACCTTGCCCAATCATGGCTAACATCAATGCGAACCTTTTGCTGTGCCAAGCGTTCGTTCTGCATCCTGCACGCTAAAATTGGCATCGCAGGCAGGACCATACAAACTACACTCGCCGATGGTCATATAACACCGGAAATATTTCTCACTCTCAACGCCGCAACACCGCAACGCGGGCAGCGGATATTGGAGACGTGCGACAGAATGAACGCGCGCGTCAATGCCGTGACCACCTCGGTTGGTTCGTAGTCTTCTGGATCAAAGTCGTAGACGCGCGTAGCCTCTACAAGACGAATCGCCGCCGCACTGCGCTCCACGTCTTTGCCTCCAATGATGGCTAAGTAACGCAGCTCGAGCTCGCTCAGCTTGGCAGGTCGTGAATGTTTCTTGTCGGGCCAAGATCGAAAAAACGATTCCGCTATGTAGTTATAATTCTCAGATTCGTAGAAAACTAAGTGCCATGCCATTAGATAAGATCGCGCTCGCTTGCCCGCATTGCAGTGAACCCGTTACCCAACTACCCATCGCTGCACGTCCAATCCAGGAGCAAAGGCTAACTTGTCCTGCATGCAGACGACCAAGCACGCTGGCGAAGATGAAAACTGACGACGGCAATACGTTTCAATTGCACATACGTGAAATCTCTCCGAACGTGCGCAGACAACCTTATCCCACCACTATCAGAAAGCCGGCACGCGACTCTTAGTCGCTGCATAGGAATGCGACATTGCAAACAATTGTGGCGCAACAATTATTGCCTGTATGTTAATGGTAGTATGGTTTTAAGACAATAAAAGGAGTCAATTCAACATGAACACTACCCCCACCTCAGTTGAACCACTCAGCGACAAGCTCACCGAACTGGCGACCTACGATCCAAATCATCTATTGGATTCCTTGATCGATAAATTGCAGTTGAAGAATGATGCGGCGCTGTCTCGCGCACTTGAAGTGGCGCCGCCGGTGATCAGCAAGATCCGTCACCGACGGTTGCCGGTGGGGGCATCGTTACTAATTCGCATGCATGAGATCAGCGACCTCACAATCGGGGAGTTGCGTGGCTTGATGGGGGATCGTCGAGGAAAATTTCGTATCAGCGACAAACAATTCAAGCCTAAGTCAGAAATTTAATTCAGTGATTTCTAGAATATGTAGATCTATTGTTTGTACGGATTCTGAAAAATTACCGAAAGCGGATTTGGATGCGAATCAAATCGAGCTGCCGCGATTTCTCAGCTTTTTACAGACCTGCTAGACACTCGCTACGAGATCAAACCAGAATGGAATAAATGGCTAACGACAACCGAGAGACGAATCACCTTCCATTTTTTCATGTTTGGAATCTCGCCATTGCTGGGACGGTCTTATGCCTAGCAGCAGGTTGTGCCAATCCTCCGACATTCAAGACATGGGGCAAAGTCAACACTTCAGAAACTGATGTCAAGCAGGCTATGCATGAATGCGGCTATCCCAGCTCTGATGGAACAGATCGAACGACTTCACGCAACGAAGCAGTGAAAATGTTTCAATGCATGAGGCAAAAGGGCTTTCAAAAATCGCCGCCATATGACATTTGCGCGATACGCCAAGAGCTTCCCGCCTGCGTTGCTGAAAAACAAGGCTATCCCGTGAGCATCGCTCAACTTGTGACCTTTCCAGTTGACGACGATTCTGGCTTCTGGCTCATGCGCCCTGGCTTAAATCTCAGCCCCGAACGTTTAGTCGGCTGGCGTATACCACAGGGCGCGCGAAATGCCGACGAAGGTCTCAAAAATGATCGGCTTGCTCTCGCCGCAATGTATGAATGTGGTTATCCGAACCCCTTAGGATCTAGCATCAAGACGATCACTATTGGCGAAGCTGTGCCCGTGCAACAGTGCATGCTAAGGAAAGGTTTTATACCTACCATCAACCATGCATCGACCACAATGACGATTCCAGTCTGTCGGCAGTATCCAGAACTACCCGATTGCCGATAACACGACACCAGACCACTATGTCAATGACAAACCCTGACCTCCTGTACAAGTAAAGCTTATCTCTAAGTAATGGCGAGGCAGCTTGCAGTACTAGCACCGCGCTCAATAATGCATCCTGGTTATGCCATCATTTTGGACCGTCACATATCTCCCTGCGTATTTGAGCGACTAACCAGCAAGTCAGTCTCGAGCACTTGTATTGACGGTCAGCTGGGGAAAAGGTCTCGCACACGCGCAAACGGAGAACCGGTTTCGGCCGCTCGTCGCACTTTTCTATCGAGTACATGGTTGAGCGGAATCTCGCGATGCATCGTATCGTGCAGATCGAGACCATCCATGCAGATCACCCGCTTGCCTCGCCCAAACGCAGCAAGCCCGTCTTCGGTGAAACCGCTGTTGCTGATGAATAGGCCGCGCGTCCAAGCCGCTTTCTGCTCGAGCTTACCGTGGAACGTATGGAGATCGGCGACGCCCGTTTGCTCTCCTTGCCACTTGGCTTCCAGTAGATAGGTTTCATTGGAGAGCTGGAAGCTACCGTCGATCTGTTCACCCCGTAGCCGAAACGGCTCGCGGGCTTCCAGTCCGTAAACGTTGAAAATGTCGCGGAGCAGTTTTTCAAAGGCGTAGCCTCGCGCTTGGGGAGCGACCTGGTGGAGCGCGAGCAACTCGGCCTTGAGTAGGATGAGCCGCGGACGATCGAATGCCGGCACGGGCACCTGGCTGACAGGCTTGGCAGCATCGGGTTTGCCCTCCAACCGATTAATCAGCGCCAACAATCTCCCGTCGGCATTCTCGACAGAGTCCAGCTGTTGATCGCGAGCCCGCACGGCCTCGCGGTATTCCCACAAGGCTTTAAGCGCGCGGACGACGGTGGGGATATCGACCGCCTGCAGGAAGCAGCGAAGCCGCTTTCCCTTCGACCCGCCGTTCACCGCATACGCTGGATCGTCGATGTCACAGTTGAGCTCCTCGGTGAAAAACTGGGAGAAGGTTCGGTCGGAAAAATTGAGGACATATCCGCCCCCCATGACGAATAGATCTTCCAGGAAAAGCATATCGATGGAGCGAATGTTTGGCATATCTGTTGTTGCTGACCGAAAATTGACGCAGCAAAGGTATTGTTCATACCCCCTGAGGTTTGTATTTGTTATCACTTATTTTGCCACAGGAATTTATTACCGCCCAAGACAACTACTCAAAAAAAACGTCATTTGCCTGGGCAACTTCACCATCTTTCACCTTTATTATTACCCCTTAGCTTCTAACCCGCCGACTCAATGCATTCCTCACACCTGTTAAAAATGACAGTTGCAACTCGACTTCATTCGCGGTAAATGTCAATGTTGACAACCGCCTCTCTGCAATCAGAAATCCTGACTTGTCGATGCAACGAATTAAAAGAATCTAATGGACAAGCGACTTGTAGAGCTAACAGCAGAAATGCGCGACGTATTCAAAATCGTTTCGGAGATGACGTGCAAAAAAAGACCTCTTCAGCCAGGAACACCAATGGAACGTCGCCTAGAGGAGCTCGGTGAAGTGATCATGTCACATGCAAAGATAGGATTTTTGACGATGTTACTTCTAGCGCCAATTACCTATTATTTGCGATCAGATCCATTGTTAGCGACGACGGCATCAATCGGAATTTTATCCAGTTTGTGTAGTTTGGCTTTTTTTGTTGTATCCATCTTCTCAGCGATTCCGTTCTTTTTGAAAATTCGTAAAGCTCCGTATTCATTTTTCTTAGGGGCGGTCGAATCTTCAATGCGATTTGATTTCGAATATGTAGATCGCTTAGCTCTATGCAATGCAAAGGCCGTTAAGTATGTTCTTACGCATTATAAAAATGAACGCACCGGACTTGAAAAACGTGGGGCAGTTCTTTCTGGCTCCATCGATAAGATAGGATTATTCCCCGCACTCGGAGCTATTGCCATATTGTCGGCTGGACTTGCAAACATACAATTTGCAAATGGGTGGGTGCAAATGCTTGTACCACTAATTTTGGCATTTCATTTTTTAAATTTGATTGCATTTGGCATGCTGCAAAAAATGGACCGAGTAGTAGCGTTACTTGAGTACAGCGTGTCATCTCGTTCTTGACACAGTTCAGGTTCTACGAAATATCAAGTCAAAAAATCGATCCAGTAGCTTACTCCGTTCGGTAACAATGCATTTATCTTCTGAATGGTGAAAAAATCAATGGGTACTATTACCAAGGTCTTCAAATTCCTTGAGCATAACCATCAATGGAACGAAGCATTTCAGGCTGCAGAATACAAAAAATGCCTAACGCACTGCGTGGATGGGCGAATCTCCTGGGCCAGTTATTAAGAGAGGTGGTCTGATTCAGCGCACTGGCTCTATTATGTCTTTTTAGCCTTTGGAGTGATAAAGTACGTCCTTTGCGATTAATTACGATTAATTACGACTTTATGCCATCCATTCTTCAACAATCGGAATTATTTCATGAGTGAGCCGTGGATGTCTGTCGAGCAGATTGCCGAACACTTGGGCGTCACGCGCGACTCGATCTACCGCTGGATCGACCGCAAGGGCCTGCCTGCCCACCGCGTTGGGCGCTTGTGGAAATTCCAGCGCACCGAGGTTGACGAATGGGTGAAGGCTGGCGGTGCCAATGACAACAAGACGGGAGACGAAGTTTGATGCCGCCGAATCAGCCAGATCAGGACCCTGCGCCAGGGTATTGCCCTCATCAGCTCGTCTACTTTGCACACCAACTCACGCGCCGCGCCGCTTCGGATTCCATGGATCGTATGGCCGGTGCATTGCTGGATGCGCAAGTTGATCTGAACCCGCACCAGATTGATGCGGCACTGTTCGTCACGAGCAACCCGTTGTCGAAAGGCTCGATTCTTGCCGACGAGGTTGGTCTTGGCAAGACCATTGAGGCCGGTCTGCTCATCGCCCAACGCTGGGCGGAGCGCAAGCGTCGCATTCTCGTGATTGCTCCGGCCAATCTTCGCAAGCAGTGGCACCAAGAGTTGGCCGACAAATTCGGAATTTTGGCGGCAGTGCTTGAAGCCAAGTCCTACAAGCAGGCCATTAAAGATGGTAATAGCAACCCTTTTGATGCGTCTTGCGTGCTCATCACGTCCTATCAGTTCGCTAGCGGCAAGGCCAAGGAAGTTCAGGTCGTGCCATGGGACTTGGTGGTAATCGACGAAGCACATCGCCTGCGCAACGTCTACAAACCGGATAATAAGACGGCCCGCATACTGAAAGACGCACTGATCTCCGCCCCAAAAGTACTGCTGACTGCCACGCCGCTGCAAAACTCCCTGCTGGAATTGTATGGTTTGGTGAGTTTCGTCGATGAAAAGGTCTTTGGTGATCTGGACAGTTTCCGTAGTCAATTCGGCTCCGTCAAGGATGCAGCCAGCTTCGATGCCCTCAAGCGCCGCATCGAACCGGTCTGCAAGCGCACCTTGCGACGTCAGGTCGAGGCCTATGTCAAATACACCAAGCGCATTCCACTGCTACAAGAGTTTGTGCCGGGTCACGATGAAACCGACCTCTACAACCGCGTTTCGGAATACCTCCAACGCGACTCCTTGTTTGCATTACCAAACAGCCAGAGGCAACTGATCACGCTAGTATTACGCAAGTTGCTGGCCTCTAGCACGTTTGCCATTGCAGGGGCGCTAGATTCTCTAGCAAAGCGGTTGAGGCAGACGTTGGACGAGAAAACCTTCAGTCTAGATCTGGCAGAAGAGTTTGATCAGGACTTTGAAGGCTTGGATGAGCTGGTCGAAGAAATCGAACGCATCGACGAACAGGATGCTCAGGCCGGGAAAAGGGCCAAGACCGAACAGGAAATTCTGTCTATCAAAGCAGAAATCGTCGAGTTGGAATCGTTTCGAGATCTTGCTATTTCGATCACCGAAAACGCCAAAGGTTTAGCCTTGTTACAAGCTCTCAAGGTGGCTTTCGAGAAGTCGAAGGAGCTTGGCGCGGCGCAGAAGGCTATCATTTTCACAGAATCCCGGCGCACGCAAGACTACCTGCTGTCATTGT
Organism: Collimonas fungivorans; assembly: GCF_001584145.1. Classification (NCBI taxonomy): domain Bacteria; kingdom Pseudomonadati; phylum Pseudomonadota; class Betaproteobacteria; order Burkholderiales; family Oxalobacteraceae; genus Collimonas; species Collimonas fungivorans. The sequence goes on along the minus strand of NZ_CP013232.1, from coordinate 1,402,351 downwards.
TGGCGAAGACTCCTCACGCGTCAGGTGTCGTGTTGTTCAACGGAACCAACAATGATGCTCGATCCAAGGAGGTATACGCCGACTGGATGAAGAAGCATGCGGACACCGACCGCATCAGTGGTTCGCGCTCTGCTGACACCCGCGCTGCACTGGTCGAGTACTTCAAAGAGCAAGGCAGCATCATGATTGCCACGGAGGCCGGTGCAGAAGGTATCAACCTTCAGTTTTGTTCTATGGTCATCAACTACGACCTACCATGGAACCCACAACGGGTGGAGCAACGCATCGGTCGCTGTCATCGTTACGGTCAGAAGCATGACGTGGTGGTGGTGAACTTCCTCAACAAGGAGAACGAAGCCGACAGGCGCGTGTACGAGCTTCTGGCGTTGAAGTTCAAACTGTTCGATGGCGTGTTTGGAGCGAGCGACGAGGTTCTGGGGGCGGTTGAGTCCGGTGTCGATTTCGAGCGACGCATTGCCGAGATTTACCAGACCTGCCGCCACCCCGAGCAGATTCAATCGGCCTTCCAACAGTTGCAGGACGATCTTGCTGGTGAGATCAGCGATGCCATGCTGAGCGCCCGAAAGGCGCTCCTTGAAAACTTTGACGTAGACGTGCAGGAACGGCTGCGGCTCCGCGATCAAGCCGCTCGTGCTTCGCTAGGCAAGCTCGAACGCATGCTGATGCGTTTCACGCAAGCCGCGCTGGGACACAGTGCCAGCTTCGATGAAGATGGAACTGGCTTCCGACTGGACAGCATGCCATCTTTTGTTGGCGTTGTCACTGGGCAAGAAATCCAGCTTGGCCGGTACGAACTACCGCGTCGAACTGAAGAGGCCCACATTTACCGGCTGCAACACCCGTTGGCGCAAACATTGATTGACTACGCCAAAGGCCAGTCGCTCGTACCCGCAAAGCTCCGCATGCATTACAACAGCTACGGCGCTCATGTCGCCGTAGTCAAGCAACTGGTGGGTCGCTCTGGCACCGTGGTCGTGTGCCTGCTAACCGTCGAGTCCTTAGGCACGAAAGAAGACCACCTGCTGCTGGCCGCGCAGGACGATGCGGGGTTTGTTCATGACGCAGAAACCGTCGAAAAACTGCTTTCCATCCCTGCAGTTGCCAGCGCTTTATCTCCGACCGGCAAAGAGGGCGATGCGGATGTCAATGCGGTTGCGAGCGTGGATCAGTCGAACCCCGATTTCAATGCCTCCCATATACCGCTGTCGCCTGCACTCGAACGGGAAATCAACCGGCAGAAAACCCTTGTACTCTCCGGACTTGAGATGCGTAACCTAGCTGCATTCACGCGGGAGACGGACAAGCTCGATACCTGGGCAGATGATCTGAAAATTAGCCTTGAGCGCGAAATCAAAGAACTCGATCGCCGCATCAGGGAAACTCGTACCTTGAGCAAAGGGGCGGCTACCTTGGCCGAAAAACTGGCGGCGCAGAAAGATCAGCGCGATCTTGAGGCCTTACGTGACCGCAGACGGCGCGAACTCTTCGACCGTCAGGACGAAATCCAAGCCAAGCGCGATGGTCTGATCGACGAGCTGGAAAAACAGCTGAAGCAGCATGTGACTGCTACCCGACTGTTCGCCGCGCTATGGGAGGTATCATGAAGAACCGCATCATCAACATCCAAGGTGCGGAAGTCACCATCGCCACACGTCACGAGCAGGACTACATCTCGCTGACCACCATGGTAAGGAACTTCGACGGCGGCAGTGCCCTGGGCATCAGCGAACTCAAGCAATTGAGCGGGCCCCAGGGCGGTAGGGGGCGCGCTTGATGCCTGCGCTTGCCACCAACTTTCTGAATATCCTCAAGGACAAACTCGAAAAGGACTTCGTGCCGTACCTGCCTGAGCTTCTCAACAAGGAGCGGCCGAAGGCGGACCAGGACAAGAAGCAACTTTCCCGAGCCTTCAGTGGTTTCGTTCTGCACAAAATGTTGAACGTTGGCATTGCCGACGCGGCGCAGTCCGTGGTCGATGACTTCGATGACAACGGCCTCGATGCCATCTACTACTACGCCACGAGTAGGACGCTTTATCTCGTGCAGAGTAAATTCCGTGAGCGAGAGCAGTTTGACGAGGGCGATGCCATCCGTTTCCGCAGTGGTGCCGACCTGTTGCTTGCTCAACGTTACGATCGCTTCAACGCCAATGTCAAGTGTCGCAAGGACGAACTGGATAATGCCTTTGAGGAAGCAGAACACATTCAATTAGTTGTGGCCTACATCGGCTCGGGTTTTTCGGCGCATGCCAATGCTGCGCTCAAGGAACTGACCGAAGACCAAGACCACCACGAATTCGGGCGCTTGCAGCCTGACATTACAGAATATGGCCCTGACAAGGTTCAAGCCGACTTGCTGGTCGAACAGAGTGTCGGCATTGTGAATGATAGCTTGGCGTTAAGTAAGTGGCAACATCTCGGAGGGTGCCGCGATACGCACATCGGCGTGGCGCTGGTGTCTGATCTGGTGGCGCTGCACAATAAGCACAAGAAAGCGCTGTACGAACGCAACATCCGGTACTTCCTTGGCTCGCGTGAATCGGATGTCAACAGGTCGATTCAAGACACTTTGCGCATGGTCCCAGACGAATTTTTCTATCTGAATAACGGCATTACCGCCTTGGCCGACCAGGTCGAGGCACCGCAAGGCACCAAGGCAAACAAGCGGTTGCGACTGCGCGGTTTGTCTGTCATCAACGGCGCTCAGACGATCTCGTCTGCGGCGGAGTTCGTTGCACAGAATCCTGGCTGCGACATTTCCAGCGCCAAGGTGTTGGTGACGATCATCAAGGCCGATTCGGAGGGCAAGTTTGGCCGGTCTGTGACGCGGGCACGCAACCATCAGAACTCCGTTTCTGCCGGCAACTTTGCGTCTCTTGACCCTCGACAGGAAGATCTACGGCGTGAGCTTGCCTATTTTGACTACAGCTACCATTACCGGCCAGAAGCAACGCCTCGCAATGCGGAAGTATCGGCCAACATCATCACTATCGAGCAAGCCATGAAGGCATTGGCCTTGTTCGAAGTCGATTCGCGTTTCCCGTACTGGCTCAAGAACGAAATCGCCCGCTTCCGGAACGCGGAGTCCACCGAGTACCAATTGCTGTTCACGCCAACACTGACGGGCGCGCAACTCGTGAACAAAGTGAAGTTCTTCCGCTTTGTGCGAGACGTGCTTGCTTCCAATGCTGCAGCGACAAGTGGTGCCGAAGGCCTTTTCTACAAACATGGTGCCTTTGTGGTCGCCGCTGTCCTGGCGAAGCGTTGCCGCACCCGAGTCAATGAACCGGACGTGTTGAGACAGACACAGCTCAACGAGCTGTTGAGTGCCCCCCTTGATGAATGCCGACAGGCCTGCTGGGACAAGGCCAGACCGCTGGTTGGGAAAGGACGCAGCGTGCTGTCGTATTTTCAGAATCAGAGCAGCACGGTACGTTTACTGGACGGCTGCATGTCGGCCATTTACGGACTTGAAACGGAGGATGCATACCAAGCGGTGAAGCAGGTAGCAGACCGAAGAGAGGCTTTTCCACAGGAAAAAGTATTCCGCTATCTGAGCACGCAAGCGCCGCAAATTTGAAGGAATGAGATGAAACACAAACTAGAACTGACCTGGATCGGAAAGGACGCCAAACCAAGGCTGGAACCTCGAATTTTGCTTGCTGATCCGAAATTGAGCTACCACGCCAAGCATCGCGTTTCTAGTGAGGATATTTTTGAAAACCACCTGATCTATGGCGACAACCTACTAGCCTTGAAGGCACTAGAGCAAGAATTTTCTGGCAAAGTGAAATGTGTCTATATCGACCCACCATTCAATACTGGTGAGGCATTTGAGCACTATGACGACGGTGTTGAACACTCCATTTGGTTGAGCCTTATGGAGCAGCGGCTTCGGTTGCTTCGTCAGCTAATGTCGCCCGATGGAACCATATTCATACACATTGATGACAATGAACTGGCGTACCTTATTGTTTTGTGTGATGAGATATTTGGCAGGTCAAATAGAATCAACATAATTACCTTTAAGCAAAGTTCCGCATCAGGTCCAAAAGCGATTAATCCCGGTCTGGTTACGACGGCGAACTATATCGTTTTTTACGCCAAGGACAAAAGCCAATGGAAGCCCAATAAGGTTTTTCAGGCCGTCCCTAGAGACAGTCGGTACAGCAGTTATATAGAGAATTTTGAAGATCACTATTCAAAGTGGAAGCTGTGCACCTTACGTGAAGCGTTCGCAAAATTTCACAATGCAAGCTGGGCTGAAGTTCGCGCCAAGTTCGCAGAACGTCTTGAGGAGGAGTTAACTCGGTTTGTGATGAAAAAACGTGATCGAGTAATTCAGCCGGCGCTTGTTCGAGACAAAGATGTAAACGAAAATGCGAGATCTGCACTTCAAATGTCACGAGATAATGGGGGAGCTGTTGTTCGTAGCAAGCGAGATGACAAAGATGACTATTTTTTCCTGAATGGAAAGCAGCTATTGTTCTATAAAAACAAGGTGAAGCTTGTGATGGGCGAGGAAACAAGTGCGTTGGCTGCGTCAAACATTTGGGATGATTTATTGTCAAATAACGTCCACCAAGAAGGTGCTGTTTCGTTCCCAAAGGGAAAGAAACCAGAAGCACTTTTGGAGCGAATCCTATCGTTTGCAACAAACCCAGGAGATTTGGTGCTTGATTCATTCGCTGGCTCTGGCACCACTGGCGCAGTCGCTCACAAAATGCGCCGACGCTGGATTTTGGTTGAACTTGGTGAGCATTGCCATACTCATGTGATCCCTCGTGTTAAGGGCGTTATCGATGGCGAGGATAAGAGCGGTATTTCGGAAGCTCTTGGGTGGCAAGGCGGCGGAGGGTTTCGCTACTACCGAATTGCTCCGAGTCTCCTCCTACAAGATCGTTGGGGCAATTGGGTTATCAACAAGGAGTACAACGCCGAAATGCTAGCTGCGGCAATCTGCAAGTTGGAGGGCTTTACCTACGGCCCCAACGATGCTTACTACTGGCAGCACGGCTACAGTACCGAGACAGACTTTATTTACGTCACGACGCAGACGCTCAATACCGAGCAGTTACAAGCCTTGAGTGACGAGGTGGGCGAAGGGCGTAGCCTGCTGGTGTGCTGCGCAGCCTATCGCGGTTCGGCGGATCGCTTCGCCAATCTCACGCTTAAGAAGATTCCGAAGATGGTCTTGAGCAAATGCGAATGGGGCCACGACGACTACAGCTTAAATGTTGAAAATCTACCAATGCAGCAGAAACCGAAAGTTGAGCCACCGCGCCAAGGCGGCTTGTTCGGTAATGGGGAGGAACAAGCATGACCTACATTTACCCCGGCTCGCGTTGGTGGAAATTTGACTTTCACAACCATACGCCTGCGTCGCTGGATTACAAGGGCGACAAAGCCATCATGCCGCGCCAGTGGCTACAAGACTATCTGGACAAGGGCATTCAGTGTATTGTCGTCACCGATCACAACACTGGCGGCTGGATCGACAAGCTGAAGGCGGAACTGACGACGTTGAAGCAACAAGATGCTGCAACGTGGGGTTCGATGACGCTCTTCCCGGGCATGGAGTTGTCGTGCAACGGCGGCGTGCATCTGAAGGTGATCCTTGACCCAAACAAGGGCACCTCTGACATTGACGCCATTCGCGGCAGTGTCGGCTATTCGGGTACGCCGGGCGACAGTGATGGTGTGACCAGCCAAAGCGTCGAACAGGTTATTCGTGTCATCCAGTCTGCGGGTGGGGTCGCTTGCGCAGCGCATGTCGATCAACCCAAAGGCTTGTTGATCTCACTGACCGATCACAACACCTTGCAGCCCATCTTCAAGTTGCTGGATGCAGTCGAAGTCATTGATCCGGCAGCAGGTTGCTTGCAGCTGCATGCTGCGGCTTTGGCTGACATGGCGTTCGTGCTTGGCTCAGACAGCCACCAGCCTAAAGACATTGGCCGAGGCTACACATGGGTGAAGATGTCAGTTCCTTCTATCGAGGGGTTGAAGCTGGCGCTGCTTGATCCTGACTCGGCCGTCCGCCGGAGTGACGAATGCGCGAACTACCCGCAGCAGCTTGGGCATCCGAAGATCAAGAGCATCACGATTGAGAAGCTACGCTTGCGCCAGAAAGACCCACTGACGATTCATTTCAACCCCAGCTACAACGCCTTGATTGGCGGCCGGGGCAGCGGCAAGTCCACTGTACTGGAATGCCTGCGCTTGGGGTTGGCACGAGAAAACGAACTGCTGACGGGGCGCGCAGACAGCGCGTTGAGGCAATCGTTTGAGAACTTTAAGAGAGAAAAAACGGGCCGTAATCAGCCGGGCATGATGCTCCACGATTCCCGTATCACGGTCGAAGTGTCCAAGGGACAGGGTGATTTGGAAGAACGGTTTGAGTACTGTTGGACCAAAGGGGACGATGCCAAGTTTGCGGTGTCAGTGCGGCGCTGGGACAACGGTACATGGCAGGCAACACAACTGACCGAGGAGCAGGCCCGCAGCAACTTCCCGGTGAAACTCTTTAGCCAGAAGCAGATTCTCGCATTGGCCGACAACCCGCAGCATCTGATTCAGTACATCGACGACGTTCTGGGCGGTAGCAAGGAAGTTTGGGCACAAGGCTTTGCCGCCAAGCGCGAGGCCTTGAACATCGCCAGAAAGCGTGTCCGCACATTGGAGCTTGAGATCGCGCAGAAGCCTGCCGTCGAGCTTCAGTACAAGGAAGCATCGCGCAAGGCCAAAGTCTTTGCCTCATCAAATTTTGGCGTTGCCCTCAAGGCATACCAGCGGGCACGTAAGCAGCAGCGGGCGGTAGAAGGTTTTTTCAAGCAGCTTGGCGAGGATGTTCAGTCACTGCAAACCAGTGCTGCGGAAGCAGCGAGGCTGAAGAGCCTCGCTCTTACCGACTTCGAGGCCACGACTCCGGCAGAACATGCCGAGAAGCTGGCAACGGAAGCCTTAACGCAAAAGCTGGCCGGTAACTTTGACCAGATCGCGGCCTTGGTTGCGGGCATGCAAGGTGACCTTTTGGCAGCGAAGATTACCAGTGACAGCAGCGCATGGCATCAAGAAAACAAAGTGCATCTGGATGAGTACGCACGCATCGTGGCGGAACTCAAAGCCCAAGGCATCACTAATGCCGAAGATGCCTCTCAAGCCGTGGCACTGGAGGAGAAACTGAAGAAGCAGTTGGATCAATTCAATACCATCAGTACCGACCTGGAACAAGCGCGGAAAATAGTTGTTGATGCGCAAGCTGCTTTGCACCTGGAGCGCCAAGGGCTGACCGTGCTGCGGCAGGACTTTCTCAATCAAGTGCTGGTTAATGTGCCCGCGTTGAAGATTACATTGAACACGATGGCGGATGCAGAAGCCGGTGCCGTCAGTCTGCGAGAAATTCTTCGCATTGAAACCGAAGGTACTTTTACCAAGGAAATCTATGGCGAGACCGATGACGATCCACCCAAGCAGTGCGGCATGGTGTGGGACTTGGTAAATCCAGCCTTGGCGTCGTCAGTACCTGAGCGGTTGCAAGAGATCAAGCAATCTCTTGAAGAGATGAATGAGCAGGTGTTGAACACCAAGCTGCACGGAAAGTTCATCAAAAAGTTGAAGGACATGAAGCTAGAGGTCGCTTCGGCGGTCTTTGACGAGTTGGCAGCGTGGTTTCCCGAAGATGCAGTTGATCTTCAGTACAAGCGCGACGAATCAAGTTCGTTCCAGAGTCTTCAGCAGGCATCGGCGGGTCAGAAGACGGCTGCAATTTTGTCGTTCCTGCTGGCACATGGCTGCGAGCCGCTGCTGATGGATCAGCCCGAGGACGACTTGGATAACGCGCTGGTATCACAACTGGTGGTGACTCAGCTCAGGAACAACAAAAATCGCCGCCAACTGATTGTCATTACCCATAACGCCAACATCGTGGTGAACGGCGACGCCGAGTTGGTCATGCCCATGGAATTCGTCGGTGGCCAGATCGTGAACAATACAGCGGGTGGACTACAGGAGCGGTCCGTGAGAAAGAAGGTCTGCGAAATTATGGAGGGCGGAGAAAAGGCCTTCGAGCAACGCTACAAGCGAATTCTGAAAGATATGGAGCGCACTGCATGAATACAGAAAAAATTGTGCGCACGGTGGCTGGTCGATTGAGCCTGCGCGAGCCGCAAACCGTCAGCCTGGAACGTCTGCACACCGCGCTGGAGTTCGTGCCCGCGTTACGCGACTCGGAAGCACGCTCTGCCGAAGAACTGAAGGTCATGCGGGAAGCGCTTCAACTCAAGTTCCCGAAGTTGACGGACTTCGAGCGGGACTTCCCGTCCTTGTGCTTTGCGTTGGCAACGGGGGTGGGGAAAACGCGCTTGATGGGCGCGTTCATCAGCTACTTGCACGCCGCCTACGGCTACAAGCATTTTTTTGTGCTGGCTCCAAACCTCACGATCTACGACAAACTGATCCGAGATTTCAGCGATACGACCGGGCCGAAGTATGTTTTCAAGGGCATTGCGGACTTTGCCGTTGAAGCGCCGGAGGTGATTACGGGTGAGACCTACGAGCAAAAAGGCGACTTGGTTTCACAGGCGATTGATGCGCCCGTTCAGATCAACATCTTCAACATCTCGAAGATCAATTCGGAAGTTCGCGGTGGCAAGGCACCGAAGATCAAGCGGCTTTCCGAGTACCTCGGCCAAAGTTATTTCGAGTACTTGGCCGGTTTGCCAGACCTTGTTCTCATCATGGACGAGTCGCACCGTTATCGGGCCAGTGCCGGCATTCGAGCGCTGAACGAGCTGAAACCGTTGCTGGGTCTTGAACTGACGGCGACGCCCTTCACCGAAGGGGCGAAAGGCCCGATACCGTTCAAGAACGTGGTGATGGACTACCCGCTGGCGCTCGCCATCGAGGACGGATTCGTCAAAGAGCCCGCCGTGGTCACTCAGCAGAACTTCAATCCTGCGGATCACAGCGCGGAGCAATTGGAGCGCATCAAACTCATGGACGGCATTCGCGTTCATGAAGAGACTAAGGTTCACCTGCTGACCTATGCCGAGCAGACCGGCCAGAAGCCGGTGAAGCCGTTCATGCTGGTAATCGCCCGCGACACCACACATGCTGCTGTGCTGCTGGGGACGATAGAGGGGCTGTTTGATGGGCAATACAAGGGTAAGGTGATTCAAGTCGATAGCAGCAAGTCGGGCGTGGAAGAGGAAGAAATGATCCGTCGCCTGCTGCTGGTGGAGAGCTATACCGAGCCGACCGAGATCGTGATTCACGTCAACATGCTAAAAGAAGGCTGGGACGTAACGAACCTCTACACCATCGTGCCATTGCGGGCTGCTAATGCACGCACCTTGATTGAGCAATCCATCGGGCGCGGTCTGCGTCTTCCTTATGGTCGCAAAACCGGCGTCGAGGTGGTGGATCGTCTGAACATCATCGCGCACGACAGATTCAAGGAGGTCATCGACGCGGCTGGCAAAGGTGACTCGCCGATTCGTTTGAAAGAACTGAGGCTGGAGCCTACCGACAACCACGGGAACCGGCTGACCAGCCTTTCAGTGCCATCCAACACGTCAGTGATGCTCGGAATCTCTGACGTGAAGGGTTCCGGCGCCGATGGCGCAGCGGTCGTCTCCGCAGGTTATACGCAAGGCGCTGGCGGTTCAGCCCAATCGCCATCGATAGTTTTCACAGGCGAAGAACGCAGAATTGCCATGGTGGCCATGGATGCCGTCGCAGAGTTGGGGAAAAACCGAATCCTTGTTCCCACCAGCACGGCGTTAGGAACAGCCAGCGTCCAAGAGACGCTGACTCAAATGGTCTTGGAGCGATTGGTGCCGCAACAGGGCGAGTTGCTGGACACTATGACCTCCAATGCCGAAGCGGTGGCCGAAGTGGTGAAAAAGTCGATTGAGGTCTTCATCGACCAAACCATCGACATTCCGCGCATCACCGTTGTCCCGATTGGCCCAGTAAAGGGGGGCTATCGCAGCTTCACTCTCGATGTGTCGCGCATGAACTATCAGGTGACAGATCAACAATTACTGTCTCAAGGTTTGCAATCGGGTCGACAACTTACCTACGGCGAGGCTGCCGTGATCGAAGAGACTCGCCTTGAGGACTACATCGTCCGCGAACTCATCAATTACGACGACGTGTCCTATGACGATCATGCCGATCTGATCTATGAACTCGCAGGGCAGGCGGTGACGCACTTCAGCCGCAAGCAACCTGACGACGCGGCGGTTCACAACATCTTGGGCAACCATGGGCGGGCCATCGCGGAGAACATTCATCTTCAGATGGCAAAGCACTATGAGGAAGATTCGGCTGGTTCCGAGATCATCGTCAGCCAAGGCTTCATGCAACTGAAGCCCTGCGCCTTTACGGCCAAGGACGATGTGAAGCCTCTGCATTGGACACCGGACGACAAACGCACTATCGGTCAATACGTCTATGGTGGCTTCCAGCGTTGCGCCTTCGCCTTCCAGAAGTTTCATTCGGATACCGAACGCATTTTGGCTACAGTGCTGGAACGTGAAGCACGCCGTTGGTTCCGCCCGGTGTCGGGCCAGTTCAACATCTATTACCGGGCTGGCGTCAATCAGCCCGAGTACATCCCAGACTTCGTCGTAGCGCTGGACGACGTCACGCTAATGATCGAGACGAAGAAGGCCAAAGAAGTTGCCGAGGCACAGGAGTCCGAGACCGAGGTAAAAGCTAAAGCTGATCAGGCGGTCATCTGGTGTAAGAACGCATCCGCCTATGCTGCCAAGGTCGATGGAAAGCCGTGGGTCTACTTGCTGATCCCGCATGATGCGGTGGCCCCCAATGTAACGTTGTCTGCCTTGCGGGTGCGATTTCGGGTGATTGAATGACTGTCAAGCCGAACCGACGAAGAAGAATGCAAGGATACGACAGAAGGCAGCACGTTCAGCGATAGGTTGGCGGTTGGCTGGGCCTGGAGAGATTTCCGGGGTGAACTGAGCGGGCGCGTCTCGGAGCTTGTCAATGCCGGAGTGGAGATCATCGAAAATCGGTATGCGTTTGATTCCGAGCAGATGCGCCTTATCTGTAGTAGTTCCGACTTGATCGGACAGTAAGGCCTTGCCAAAGGGTGGGGCTAACGTGGCCTGTGAGCGCGCCATTGCCAGTGCTGCCATTGCAGCGTCGCCTTGCGCTTTGTCATGTTCGGCCCCGGTATCGCGCACTTTGACGTGGATGTAATCGAGACATAGTTCGGATACAGGACATCGACCGACCTGGCCTATCAGACCTTCACCTCCTCACCCCCCCCGCGTCTGTGACGGACGATATCAGGCTTGGGACACCTCGACACCATAGATTTGTTCCAGATGGCATTAGGCCTCCCTGACCGTCAGGCCATGGGCATACAGTGAGATGATCTTGTCGTCGAAACCTGTCCAGCGGATCTGATGCTTGTGACGATTTGCGGTAGAGCAAAAAAGGGAGGCGTCAAGTATGCAGTGTCGCTGATGAGAGTAACCTTTACCATAAAAACCGACCTACGAAACACGTAGGTCGTCCCTGCATAAATAATTATTATTCCGATTGCGATTATGGCAATTTAAGCCTGAAGACGAAATCCTTCGAAGTAATTATGTTGGCTACCCTTCTTATGGTGAAAACCTTTTTCTACCAAGCTCGCGCGGAATGCTGCCACACTTAGAGGCTTGCGACGTAGCGTGCGCATATAGTTCGTGTAGCTGTCGTACGCAACGCTGGCCTGGGTATGCGCGCCTTCCTCCTCAATACAAAACTCTGATCTCCAGGCAAGTGCGGAATCAGCATCCTTGCGCAACTTATTTTCCAGTTCTTTAATAGCGGCACACTCACCCAATCCGTTTTCGGAAAAATCCGTTGCTCCGTTTAGCATCCAGTTGAGAATTCCGGGATATTCCTCCGCAAATTTTTTCTCGAGATTTTCGTCAACATCCTTTCCTCTGATTTTGCGGTTGAAGGGAATAGGTTTGATCCGGCGCCACATTGCTTCGTCACTCGCGCTGATTTCAGGTACCTCATTGGTCGAGATCCACAGCTTGCCTTCCGGCTTGAACGAAAAGATACCTCCGTAGGTCTGGCGCGCGGTAATCTCGTCGCCGCCAGCATACTGCTTTATGAATGCGTCATCGAGCTTGCGGCCAGTGGGTAGTTCCGTGCAGACAACCATGCGCGCACCATATAAACGCGCAAGTGCCGGCGACGGACCATTTGCGTTACCGCTGTACGCACTAGTCAGTAAATTTGGCGCAACGCTTTGGCCATATTCACCCATCATCGTTTGCATCGTGCGCATCAGAACGCCTTTACCGTTGCCACCCGAACCGATGATCATGAAAAAAATCTGCAAATTGGCATGGCCAAACATGGTGTATCCCATAGTCCGACGAAGGTAGCGATGCAACTTCTTATCGCCTAACAATACTGAACGAAGGAACTCAATCCAATGAGGACATTTAGCATCTGGATCGAACTCTACGTTTGCTTGTCGGCGCAAATAATCGTTCGCTTTCGCCTTACGGCATTTTCCAGTGATCAGGTCAATCACACCGTTCTTGACCGCAAACAAGTTTGGGGCTTTATCAAAGGCCTCGGCTGATATATGAAAATCGTCCAGCAATTCCGCTTGGGCAACGATGCCCTTCAAGCCACCGTTGCTACGAAAGCGCTTAACAGAATCGTTGCTCACCTCTCCCTGGCTCAAGTCCTCAATAAAATCTCGCGCAATGCGAAGTGGAGCCTGTGCGTCATTCACCCATACCACGCCAGAAAAATACAGCCATGCTTTATTATCGCGATCGTAACGCAGACGATGTTTCACAGAATCGGCAAACATATCGGCCACAGACATTTCGTCGAGCGCCAAATTCTTATCGCTTTTTTCGCGATTGGCTAGCCAGAACAGCGATTTGATATTCAGGGCGCCATCCGCCTTAAATGCGCCCCAGTTTTTACGCTGGTCGACTTCATCGAACTTGGTCGATTTCTGCGACCACTCGGTCCATAAATCATATCCGCGGTTAGTACAATCAGCACTGTGAATTGCCATTCCGAAACGAAACCACAACCAGCGATTATCAGCGTTGATTCCGGTTATAGCTGCCTTGACCTTGGCGCGCATGTCGGACGTCATTTTTTTAGGTGAAATTACATATGTAGATGCACCATCACCATCTTCGTTCGTCTTCTTGCTTAACGTGTTCGGCACCTGTATTTCCAGTTTCATTTTCTTGACAAAACTACCGACAGCAATGGGCTTAGAGTCCTTTTCAATATGAATAATTTGGGCCAAGAACGGTTTGTCACGTTTCCAGCTGATGGTTCCCGGCATGCGCATGACACGGCTCGGGTCGCATACATTAAGGTCAGCCCCAAGTGATGCCGCCAATGCCTTCTGCATGGGTTTGAACTGCGAAACGCTGCAATCCTTGATCAGCCAGTAAGCATGGAAATTTCCTGGTGACGTCTCGACAATCAGTTGAGGCGGGATAGGCAAGGTGAATAACTTCTCCTTGGTCATCTTGTTGTCATCGCAGTCGATGAATACCGCAGTGATGTCAGTGACATTCTTGGAGCCACGGCCATCACCACGATTGATCATCATGCTGACCTCCATCTGATCCAGATTGGCAGTCACCAATTTGTCTCTGGTTTCGCTCTTCCAGCTAGCGACGAAGTAGTCTGACTTTTTTTTAAGATCAGATTTCTTACTGAAGGTTTGAAAGCATGCCTTTACATTAGGGTGAATAAACTTCTTGAACTGACGCATTTCGTTAGTTATTGGTATCAATTTTGATTTTTTGCTCATTTTTATATCTCATATAGCCCTGCCTCCCCTGTTATGGGAGCGATGGGAGCAAATCACTGGTGTGTGACTCCGGTGAGCCCTTTCTTTTTTATATAGAAATTAAAAGAAAACACTTCCATCTCCTCCATCTTCGGGGGAGGCAACGCGTTGACAGTAGAACAGGTGGATGTATTAGTGCAATAACCCTTTACTTTGCTTGTGCATCAATAAGAGCGCGGATGTCTTCGACACGCCATGCGGTAGTTTTGGGACCAAGGTGTACCGACTTCGGCAAACGGCCGTCGCGGACACCCTGCCACCATGCCGAACGGCTGATCGGATAGATCTTGAGTATTGTTGGAAGCCGGACAAAACCGGTTTCAGGCAGCGCTCCATTGGAGACGCGATGTGAAAATTTCTGAGTCATTAATACCCTTTCTTGAACAAATATGGTTTTTGTTGGAGAGAGTAGGATGACAAACTGGCTAACGGCTCAAGCCCTAATTAAGGGGTTAATTAGGGCTGCGACTAAAAAAATATTTTATTTATTCGGTTTGGCTGTATGAGTTCAGACTTGGTCTGGCGTTTTTCCGCAGATCAAATCTAAATCGGCTTACAACGCATACTGTCGGAACCCGCACGAGGCTATGTGAAAACGCAAAAACATGGATTTTTCTTGAGTAGAGTGACCATTACCGATATCGGCTATCGCCAAAAGCGGACAATCGCAGAACAAGTTGAACCATATTTGCGGTTCAGCAACATCCAAATAATTCCTTCATGGGAACAAAATATGAGGTCAATACAAGAAATCTTTATAGGGGAATTTACAGACGCGACACTCGCTGTCGTACAAAAACTTCGCCCCGATGACCACAATCTGGAAGCGCTTGAATCAGGTTTTACGGAGAATTGGCCACCCCTCGCTATGCCGACTGATGTCTTTATACTTTCACTCGGCGAGGTGGGTAGTAAGCGTCGGAAAATCTGGGCTGGCTTCATCGAAGATATTCAACCCAGTACTGATTACGACAAACGATTTCGCTTTTACGTGGATCGCTTCCGGTACATTGGTGAGCACGATTTAGAGGTCGTTCCGGATGCAGACTTTTATGGCAACGGCGGCGGTGGTGGATCGCGCAACTATGCCAGCAATCTTCGACAAATAGGTAAAGCCAGGCCAGTGCTGAAATCGGGCGATTTCGACGGTAAGATACCGGAAGGGGCAACGGAACGTCGCTTGGTTTGGGTAAGGAAAAATCATCATCGGTTTCGCGATCCTGTCTGGCGACATTGGGAAGGTCGCTGCGCAGTGACCGGTGCTAATTGCGACGGCTTACTGGTGGCGTCCCATATTCATCCGTGGGCCAAATGCACTCCGCAAGAAAAGACCGACCCCAACAACGGATTGTTGCTCTCGGTTCCCCTGGATAAGCTTTTTGATCGCGGATGGATTTCCTTTTCAGATTCCGGCGAAATATTGATCAAGCCTCTTTTGTCGGTACAGACGCGCTCCATCTTTGGACTGCCGAAAGCAACCCTTCGCATTGGAAGAATGGAGAAGGTCAGCGCCGAGATGCAAGCCTATCTGAAACGTCATCGAGTTTTCCATGGATTCGATAAAACGATTCAGTCAAAATAAATTCGTACCGTCATGCATAACTCTTGCGTGCCTTAACTATTTTTCTCATATATTTCTCAAGTGTTTGCACTTCGGGAATTTTATATGTGCGATCGGAAGACGCATTTTTATCATTGATCCAGTCCCGTAACATGTTGGCAGATTCGGTTGTTTTTTTGGGAGCGTAATCTGGAAAAATTTCACTCAGCAACGCATCAATAATAATCAAATAGTTTTTTTCCACGCGTTTGTCAATTTCCTCACCTGAATCTGGGCTAAGCTTACCAGAGGCAACTTGCAAAGCATCCCGCATTGGCTCAACCTTTCCCCACCCTTTGCTAATTGCGAATTCAAGAAAGTGCGAAAGCCCTACATATTGATTTTTAACTCCTTTACCAGCATTCAAATGCTTTTCGTGTACTTTGAGCTCTATCCCAGCGCATCTTTTCGCAATACTTAGGCGCCGTTGATAGTCCTTATACTCGTCAGGAAATTTAGATTTTAAAATCTTCCTTTCATTTACTGAGGGCTCAATATTCATTGTAAGTAAAACAGCGTACCAAATCCTTGCCGCACCACTCTGCTGCCATAATGCCCAATCCGGTCTCGTAATCTCAGTCAATTTCACCTCCATTTATACAAAGTGAAATTGTAATGCGGTAAATCTGACTGCGGGAATCAACAATCCTACGCGAGTATTTTTTGCAACAGAAATTAAATGCAATTTTTCTTAGATGTATTAAGAACTGCTACTTCGGCAATTTGTGTTCCGCCCGGACTCTCGCAAGTTTCTTGACCCATGTATCCAATGTATGACGTTTTTCTGTCATATAGTTATGCCGGTCGTAGTGGCGATTTTGTACACCACCCAAGCCATGCGACTGTATCTGGGCGCGCACTTCACTGCTGACCCCCATCGCTGCGAGCATCGTTTCGCAAGTACGGCGAATATCTCGCATCTCAAATGGACTACGCGCCTCGCCTGATTCAGCCATGTCATTGCTGATTTGTGTAACTGCGTTCGAAACGGTTTCTATTCGTATATTTACTTTCCCGTCGCTGCTAAACAGAATCTCTTGATTCAAATGTAAAAGCGGTTTAAATAGAGATATGGCTTTGCTCGATAACGGCAAAATATGTTGCCTAGGGCCGGACGTACGTTTTCCCTTCGGATCGAAGAGCATCACGGTAGAAGCCACGATATCCAGATTCTCACGACGCACACGCGCTAACTGTGTCGGACGTTGGCCACCTAGATACAGTGATAGCAAAATCAGAGAGCGGGTAACGAGTGATGGTAGTTGTTCCACGCGACGAATGTAATATCCCAACTCAGCAGCATCGAGTGTACGATCACGGGTTCTGTTGAATTGAGATAGCGCAGGAATGCTGGCCGCGGGATTTTGCGTCAAATTGAATAGTTGGGCACTGACCGGAACAGTTGGGTCGTTTGACGCCTGCATTGCAAGTGTGTAGGCGGCACGAACATAACTACGCAACTTGGCGGTATTGCGTCCGATGCCGTTGTTAATCATTTTGCGTAGTACTTCGGTCAGTTCTGGTACCGTAACATCTGCAGCTTTTTTTGCTGACAACTCGGGCCACGCCTCAAAAACGTTCTTACGGAAAAGGCTACGTACGTCCTTAGAACTTTGCTTCCCTAGCTTTTCCAAGTATTCAACATATGTCTCAAGCAGCTTACGGAAGGTACTTTCCTTCGCTTGCTCGGCTTCGTCGGCAATTGCTTTGCGGTGGCGCTCAACCGCCAATCTGTGCGTTTGCTTTTCTTCCTGCAAATGCGTTTTCAAATCACCATCATTTGACGATGCGCGCTTAGCAATCAACTCCTGCAGTTTTAGACGCGCACCTGCCAACGATAGGCCTGCTTCACCTTTACGGTCGTACGCACCGAGTTCCAAAAACACCCATTTGTTGAGTTGCCTGTAACGATACCAAAATCGCACATTGCCAGATGGCTGCGCACGTACGATGAGCCTTCCGAAGCCGCGCTTCTCATCGTCGTCCGATTTCTGTTTTACCGTATGTTGTCTTTTCGCATCAACCGATAACTTCTCAATTGCCTTATCCGTCAGCATATTCCGAATCGCTCCAATCGTGATACATAACGTGACACATCAGGCCAGGCTTTGAGTGAATTCAGTAGGATTCCCTTGGACTCAAATAAAACACAACCTATTGATATATAAGGATATTATACATTTAATTGGATTTGACTGTCCATCCTAACAAATGACTCATAATCCGTTGGTGCCCAGTTCGACTCTGGGGGGGCCCACCAGCAATGATGCGGGTTGCGTGACAGTTCACGCAGCCCGCATTTTCTTTTGGTGGGGATTTTTTTGACCAATACGGTCGATTGCCGATCTTAACGAGTCCGTAGCAAGGTGAGCATAACGTTGTGTGCTGGCCGACGATTTGTGTCCTAAAATGGCACCAACGGTGTATAGATCGACACCTTCATTAATCATTGAGCTTGCGGCGCTATGACGTAGATCATGAAAGTGGCGCCAGTCCATGCCAATCTTTCCCCTCGCCGTCCGGAAATGTTTTGATATTCGACTTTGATCAGGTAGCTCGATGTTGGCGTAAACGCGCAATTTCCGATGCATCGGCACGATCCGAGGTTGACCGCGCCGACTGGCGCATTGAACAGGATGTGAAAAATGCGAGAGCCCATGTCGGCAAGCAGCCGATACTCGACCGTGATGGCCGCTGTCATTTTTGTGACGAGTTGATTGTACTGGCTCTGCTGTTTTGCAACGTGGATTGTCGAGATGATTACGACAAAGAACAGTCTGCCTTATTTCGTACCGGTCGCTGACATAGTATCGGACGCAAAAATTGTGCTAGCTCAGACTTTACCTGACACACGACGTCTGGCGACCGGCAGCATCCGCACTCTGCCGTCGGTCGGTGTGACAGTCGTAATCGTCAGCAGTGCAGCGCAAGCTGTCGGACGACTATCGTATCCCCGACGATTGTTGAGCGCCGTGCGCGCGTTCTGGCGCATTTAGGTCTAATCAAGCCGATGTTGCTGCAACAGTTTCGCTTGAACGGTGATCGCTTCCAGCACGCATTCGAGCTTTGCAGTGTCATAGCCATCATTTCGGAGCGCTTCGGGCGGTTGCTCAAGAAAATGACGCATGTAGGTTTCCTTGTACTCCAGCGCTCCCTGCCAAGCGTCGATATCCTTCTTGTAGTTGCTCCATCGAACAACCGGCGGGCCATAATTTGGCAGACGTAGATCTAGATAGCATTCGATCGCCGCCGCACGTCCATTGATATTTGCATTTCTGGTTCCTTCCGGACCCATCGCGGGGAAGCTGCAAAATGCTTCGTGATCGGGGAGCAGGATTGCGCGCATGTTCGGCGGCATCTGTAGATCGCTAAGGCGCTTGAGCGCGTCTACCCCTTCTGCGTCATTGTCCAGAACGAATAAGACCTTGTTTTGGATATCGATGCGGACAAGACCTTCCGCGAACTTAACCAAATTACCCGTGCCCCAGAACGGGTGTTTCTCATCAACGTCGACGAACTGGAAAAAATCCGCTATGTCGGGACGCAACGTGCTGAAGACTCGCTTCAGAATGCGGGAGTCAGTAGTTCCCTCGGTGGCGACCAAGATCGTCTGTTGGCGACTCGCGCCCGCCGCAAAGTCCGAAACGGAAGCCCAGCCTGCATCGACTAGGGGGCCATACCTCCAGACAACTTCAGAGTCCAAGTTTAATTCGCCTTGCCCGAACACTTGCATCATAGAATAAGGGCTGAGTAGAACGACTCTCGATGCAAAGTAAGATTTTTCTGACCAATACAATGAGTCGTAGGACATTGGAAGTCTGTCCATTTCCGCTTCGTCTGCATGAAACCTTCCTTTTACGATTGAATCCCTTTCGTCACTGCGTTCGATGTAAGTATCGTCAAGATCTTTAAGGCAATAACGCCCCGCAAAGGCGCAAAATTCCTCAAAAGTCATTACGCCGGGATTATCCTGGACACATTCTTCGGCAATCTCACTTTGGTCACCTACGAGTGCATTGTACTCAGCTCGTGCGGCATCTAGCGTCCAGCCCATTAGGTCTAGTCGGGGAAGAATCCGGGCCAATGTACGGGAAAGGGCGTCGTACTCGGGGTAAGTCGCGTCGGATTCGTTGTCCGCTTCTTCAGAAGGGAGCTTAGTGCGGTCACCATTCTGAAACAAGGAGCGGTGATCTGTGCCAGGGTTGTTCTTCGACCAATCGATGCTTACACCACTGACTTCCAAATGGATTACTGTCCCCACGTCATGCTCCGCTAAGTACGCCAAGCTTGGCGCCATGTATATTGACAGATTGTGTCAGGTCAAGTCTGAGTTAGTACACTTCACTCCTGGAATGGGAGGCTCTTCAGTGGCATCCCCGTAGTGCAGTTCGACTTGGTCCCCTTCTACAAAAATGGAGTCTTGGCGGTTGTCAAAGCCCGCCTCGCTCCAAAACCCCTTGAATAGCTCAGTGGCGGTCTTGAATCTGAAGTTCTCGTTGAGGACGTAGCCGTAATTATTCAGCCCCTCCCCGTATAGACCATCTTTGCCTTTAGGATAGTTCTGAAATTTCGTAACGTTGTAATGCGGGTCCAGCAGGCTTACGAACGCCTTTTCAGCATCAGCGACCACCTTAGCGGGCATTGCTCCTTGAAAGAACTCATGGTCGTCATCTTCCGCTGTTATGGTTTGAATCATAAACGGCTCTATGTCGAAGAGGAATAAGATCGTTTCGTCAGACGGATGAGCACCCGGCTTTCGCGAGCGTTCCTCCGACAATACTTTGAGGCGTCCATGATGGGGATCTTTTATGAGGCGCTGATAGCTGTCCTGTTGCTTGGCGATACCAACATATAAAAGGTCGTAGTTACAAACCAGATCATGACGTGTAAAGCCTTCCAAGTAGGGACTACCACGAGCTATTTGCCAATACACTGAATCAGGCGTGAGCCATACTTTTACATGCGTGCCCTTTTTTGTGCCTCCCAAAAGCACAGCTTCGTCAGTAACCTTAACCGTACAGTTGTCAGGAAGTTCTTTGCATTTTGCAAGGTGAACCACACCGGCATCGACTACTTCTGTCCCAACCTGTATTTCCAAGTAAATTGTCGCTCTTTTCAGATCCACGCGATGATTTACGAAGCTGGCCTGCGCGCGCGCAGCAATCATATAGAACTTGCTCTGTCGCAGATGCTGTGCAATATGCTCGTTCGCCTTGCTAACAAGCAGTTCGACATTACGGTTCGTAAATGGCGGGAAAATAGTTTGGAGAAAATTTATTTGTGATTTTCGTCCCATCGTAGTTTTCCCATATCCAGTGAGATTGGCATGCGTGTAAGTCGAAGACAGTCAGCACGAATTTTCGAAAAGCAGCTAATGGTCGATTGTCAACGCGAAGGACTTTAACCTATTTGACTCCTACTATCAGGTCAAATCTGAACTACTACAAATTCATGTCTCACGAGTTCGGATGCAGGAGACATGGCATTTCCAAAGGCATTGGCAAGATTGCCAATGCCGGTCAATAATTGTCGCGAAGGACACTCCCCAAGTGTTCCATTGCACTTTCATAAACGTCTGGCAGGTTGCTGTACATTCTTTCCGCTTGGTCTTTTGAAATTGCAGAGCTAACAGCATTTATCTTGCCATGCAAGTCTTTCAGTCGTCCTCGCAACGCATCATCGGCGACTCGTACAATAAGCGCAGAAATTTTTCGATTTGAAAGAATAGTATTTTCGCTAATTTCATCACCGAGAATATTTTTCCCCCATTCTCGTGTCTCTCGATATGCAGCCATGTCTGCGAAATGAGTGCGCACCATTAAACGCATTAAATCCTGAAGAATCTCTTGCGCATTCAATAAATTCTCACGTTGAAAGGCTCTCGCACGCTCAGCGCGCTCCAATGCATTTGCACCTTTTTGTAGGCGAAAAGCATTCCAATTAGAGATAGCAGTGGTAGCTATGCTGGCGCTTGCACCAACCACCGTACCTATGACGCCCCAAGATGCTGCTTCCAAATTTCCCCCCTGTTGATCTGACCCCAAAAGATTCGCCATTTACAATCATCAATTTCATTTATAACGGGGTGGGGGTACAACCTGTCAGTTTAATGACGTCTTTAATTGTGGTTTCGGTTCTCGCTTTTTTCTTCTGGAGACGCTCACTAATGGAATCATCTTCTTTGCACTTGTAAAAACCATCTTTCGTGATCTTTATCAGCTGGTACGAAGCAGTGAACACTTTTTTCGGATCTTCAACGTCGTACCTATACGCGGCAAAATAATCGCTACCGACTTTTGCAATAATCGGTTTCCAAATTTTGTTGCAGTTGGGGTATTCCATTTCTTCCGGAGCCATTATCTCCAATATGGCATTTGAATTATTTTTATCGACAAGTAAACATGTCGGCGTGCTTTGGTCTTTTTTTATAAACTGAAAAGCGGATGGGGTATAAATGCCATCGGCAATTTTTTCCGCATCTATTTTTCGAATCACTTCATCAGCGACATCGGTGCCAATTTTTTGACTATCGGCCATCGCGAAGCTGCTCAAAAAAATGAGAAAAAATGGAGCGAAAAATTTCATATACCGTCCTTTAGTAAAAATCTTATGGCAATTCACCGACTCGTTTTTCCGCGTGCTTCTTCATATTAGCCCGCGTCATGCCAAACCGCCCAAGTTTTGCCTTTGATGGGTGGGATTCAAGTAGTTCAAGATATCGACTATAGCCAATTTTTGCTTGTGCTGAATCCTTTTTTACACCTTCCATCTTTGACTTTGGATCGTGCCAATATCCCCAAGCAAATGACATATCGTGAACGTCGTAAGCATTGCTTTTTTCTAGTGGATACGAATCATAGTCAAATTTCTCGGCCTCAGGGAAGGTGCTAAATAGTGCTTCGAGTTGTGGGCAAGCTTTAACGTGCAAGGCGGCGACGGCGTTTTTTAACAGCTTCAGCCGAGACGTTGATTTGCCTTCATAGCCGTTAAATCCCCCATTGATAGCCGCCGATATATAGACGATATCATTTTGATCCGCAAATGGATTTAAGTCGATATCGTGTCCACTTCCGGCATTTCTCCAATACCAGCCAGCTGAATCTGTTGCCCACTTTACTTCCTCAAGTTTGACCTTGTTTGCGTCAAGAAAATCAGTTTTCACGGCAGTACCATAGGACGTATAGTTTTTCTTCCACGTCAGCTGTACTAGGCCTCGACCTTTGTAACCGTCATAGACATCTTTTTCGTCAACGCCTTTCTTGAGTATCTCTGCCGTGAAAAGAAACTCTGACGATTCATGTCCTACCTGAGCCAAAAAATGAACCTTTTTCAGGCAACTGGTTATCTCATAGGTCGTCAGCGTTGCATTTAAGTCGGGAAGAAATTTTTCTAAAACTTCCTTTTTCCGTTCAGGATATGCCTCTCGCAATTCGTCCAGCGTGATATCGCGGTTACATGCACATGCGACGGCTACCTCTTCGACTTTCGTATGATCTTTGTCAGCCGTCGTTGTGCCTAGTGGCTCATTCGTCGAATTCGTCATGATCCCGGTCTGCTCTTTCAGGTGTTTGAATATCGTTGTCCACGATTTTTGGGTTCTTCTTTACAGAAAATTTGACTGCCTGTGGCGTATAGGCACGCTCAGTTTTCCCATCCTTGTCTGTAAAACCTTCAAAACGATGTCCTTCAGCGGATTCCATGACATAGGGATAGTTCGCTAGCGGCTTGCCCTTAGTCGACTTCAGAACAAATTGCGCGCTATGGCCGTTTATTTCCGCTGTCGTAGGGTTGATGACCACGGGTAGATTTTTTGCGCCTGGCAAACTGTGCGTCGCGCCATACGCAACATAGGCGCCATTGGTGCCATGCTCGATTCCGCCGGCGTTGAACTTGGCGTAACTACCGCCGCCATTAATCATCACTTCTTCCTTAGCCGTGATCGTGATGCGATTCGCGGTTTGGCTGATGTTCAGTTTTGCCAGGAGGTTGATGCTATCGGTCAGCGTCTGTACCTCGATGTCACCGGCTGCAGCCACCATCTTGATTCCAGCCTTTTGAACAAACAACCGGAATGTCTGGCGGATGCTGGCAAACAAACTGCCACCGCTGACAATCGACAGGCTCTTGCCCGTTGTGATGGCGGTATGGTCACCACTGGCAATATGGGTGCTACCACTGGTGGTGGACTCGATACCGGCGGGGCTGGCCAGCACCAGGTGCGGTTCCGACAATTCAGGGAAAGTGCTGTCGCTGCCTGTGCCATTGCCTTTCACCGCATCATTCTGGGCTTTAAGAATTTTCGCGATGTCGGCTTGCTGCCCCTGTTTGTCCTGGGCACCCGCCTGCTGCGCCATCTCTGCCAGAGTCTCATGCTGGTCGCGCGCAGATGTCAGCCGTTGTACAGTCTCACCCATGTCTTTCATGTGCGACGCTGCGTTGCCACGGCCCTCGGTGGTAATCAGCATGCCCTTGGCCGAACGCGCCACGCCATGGCCGTCAGTGCGCAGCTCCCAGCCTTCGCCACGCGCATCTTTGCGGCCCGCATTGTCTTCGATACGGGTGATGTTGCCTAAACTTAGCTGACTGTGCTGATGGTCGCTCTTGAGCTGCGCCTGGATCTTGGCGTTAGTATCATCCAGGATCAGGTGATTGCTGCGGCCGCCGGCGGCGTTGCCACCGTTGGGCGTCAGCTCGCGGCTGCGCAATCCCATCAACGCCTGTTGCGTCGCCAGTTTCCATGGCGGCATATTGCGCTGGTTATAGACAGCGCCAGTCACCAGCGGGCGGTCCGGATTACCGTCCAGCCACATCACGATCACTTCGGCGCCAACCCGGGGAATCGCTTTGGCGCCGAGCTGGCTGCCGGCCCACGAACTGGCGACACGCACCCAGGCCGAACTCTTTTCGTCGTTGTTGCCGATGCGGTCCCAATGGAACTGCACACGGATCCTGCCGTATTCATCGGTGTGGATGCTGTCCGGTCCGGAGGGACCGACTACCGTGGCGGTTTGCGGCCCCAGGATTGTAGTGGCGGCACTATTGAAACCGCGGCCTGGCCGCCATGGAATCATTTTGCGGATGCAGGTCAAGCGGTTGCTATAGTCTGCCTTTTCATCGGCCTGCTGCAGGTAATTGTTGATGGCTACATGATGAACCGACAGGATCAGGAACTCACTCTTCCCGGCCTCTTCATTGCTGCCGAAGGGATTGAAGGCAAAGTGGCTGGTCAGACGAAAATAACGCCCAGGGAGGACCGAGCGGTTATTGCCTGCCGCCTCGAAGTGCTTGCCGGCCGCTTCGATTTCTTCCATGCGCAGCCGCGCCAATTTATCCGCATCCCCGGCATCCTTGGCGCCATAGGCGCCGGTATATTCATAGGACTCGATATCAAGGACGTTGCCTTGCTTGTTCAGGGTCGGTACGCCTGCGCTGACCGGAACGGGCCTTTTGAAATTGAATCCCGCCAGCGTGACATTGCCTGGCACGATCTGCCGCACCGGCGACCAGTCGCCTATGCCGTCTTCTTCGGTCGCGCCGCCGTGGCGTTGGAAGCGTATGTCGGGGCCATTGTCGACGGCCGCGGCCCGTGTGGTATCGTCGGTCAGGATCAGCTTGTGACCCTTTTCGGTATGTTCGTACCAGTACGACCAGCCGGCGGCCTCCCAGCGACGATGCAAATAATTGTGATCACTCTCGCCGAACTGACAGGCGTCCGTCATTACAGCATCTTCACCGCGAACTTGAAAATCCCAGTCGGGATGGGTGCCGTAGTCGCTGAAAATGTTTTCCGTCTGCTCGCGTAGCGTCTTGCCGTGAAAAATGTAATTGTCTTTACGCAGCCGCAGATACTGCAGCCACGGACCCAGCTTGGTTTGGTAGAACGTGATGGCGCCATCGGTCCTGGTCAAACGGAACTCAAAACAAAAACCGCTGAAATATCGAAGGCTGCCATCTGCCCGCACCAGCTCTACGCTGAACAGCTTGCCTTGCAGGTCCTTGAGCGCCAATGCCGGATCGTCAGATATCAATTCGACGTTGAATTCGAAGTCGCGAGACAGGCTTTCTATTCCATCGAGTTTGTTGACCAGGAGTTGGGCTTGTGGACCATCATCATGCGGGAAAGAGAGCCGCAATATGCGGCCATGCTGACGCCCCATTATCAAAGACTTGAACACACTGCTCATGCGAGGCCCCTGGAAACTAAATCAACGTCATCATTATGATTTTTTAACAACAAACTCTATTGGCATTTTACTTGATAAATATTTCACTAAATCATAACTGCCTATGTCTTTAGTTACCAAGGAGAAATATTAACGAATAGCGAATTTTGCAAGAGTTCACACTCTTGTTGGCAATCTGCGACAGCAAGACTGTTCTAACCCGGGTAGCAAAAAGACGATAAGCGTTTATACTGTATGTACATACAGTACATTTGCACTTTGGGGAAAATGATGCGCCTTACCGACATGAACGAATTTGATGCAGTGATTGCCCGCGCCAAGCCAATTATCTACACGGCAGTCGCCCGCCATCGCACGGAGGGGCTCCCTCTCACCTGGCGACTAATCCATTCCATTGAAGACGAGGTTTTGGCTGAATTGAACAGTTCGAAAGATCTACAACCGGCATACATCAATTTGATTAAGCACTCTGGGGTTTTCAAATACCCGCTGAATGACGAGCAGGTTGATTTTGGCGAATCAAGCGCAATTGCCTGCGCGTTCTCCATGATCTACGAGGCGTATCATCGTATCTAATTTTGCAATTACGAGGATTTCCCTAATATGCCGACCATCACCAATGAGACTGCGCACATAGTTTGGGGAGCAATTGTTCCACTGTTTACCTTATCGCCCCCGGGCGAAGGAAAATTAATCGGAACAGGATTCTTCATCACTCAGACCGGCGTACTAATAACAGCTGCGCACGTTATCCGCGAAAACATTGGTCAGGATGGAGTGGATAAAGGAATGATCGCAGCGATACAGATGATGGATGGGGTCGGCATGATTGTTCGACCACTTCAGCACACTTCGTTTCATCCCATCTATGATCTTGCTCTGTCCGAAACTACTCAATTTACCAATCAAGCTGAAGACGATATTCCAACAATGGCGTTGGCGCTTACGCTAGAAGTCCCTGCTATTGGAACATCTATCGCAACACATGCATTCCACGGGAGTGAACAAAACTTAACGAACGAAGTAGGCTCGCCCATGCATAAATCGACCTTTGAATTTAGCGGCTACTTTGCGCAAGATCCGCAACGAGAAGTGAGGATGACCTGGCGGTCAAGGATTACGGGGGGTATTTTGCGCGAGTACTACCCAAATGGGCGGGACAGGGTAATGCTTCCTTTTCCCTGCTATGAATCGGACGTACCAATCTATGGGGGAACAAGCGGCGGCCCAGTATTCGACAGTCAAGGAAGAGTTTTCGCGGTGAATTGTTCTAGCATTGAAGGCGCTGTTGCATATCACACTGGAATTGCGGGAATTTTAGATCTTTCAATTAAGAATACAGTTTTGCCAAATGAAGCACATGCCCGTACCCGAACAATAAAGGAACTGGCCGATTTAGATTTCATTGGATTTTCACCCCGAATTTCTTCCTGATATAGAAACGAGACTGAGAGCTGGCGCACGCAGTCATCCCCCCGCCACGCCTGCCCGCTAAATTGGGCGGTTTCGACTCAAATTTTGTTGAAGTGACGCACATAGGAGAAACCTAGCGTCGAAGGGGCGAAAATACGTCGCAAAAAAGTGACGCAAAATGACGCACGCGTGAGGGGTAAAAAGGGAGTTCTGGCGTCGGCGATGGAAAACCGATTTCAGGTTTGACCTCGGGGAAAGCATAACCTTTATAACCTAGGGACTTCCTATACTGTAAGCCTTTGTTTTATATAGATTTTGGTGGTTATGGTTGAACTATAACTTTTGATAACCGAAAACATAACCAGACCCTAAGCTATTGATTTATATAGTTATTTATTTTTATAAGAATTATCTTTAACTTTATAACCTAGTTATGCCAAGGTTATCCCGAAGTTATAGTTTGCTGAATCTTGCAAAGCCTTATGCAGTAAGGATTTTCAGCCATTTCCAGCAAAAGGTTATGAAGGTTATGTTTTCCCCGAGGGGGTACTTTATTTTAGCGATTTACTACTTTAAGGGCGTAAAGTTGCCTAATATCTATATCTTTCAATTCTATAGTTGATGCCGAATGGATACAGCTCTATATATCATTGGTAATGGCTTCGATCTGCACCATGAAATTCGCTCTAATTACCGCGACTTCAGGGCGTTTGTTGAGCAAGAAGATCGCGACCTATTCGAGCATATCGAAGCGTACCTCCCCACGCGCAACGACAATGATTTAGAGAACGATTGGGCGAATCTTGAAATGGCATTGGGTGAAGCTGACGTCGATAGCATGATCGACGATTGCTCTCAATTTCTTTCGTCATATGGTGCCGACGATTGGAGTGATTCAGGACATCATGATTTTCAATATGAAATTGAAAAAATTGCCGGAGATCTATCAGGAAATTTAAGAACTCAATTTGCAAATTGGATTCGGAAAATTACAATTCCTGACGCTGCAAGTGCACCAAATCGACTATCTTCTCTCGACAAAAACGGACTCTATTTAACCTTTAACTACACGTCAACGCTAGCGTCCGTCTATTCGATTCCAGCGGCGAACATCTTACACATTCACGGCGAGGGGGCTAATAAGGACGCCGAATTAGTGCTCGGTCATGCGTGGGGCCCTGGAACCAAAAAATCATTAAATGATCACCCTGACATTGAAGATCAAGATACTAGAGTGACTGAAGCATATGGCATTGTGGATGACTTCTTCAGTGCTACGTTTAAGCCGTCAACGAAAATCATTCTGGAGAATCAAGCATTCTTCGCAAAATCCGGAAAAATAAAAAAAATCTTCGTACTAGGCCACTCATTGTCTGTAGTGGATTTGCCCTATTTACAGGCAATTGTCAAAGCGACCGACGTATCCACTACACACTGGACGGTGGCTTGCCGCAACGAGAAGGAAAAACCGAAAAAACAGGCTGCAATAGAAGCACTAGGCGTTCCAGAGCATCTGATAGCTACCGTATCCTGGGACGTTTTATATAAGTAGAAGCCGAAGCAGGTAACCGTGCCCATAAACCGGCTGTTTCCAAGTTGAATCTGATGTTAAGCATCGGCACTTTTCTTGACTACCCGAGCCCCTTGACATATTGTTTAATAACAAAAATTTCAATAGTTCTCACGCGCTGTTCCTACAATAATTAAAGTTGCTAGTTTCAAAAGAAAAATTCAGAAAATGGGGAGCGAATTTATGTTACCAAGAGCCGCATTAGTCGGTGCAATTTTATTACTAACATTACCTGTACATGCTGCGACCTGGAATGTGTTCACCACAACTGCGGCCAACGCAACCTATTTCTTCGACGCCGAGACTATCGCAAAAAGCGGCAATTACGTCACTCTCTGGATTAAACAAGTACAAAACCCGTCGGTAGCGGACGCTGATGGTAGCTTCAGTACAGCACTTAGGGAGCAATTCAATTGCAGCTCAAGAACCTTAAAGATTTTGACGATGGTGACTTATAACAAAGACCGCTCAGTCAGGACTACCACCAGTGTCGCCAGCAAAGAAAACGAAATCGTCCCGGACTCTATTGCCGATGGTTTTATAAAAGCAGTCTGCCTAAAAGATTTTCCACTGGCGACTCACGCGGATTTGTATTTTCCGGCCATTAACAACGATGTATACACCCATTCCGCTAATTTCTTCACTTGGATGGATATGCAAAAGAACGACCCCGCTCCTAAATAGCCACTCTTCTTTATCTTCTCGCTTTTGCAAAGCTGGCGGATCAAAGCTGAGCTAGCGAAGCTTATTCAAGTGGGGTTTTTTTGACCAACTAGGCGCATTCAGTGTTTTTCACGCGCTGAATGCGCAAACAGTAGTTGTTGCCTGGCGCGGCTTTGCAGCTTATGCGCATTCTGCGCCCTTGACTCATAATCCGTTGGTGCCCAGTTCGACTCTGGGGGGGCCACCAGCAACATGCGGTATAAAACGCCGGCTAGAAATAGCCGGCGTTTTTTTATCCAACCGGATTGCAGATCAGGCCCCGCTTCTCGTGCTGACGCAACATGCCAGTCAGTGCAACTGCTGGCTAGGAGCAAAAACATTCCGGCGCGGTGCCAGCTTGAACTGCGTCAGCAAGAGATCGACGGCCGACTCATTAAAGGCTGCGTACAGCGAAGCCTGCTTTTCTCCCCACGCATCCCAGCGCCGCCATAACAGGCGTTGCTGCCGCCGCATCTTTTTCTCCCATGCGGCGTCCATGGCCTGCTCTTGCCGGAGCCAGGCGCTCAGCTCGGCAGTTTGCTCGGCCGGCGGACGCGGCCCCAGCGTTTGTTCGACGCTGGCGCGAAAAGCGTCATACAAATCATCCAGCTGGTCTTGTTCGCTGTCCGTCCAGTAACTGGCCTTGGCCTGCTCCCCGGCAAAATACGCGGCGCCTCCGCACAATTTTCCCATTTGCTCGGCGTTGATCCGCCTCAAGGGACTGGCGACGCTGCCAAGCAGGCTCTCCAGATACTGGCGGTCTCCTTCTCCTGTTTCTCCCGCCTCGCCGACGGCTTCCTGCTCGAGCTCGCGCCATGTGCTGTCGTCTACGGCCACGCCGGCAAGCTCCTGGTCGTGCAATGCTTTAAGCTGGGCCGACAATGCCTGCAACTGTCCTGCCTGGCAATATTGCGTAATGCCCCATTGCATATCGTGCAGCAGCCAATGCGCATAGTTATATGGAACGGCGCCGAGGTCGGCGCCTACCGGGATGGCTTCCACCAATGCAATTGCCTGCTCGCGGGCGCTGATTTTCCCATCCGCCTGGCGCAGCCAGCACAGCACGTCGATGATCACCGCCAGCGTCTCCGGTACGCCGAGCTCTTCGCTGAATCTATGCTTACCCCCTGCCGCGCAATCCGACGGCTGGTTATCCGGACCGAGCTGCGCCCCACGCAAGCGCTCCAGGCAGCGCGCCTTCTGCTCCGGGTCCGCCGCAAAGCTCATCCGTGCTGTCATGATCGTTTGTCTATCGAGTTGAACTGAAGTCGTGCGCGATAAGCTTTTCTCTTCCATATCGTCATCCCTGTCTAGGTAAGGCCGCAGGATTGCCCGCGGACCGCTGCGGCCATGCTCGCGCCCAACCGGGAGCAATGGCTGCTGCAGGCGTGCGCAACGATGACCAACGAGATTGCGGAAAATTCAGTTCTTCAGAAATGTTTACAAACCAGAGTTAACCGATCTGCAGCCGAAAAAAAACGCCAGAGAAGCGAACCTCCTTGGCGTTTTTGTTTCGATCAGTTAGCTACAGAACTTAGAAGGTGTAGCGAGCACCCAAAGTGAAGTAGCGGCCTACCGCGCCGGATTGATGCAGCGACGGGTTGTAGTTGATACGGCCATAGGTTTGCACGTCGAGCGGCGCCAGGCGGTCAAATATGTTGGCGATCGCAGCAGTAACCTGCCATTGCTTGCTCACATCCCAGCGGCCGAACAGGTCAACTGTAGTGAACGAGGCAACCCGGCAGTTCATCAGAGGATTGCCGGTGACAGGATCGACGTCCAGGCATTCGCCCCCTGCTTCGTTCCTGTCCTCGATACCGCTGACATAGTTGACCGAAGTAGTCACGTTGAACGGGCCACGGTCCCATGCCAGCGAAGCCGAAGCACGGGTACGCGGTGTGCCGCCGTTGCCGGACAAGTTGGTATCGCCGTGCGTGCCGACGAAGTTCTGTGTCACGCCATTGGTGGTACGCTTGAACTCGAACATTTGCGACACTGTCAGGCCGGCAGTCATGCGACCGTAAGAATTCAGGTCAAAACGGCTGCGCAGGTCGATATCGATGCCGCTGGTGCGAGTCTGGCCGGCATTGATATACGGCGCCTTGACCAGCAGGATAGGACCGGCCAGGCCAGGGAAGTCTGAAGTCGCCTCGCCACGCACCACAGTCGCATCAGGGAATTTCGATGGGTCTGCAATGATGGAAGCGGCGTCAGAGCCGGTGATTTCATTCTTGCGAACGATACGCCAGTAGTCCACCGACACGCTGGTGTTCTTGATCGGCTCCAGGATGAAGCCCAGGCTGTAGCTCTGGGATTTTTCCGGCTTCAGGTTCTTGTTGCCGACCGTCACCGCACCGACATTCTTGCCGTCCGCGCAGTCCGCGGAGAGGCCAGTGGCAGGGCAACGCACCGGATCACGCGTAAAAGTGGTGAAAGCAGAAACTGCGCTATCGCCGCTTTCAGCCGGTCCTGGCGCACGGAACCCTTCCGCATATGTACCGCGGATGGCCAATTGCTGGATCGGGGTGAATTTGAAGCCTACCTTCGGTGTCGTCGAGTTGCCGAAATCGGAGTACTGGTCGGTACGCAAGGCAAGCTGGAATTCCAGCTGCTTGAGGACCGGCAGCGCCAGTTCCGTGTACAGGGAACTGATGTTGCGCGAAGACCTGGCCGCGGCATAACCCAGGCCGACGATATCGTTGATGTCAGTGTACGGCGTCGCTTCGCTGACGGTTGATTCGTGACGCAGTTCACCGCCGATCGCTATACCAATTGGTCCGCCCGGCAGCTGGCCGAACTCACGGGTGCCTTTGAAGTCCCACAAAGCGAGCTTGGTGGTTGCCCAGTTTTTCAGTTCAGGCGACACAAAAGCCAGCGTATCTGCGCTGTTCAGTGCACCAGCCTGGCCGATACGGAAAGAACCATCGTTGACCGCCGTCTGCAATGCGCTGGCGCGGTAATAGCCGTTCTGGGTACGCTGGGTCTTGCTCTGCGCGTACAAGATGCCGCTGTCATAGTCCCAGCCGAAACTGGTTCCCTTCACGCCGACCAACAGGCGTGTGACAGTGGTATCGAGGTCGGAAGTGCGCGGACGGTCCGGATCGGCCCAGCGCGGGCGAGCCCGGTTGGCAGGAAACGGATTGTCCGGATGGCCGATAGGCAGCAGCAGCTGGCCAGGGCCTGTGCCTGAGTTGATAACGCGGTTGTTGACCAGGTCGAAGCCGGCACTGGTCAGGCCGGACGGCGTATTGATGGTCTTGGCCTGGGAGTTGAACAAGCCGAGTTCGGTATAGGCTTGCATGTTGTTGTTGATTTGCAGCGTGCCGCGGCCGAACAGGTTGATATTCTGGGTTTCCGGCTGCACCGTCTGGTAGCCGCCCTTGATTGGATCCCACAGGCAGCCGCCGCCGCCATTGATCGATGTGCCGGTGTCGATGCTGGCGCAGCCGGGCAGATTCTGGATGCCGCGGCCAGGAATGGTGGCGCCGCCGGCAGTGACCGGCCGTACGGTGCCGACAAAACTGCTGCCGCCGGTATTGCTGGTGGTAGTGGCGCCGGCGCGCTGGTCACGGCCGCCCCATGGACGGGCGTCGGCTGTTCCCAGGTATTCCGGCCGGTCCTTTTGCAGGATCTGGTTGCTCTGCTTGGCGTCGATGCTGAAGAAATAGTTGTACTTGTCGGTTTCCAGATTGCCGAAACCGAAGGTGCCGGATGCGCTTCTCAAGGTACCGTCGCCATGGCCCGATGTGCCCAGCGATCCGGAGATCGTCTTGCCCTCATAGGTTTCACGCAAGATGATGTTGACCACGCCGGCAATCGCATCCGAACCGTAGATCGCGGAAGCGCCGTCCTTCAGCACTTCGATGCGGTCCACCGCGCCGAGCGGGATCGTGTTCAAGTCGACAAAGTTGCGCTGGCCGTCATCGCCCAGGCCGTAAGGCGCAGTGCGGCGGCCGTTGATCAGGACCAGGGTGGAGTTGACTGACAGTCCGCGCAGCGAAACGCCCGAGGCGCTGCCGGCGAAGCCGTTGGTGAATGAACCGCTGATGGAGCCGTTGTTGTCGGCCGACAGGCTGCGCACCACATCGGCTACCGAGGTCTTGCCCGACTGCTGGATGTCCTTGCGCGTCAGGATCTGCGTCGATGCAGCTCCTTCCTGCTGTGTACGTTTGATGTTGGAGCCGGTGATTTCAACACGTCCCATCGGTTTGTCGTCGTTTGTCTCCTGCGCCTGTACAGGTTGAGCCATTAATCCGATGCCCACCACTACCCCGCTGGTAAAAAACACCTGGCGTAGCGCCTGCGACAATTTCCGTTCCCTGATCATATGCAACACTCCCTATCGATAATTTTAGAGTTGAGAATTTAATTATTTGTGTAATCAAACCAGACTGATTAAATCGCCTTGTGGACGACGTAATTTGCGTTTTGACCTCTGCTACGATTCCGCACAGACAGACAAACCCAAGAATCAACCCGACGTACCCGACGGTTTTTTCATCATCTGGCCCCCAGGTTTGCCGCTACCCGCCTCGCTTGCGCGGTGCTGACAACGGCAACACAGCATCTTCGGTACCGGCTATTGCCATGCACCAAGACACTGCGTTGCTAATCTATCCTAAAGATAATATTTTTTGTTACAAATTATTTGGCCGGGTTACAAATAGTCATATTGCGTTACAAATTTACGACAGCGGATTGTCAAAAAACGCCAAATTTGTCGTAAAAGCACAATATTGCATAAACAAATACGCAGAAATAATAGGTTGATGCCGCTATTTGCATACATTTGTTGTGCTTTGCAGCAAAGCACGCGATGGCGCCGGTCGGAGATGAAACAAAGTTGTTACAGGGAGTTGGCGTGGAAGTTACAAATTCCCGTTTTGGCGGTTGTGATTTTATTGCACAATTGTCTACACAAATACCGGGCCGTAGATGGCAAACCGGACGAGAAAGCCTGATGCTTTTCGGTTAATATCACCTACTTTCATTTAAGGACGTCCCACAACCTGATCAGGTCACCCTTGCTCCGGGCAAATGGCGGGCCTACTCCGGCAGGACCTGCCCCGCCAGGCCTACGCGGCCAGACCTGCGCGGCCCGACCTGTTCCTGTCGCAGGAATTGCACAAACACATAGATTTCCGGACGTCGATTTTTCGTTGAATTTGAGTATGCATATGGCAGTTTTCAGTTGGTTCGGATGGTCTTTGCTCTGGCTTGTCCCTATGGTTGTACGAGTGCTCAACGCACGCCGGTCCGGGATAAATCCGCTTCGCGGTCCGGGTTCCATCCGTTTGTGGTTAGGCACGCTGCTGATACTGTGCAGCAGCAGTGCGCTGGAAGCCGTGCTGCGTACGCAAGAATCGGCGCCGCCCGACGGCGACCTGTTTGGCTATGCACTGGCGCATGGTTTCATGGGTGTGCTGGGGGCTGCCGGCGGCCTGCTGGCGCTGGCGGTAATCGGCATTCTGGCGTTATCGTGGCTGTTCGGAAACGAATGGCTGAAATCATTCGCCAAGCTGCCCTTGCTGCAGCGGATCTTCCCGCTAAAAAAACAGCAGCCGGAAACACCGACTGAACCGCGCAAGCCGCGTGCTGCAACCGTCGCGGCGCCTGTCCATTCCGTACCCGGGCCGGCGCGAGCGCGAGAAAGCATCGCAATCCCGCCGCGCAGCAGAAAATCCTGGCAATTGCCCTCAAGTTCCGAACTGGCTGAAGTCTTCGGTAAACAACAGAAACCGCTGGCGAAACCGGCTGCAACAAAAACCAGCGCCAGAAGCATGGCGGAATGGGCCACGGTCGAACAAATCATCCCGACGCCAGCGATGCGGGCGCGCGCCACCATGGCGCAACAGGCGCGGATTGCAAGCGCTACACGCAAAGATGCAATGCATCAGCGCCAGGCAGAACGGATCCAGCATCGGCCGGCGCCGCTGACCACGATAATCAGCACCCGTCCTGCTGTCGGCACGCCGGCGCCTGCAACCGGCGCCGTTCAGGCAGCGCCGGCCAGACCTGCCGCAGAACATGCACATGCTGTCGAAGCGCGGCACGATGCGCATGTGAACGAGCCGGCCGCCTCCACGCATGCACCAGCATCGCCGTCAGCAGCAACCGCGCCGACGCATGCGGCCATTGCCCCGATTGCTCCCACTCACGTCGTCTACCAGGATGCGGTCAGGCCTGAATCTATCAATTTGCCGGCTGCGCCCATGCCGCCCGAAATTTCGTCCGCCTTTGCCGCGGCGGGCCAGGCAATCGCCGCCGTTACTCAGGTTGCGCCAGCTGCGCTCACGCCAGGCGCCGCTCTGGCGGCGCTCGCCGACAATAACGAAGCCGATTTCTCATTTCATCCGCTGCACGAACTGCGCATTGACTTGCCTGGACTCAATTTGCTGGATGCCGCCGTCAACGAACAGGTCGATATTCCGCTTGAACGCCTGGCGGAAACCGGCTTGCTGATCGAGCAGCGCCTGAAAGAATTCAAGGTGCCGGTGACAGTGCTGGGCGCCGACGCCGGACCGGTGATTACCCGCTTCGAAGTGGAGCCGGCGCTGGGCGTGCGCGGCAGCCAGATCGTCGGCCTGATGAAAGACTTGTCGCGTGCACTGGGCCTGACTTCGATCCGGGTGGTGGAAACCATTCCTGGCAAAACCTGCATGGGGCTTGAGTTGCCCAATCCGAAGCGGCAGATGATCCGGCTGTCGGAGATTCTGGAGTCGCCCGCTTACCAGGATTCTGTATCTCACTTGACGCTGGCTTTGGGCAAAGACATCACCGGCACGCCGGTAGTCGCCGACCTGGCCCGTGCTCCGCATATGCTGGTGGCCGGCACTACCGGTTCCGGCAAGTCGGTAGCGATCAATGCAATGATCCTGTCGCTATTGTATAAAGCCACGCCGGAAGAAGTGCGGCTGATCATGATCGATCCCAAGATGCTGGAACTGTCGGTATATGAAGGAATTCCGCATCTGCTGGCGCCGGTGGTCACCGACATGAAACTGGCATCCAATGCGCTGACCTGGTGCGTGGCCGAGATGGACAAGCGCTACCGCCTGATGTCCGCGCTCGGAGTGCGTAACCTGGCCGGATTCAACCAGAAAATCCGCGACGGCGAAATGCGCGGCAAGAAAGTCAGCAACCCATTCTCGCTTACTCCCGATGCACCGGAACCGTTATCCACCCTGCCGCTGATCGTGGTCATCATCGACGAGCTGGCGGACCTGATGATGGTGACTGGCAAGAAAATCGAAGAGCTGATCGCGCGCCTGGCGCAAAAAGCCCGGGCCGCCGGCATCCACCTGATCCTGGCGACGCAACGGCCTTCGGTCGATGTCATCACCGGCCTGATCAAGGCCAATATCCCGACCCGGGTTGCGTTCCAGGTATCGTCCAAGATCGATTCCAGGACCATCCTCGACCAGATGGGCGCCGAAGCCTTGCTCGGCCACGGCGACATGCTGTTCCTGCCGCCGGGATCGGGTTATCCGCAACGCGTGCATGGCGCTTTTGTCTCGGATGCGGAAGTGCACCGGGTAGTCGAACACCTGAAGCAGTTCGGCGAACCCGAATACGAAGAAGCGATCCTGGCCGGCGTCCCTGCCGAAGGTGCCAGTACAGACCTGCTGGGCGACAGCCAGGACGTCGAGGCCGATCCGCTGTACGACGAAGCCGTGGCGTTTGTGGTGCGTACCCGGCGCGCTTCGATTTCATCGGTGCAGCGGCAATTCCGCGTCGGCTACAATCGCGCCGCGCGGCTGGTGGAGCAGATGGAGTCGGCAGGAATTGTTTCTTCGGTGGCGCACAACGGCAGCCGTGAAGTATTGACGCCGGTGCAAACAGAGTAAAAACACCCGGCGTCCTTGCCATCGGGCGCCGTTCAGGTACATCAATCGAGCCTGAAGCGCAGCCCCAGCGCCAGCATGTTGTTGCGCAACCCGCCATTGCCCAGCTGCGCATCGTAGTTCAGGTACCAGCCCCAGCGGCTGTCGACCGTCGTACTCAAGCCCAGTCCCGCCCAGCCGCTGCTGCGCGCCAGCCCTATCCCCTGCACCGTGAAGCGCGCCGCCGGCGCTCCCACATACGCCGCCCCGAAATCCAGGCTGCCCTCGCTGAACGCATGCTGCCACGCCGCGTATGCCTGCAGCACACTCATGCCGCCAGCCCATTGGAAACGGCTCTCGCCGCGCACCCCCAGCAACCCCGCTGTTTGTTTGTAGACCTGGCTCTCGGCCGTCAAGCCGAACACTCCGCCGCTTTCCGTAAAACCGCCGCGCTTGAGACGGTCGTAGGCCAGGCCGGCATAGGGCGTCAGCCGCAGGTCCGCCGACAGCGGCAGTCCATAACCGCCCTCCATATAGGCCGACCACAGGCTATCGGTGTGGCTGGCGCCCAGGTCCTGCTCGGTATTGCCGATCAGCGCCGTGCGCGTCACCGTGCTGTCGATGCTGGCCACCCCGGCCCGGCCCGACACATAAGCGCCGCCGTCGCCGAAGCCATGACGGCCATACAGCGAGACGCCGGTACTGTGCCCCTTGCCCTGGCCGCCGAGGCGGTCGAAACTGGCCTTGCTGTCCGCATACGCCAGCGCCGCGCCGACGATGGTGTGTGTACCGAGCCGGGTATCGACGCCGAACTGCCCGCCCCATAACGACGTGTCGCCGCTGGCATAGCCGCTCTGGTTCAGCTTGCCCGAGGCGCCGATGGCGCTGACCCACAAGCCGGCGCCGTCCTGTCCTTCCGCCTGGTTGCCCAAAGCCGCCAGCCGATTGCCCAGGTCGCGATTCAATGTCTGCGACTGCTGGAAAGTGAGCGCCTGGGCCGAGGCGTGGATCTGTCCCGACAGGCTGTCGAGCACCTGTCCTGCCACCGCGACGCTGGCGCTCTTCTGCAGGGCAGCCGCACTGGCCAGGAATGTCCCGTTGGTCCCCGTCACCTTGCCGCTGGCGACCATCTGGTCCGCCGCCTGCAGTCCGGTCTCGAGGTTGGCTGCCGCATTATTGCGGGTGGCATCCCCTTTAAACGCAGCCGCAGCCATGGTGGCGACATTGGTGCGGCTGATATGCAGGTCCACTTCCCTGGCCTGGTAGGACAAGTTCGCCGCAATGAACACGCCCGGCGTAAAACTGACGCCATCGGCCTCGAAGCTGACCTCGCTGAACTGGCCGCTGACCCCGCCTGCTGCGGTGAGCACCTTGCCGCTCACCCCCACCTGCTGCGTTACATAGCCGGATGGATCCGTGCTGCCGCCGGGGGTGGTGGCGACCAGGTGCGAATTGCCCAGGATCGCCGCGCCGCCCACCGTCAAGCTGCTGTTGAGCTGGTTCGCCAGCACCGCCCCCGGCGTGGCGACGTAGTTGCCGGCGATGGTAAGGCCGGCACCGCTGTTGTCGACCCGGCCATTATTGTTGACATTGCCATGGATGCGGCCGCCATCGCCGCCTAGCCGGCCCAGTGCGCTGACATTGACGCTGGAAGCCACCGAGCCGGTGATGTTCAGCCTGCCGCCCAGCACATTGCTGGCGCCCTGGTAGGTATTGGCGCCGGCCAGGGTCAGTTGCCCGCTGCCGCTCTTGTTCAAGCCGGCGTCGCCGCCAATATCGTTCTTGAACACCGAGGAAACGTTATCGAAGGCGATGTTCACATTCGGCCCCAGCGCCAACCGTGCATCGAACAGCGCCGGGCCGTTGACCGCCTTGCTGGCGTTCAGCAAGCCCCAGCCGTAGGTGGCGGTATAGTGCATGTCGGTCGCCGTCGACAGGATGGTCTGGCGGATCAGGTCGGCGTTCATCCAGGGATAGGCCTGCTGCACCAGGGCTGCCGCGCCGCTCACCGCCGGCGCCGCAAACGAGGTGCCGAAGACCCGCGTGCCGCTGCTGCTGGAGATGAAATCGCCGGCCGCCGCCAGGCACCAGTTGGCGGCCACGCCGCAGCGGTTGGCGTAGCTGGAAATGACCCCCGGCACGGTATCGCTGGCGCTATAACCATTGCTGCCGCCGGCGGCGTTGACCGCGGTGACCGCCAGCCAGCCGCTTTGCAGATCGCCGAACAGGGATGGCAGGCTGGCGTTCAGATTCGGTTGCGCCGCGCCGTCATTGCCGGTGGACCAGATGAACAGTCCTTGCTGCGCCACATAGGGCTGGTACAAACCATGCAGGGCCAGCGCCTGGCCGACCGAGGCGCCGGTGGCGCTGATGCCGTTGGACTGGTTGAAGATCCGTACGCCCTTGGCGAACAGGTCCTGGTAGATCTGGTTATTGAGCAGCAGGCTATTGCCGGTGGTGCCGGCCGCCGCGGCCTGCACGAAGACGCCGGGAGCCACGCCCAGGGTAC
Organism: Collimonas fungivorans; assembly: GCF_001584145.1. Lineage (NCBI taxonomy): Bacteria > Pseudomonadati > Pseudomonadota > Betaproteobacteria > Burkholderiales > Oxalobacteraceae > Collimonas > Collimonas fungivorans. Next base: position 1,362,660 of record NZ_CP013232.1, on the reverse strand, counting down.
TGCCGGCCAGGGCCTGCGCCACTTCCGTGCCGTGCATGTTGCCGTTGGCGCCGCCGCTGCTGTAGACGGTCTTGCTGATGCGTCCGGCCAGCTGGGTATCGCTGACATCGAAGTCGGTATCGACCACGCCGACCGTGACACCGGCGCCGGTCATGCCCTGGGCGCGGGCGGCCTGGAGATTGCTGGGATCGAGTACGTTGAGCATCGGCGGCGGCAGCACTGGCGGCGTCACTACCGGCGGTGTGATGGCATTGCCGCTGTTGTTGTCAGGCGCGGGAGGCGTCACGACAGGCGGCGTGGTCGGCACCGCGGGAGCGGGAGGGCTCGGATTACTGCTGCCGCCTCCTCCGCCGCCGCAACCCGAAATCATGACCGATACAGCCATCGCGATCACCGACAATGAATATCCGGCAGACAGTTCCTTGTTCATAACATCCTCAGAATATTTGCTTCTATCATTGGCCAGGCAGGCCATCCGTTTACTGTATTAACGGACGTCGTCTGACTTTCTTGAACGGCAAATCACGAGTTTGTCGGGACTGTCTTTCTACATTTTTATTTCAAAATTCAGGTTTCCGGCGTCGCTCAAATAGCCGAGCCTCTCATCACCAGCCCAACCCAGTGCGACGTCGATTCGTCCACGCCCGGCGAATTTTTCCTGGCGCCGCCGGCCTTGCCGAGGGATGAGTTGTAAACCAGCTTGTTTGCGCGCCGCGCCAGCCTTTGCTTGATGCGCCCGGTCTGCTTGTCGCCATACGCCACGATCTCGTGGAACATGGATTTCAGCAACGGATCGTCGTACATGTCTTGCTCCAGCTGGCGCCAGACGTCGCACTCGTTCCATCGCCTGAAGCGCATATACGTGGTATTCCATTTGCCGAACTCGGCAGGCAGGCTGCGCCAGATGGATTTATTGCTGATGATCCAAAGCACTGCATCGATAAACAAGCGATTGTCCCGGCCCTTGGCGCCAGGATCGCCCTGCTTTCCTATCAACAAAGGCTCCAGTTTTTGCCATTGGCTATCTCTAAGTTTCATCTTTAATTTCCTGTCGTTGCCTACCCTGTCCTCACCTCAGACAAGTTCAGCGGAGTCAAACAAAGCCATGTCTGCGCTGCACATGAGTTTTTCTATATCGATCAGAATCAGCATGCGCTGCCCTACCGTGCCCAGGCCGCTGAGATATTCCGCCGACAAGGCTGCGCCGAATTCTGGAGGCGGCTTGATTTCATCGCGGCCCAAAGTCAGCACATCGGATACGCCATCCACCAATATGCCAACCACACGCTGGGCGACATTCAGGATGATCACAACGGTCTGGTGGTTGTACTGGATATTTTCGAGACGAAACTTGATGCGCAGGTCGACGATAGGTACGATGATGCCGCGCAGGTTGGTCACACCCTTGATGAATTCAGGTGCATGGGCAATCCGCGTCACCGCTTCGTAATCGCGGATTTCCTGCACTTTCAGGATGTCGATGCCGTACTCTTCGCTGCCCAGCGTGAACACCAGGAATTTCTGTCCTTCCGACTCATCCTGTCCAGCCAGGAGTTTATTGCGATCATTGTCCATTTGATTCCTCTTCTTTCAAGATGTCCTAAGCGGCTGCCAGCAGCGGCGCTTTCTCACGGCCGGTGCGCTGCAGCGCGCCGACATCGACAATCAGGGCGACGCTGCCATCGCCGAGGATGGTGGCGGCGGAAATTCCCGGGACTTTGCGATAGTTGGTTTCCAGGTTTTTCACCACCACCTGATGTTGTCCGACCAGCTGGTCCACCAGCAAAGCGAAACGTTTTCCCTCGCCGTGCAAAATCACCACGATGCCTTGGGTAGGATCGGTACGCGCGTCGGCCACGCTGAATACACGATGCAATTCCGTCAATGGCAGATACTCGCCGCGCACGTGCAGGACCTGTTCTTCATTGCTCACGGAATGGATGTCCGCGGCGCGCGGCTGCAGCGATTCGATCACGTAATTCAGAGGCAGGATGTAGACTTCATTGCCGACCTTGACCGACATGCCGTCCAGGATCGCCAGTGTCAGCGGCAATACGATCCTGGTGGTCGTGCCGTTGCCCTGGCGCGATACGATTTCGACATGGCCGCCCATTTCCTGGATATTGCGCTTGACCACATCCATGCCGACGCCCCGTCCCGAAACATCGGTGATTTTTTCAGCTGTGGAAAAACCGGGAGCAAAAATCAGCTGCCAGACTTCGTCGTCGCTGATCGTGTCGCTGATGGCCATGCCTTGCTGTATCGCCTTGGCCAGGATTTTTTCCCGGTTCAGGCCGGCGCCGTCATCGCTGACTTCAATCACGATATTGCCGCCCTGGTGCTGGGCCGACAACAGCAGCTCGCCGACCGGATCTTTGCCGGCGGCGATGCGCTGCTCAGGCTTTTCGATGCCATGGTCCAGGCTGTTGCGCACCAGATGGGTCAAGGGATCGATGATGCGTTCGATCAGGCTTTTGTCGAGTTCCGTGGCTTTGCCGAAAGTCACCAGCTGCACCTGCTTGCCAAGCTTGTCGGCCAAGTCCCTGACCAGGCGCGGAAAGCGGCTGAATACATAATCCATCTGCATCATGCGGATCGACATCACCGATTCCTGCAAATCGCGGGCGTTGCGTTCGAGCTGTCCCATGCCGTTCAGCAGGCGCTCATGCAGCACCGGATCCAGCGTCGCCGCGGTCTGCGCCAGCATCGACTGGGTGATCACCAGTTCTCCTACCAGGTTGATGATCTGGTCGACCTTTTCCACATCGACGCGAATCGAGCCGGATTCCTTGGCCGCCGGAGGTGCGACCGGAATGGCTGCCGCCGCGGCGGCTTTCGGCAATGCCGCGGCAGCGGCGATCGCAATCACCTTTGCCGGCGCCGATTCTGCAGCTACCGCCGCCACCGGCTCGGCTGGCGGCTGCGCCGCCGCTTCCTGCATGATATCAATCTGGTCGATGTCGATGATGAAACAGCACACGGCGATGATGTCGTCCGCCTCGCAGCTGGTTTCCAGCCACAAGGTCAGGCTGTCCTCGCCTTGCGTCTGCGCCACCACTTCGCCCAGGTTTTCCAGTTCCGCACTCAACAGCTTGCGGTCGCTCTCGGATATCCCGGAAAAACGCACCCGCAGCTGCGCGCCGCCGGCGGCAGCGGGCAATGGTGCAGCCGCCGGTGCTAAGGCAGGTGCCGCCGCAGCAACCTTGCCGCCGACGCCTGCGTTTTCCTCCTGCGCCAGTTGTTGCAGTACCGCGCAAATCCGCGCGACCATGTCGGGATCGGGTTCAGCGCCAGCCCGGTAAGCACTTATCTGTTCTTGTAGCACGTCTTTGGTTTCCAAAAAGGCGTCGATCATTTCCTTGCGCAGTCGTATTTCCTGATGACGGGCACGGTCCAGTAAATTTTCCAAAAGATGCGTGGTATCGGTCAGCGCAACAAAACCGAAGGTAGCGGCGCCGCCCTTGATCGAATGCGCAGCGCGGAATATGGCGTTCAAATGCTCGCTGTCGGGCGCGTCCATATCCAGCCCCAGCAGCAATTGCTCCATCTCAGCCAGCAGTTCGTCCGCTTCTTCAAAGAAGGTCTGGTAAAACTCGGTAATATCCATATCGTTCGTGATCTCCTTACTGCGTGCTCTGATTGTCGGCTTAGCGTTACTCGGTATCCAGCAAGCTGGCCACCACTTCCAGCAAGGTTGCAGGTTCTATCGGTTTTCTCAGCCAGCCGCTGGCGCCGGCCGCGCGCGCATCGGCTTTTTCGGCATCGCTGGCCTCGGTGGTAAGCACCAGGATCGGCGTCTCGCCATGATTTTCCATCTGCCGCAATGCACGAATCAGCTGGTGGCCGCCCATCGCCGGCATATTCCAGTCTGTCAGCACCAGGTCGACCGCTGCAATGCGGGCTTGCTGCATGGCCGCTTCGCCGTCCGCCGCCAGCAGGACCTGGTAGTTGTCCTCGGCCAGGGCTGCTTCAATCAGCTTGCGCATGACGGCTGAGTCATCCACCACCAATATTGTCTTAGTCCTCATATGGCCTCTGTATCATGGCTTTGCCGCCCCAGGAAGCCTGGGCGCGCTGTCCCGCAACTGGCTGGCGCTGTCCTTCTGTCCGTCGAGCTTGATGCCGGCGTTGCTGCCGCTGCTGTTTTCCTGTTCGATCTGCGCCTGCGCGCGCCGGTTCAGCACCACGATGCTGATGCGCCGGTTGACCGGATCCAGCGGGTCAGCCTTGTTCAAATCCATGGTCGACGCCACGCCCATCACGCGCAGCACCTTTTGCTCCGCCATGCCGCCGCCGATCAGTTCGCGGCGCGATGCATTCGCCCTGTCGGCCGACAACTCCCAGTTGCTGTAATACTTGGAACCGAGCACATAAGGGGTCGCATCGGTGTGCCCGGCCAGGGTGATCTTGTTCGGCAATTCATTGAGCACCGGCCCGATTTCGCGCAGGATGGTGCTCATGTATGGCTGCACCTTGGCGCTGGACAGGTCGAACATCGGCCGGTTGCGGTTATCCACGATCTGGATCCGCAATCCTTCGCTGGTGATGTCAATCAGCAACTGCGGCCGGAACTGCTTGAGCACCGGATTCGCATCGATCACCTGCTCCAGCCGTTTCTTCAGCGACTTCAACCGTTCGGCATCGGCGGTATCCGGATTGCTGCGCTTGTCGTCACCGTCCACCTGGGTAAAATCGGTGCCGCCGCCAGGAATCACGCTGCTGCTGGTGCTGCTTTTTTCACCGCCGCTGATGGCAACCTTGAGCGGCATCTTGAAGTACTCGGCAATGCCCTCCCGCTGCTTGGGAGAAGAAATCGACAGCAGCCACATCACCAGGAAAAACGCCATCATCGCCGTCATGAAATCGGCGTAGGCGATTTTCCAGCTGCCGCCATGCGCCTGATGCTTGGCGGCAGTTACCCGCCTGACGACAATCCGCTGCTTGACCTTGCTCATGCCGCCTCCGCCCCGGGCCGGCGGACATTATCGGCTTTTGACTTGGCGCACATGGTCATCCAGCTCCGTGAACGAAGGGCGTTCGGTCGAGTACAGCACCTTGCGGCCGAATTCCACCGCCAGCTGCGGCGCATAGCCGTTCAGGTTAGCCAGCAGGGTGACCTTGATGCACTGGTACACCTTCACCGATTCCGCTACCTGGTGCTCGATCAGCGTCGCCAATGGCGACACGAATCCATAAGCCAGCAAGATCCCCAGGAAAGTGCCCACCATCGCATGCGCAATCAGTTCGCCCATTTCCGACGGCGGCAGGTTGGCCGATGCCAGCGCATGCACCACGCCCATCACCGCCGCCACGATGCCGAACGCAGGCAAGGCGTCGCCGACCTTGGCCAGGCTGTGCGCAGGCACTTCAGCTTCGTGCTTGTAGGTTTCTATTTCATGATCCATCAGCGATTCGATTTCAAACGCATCCATATTGCCGCTGACAATCAGGCGCAGGTAGTCCGTAAGGAATTCGATCACGCGCGGGTCGTGCTGCACCAGCGGATACTGGACGAAGATGGGGCTGTTCAAGGGATCGTCGATATCCGCTTCCAGCGCCAGCATGCCGTCTTTGCGAGCCTTCGCCAGCAACACGTAGAGCAAGGCCATCAGCTCCATGTACAAGGCTTTGTCGTGCTTGGAACTGCGCAGCAGTTTCGGCAATTCCCTGACGGTGGCCATGATGGCCTTGCCATCGTTGCCGACCACAAAAGCGCCGACCCCGGCGCCGCCGATCATCAGCAATTCGACCGGCTGGAACAGCACGCCGAGATGACCGCCCATCATGGCATAACCGCCAAACACAGAAGCTATAACGACGATATAGCCAACAAAAACTAGCACTTTTGATTCCCCTTGAAATAAATCTTATGCAGCCATAGCCAATGCTGCCGCCGCCAAGCTCAGGCCAGGCCGCCTTTGGCAAGGCCCGCAACCCGCCGGACCCGAGGCAGTGGCACATATTCACGCGCCTGGACAAGATCGGTTTCGGATACAGCCGGGGAACTCAGCTTGCGTGTCTTGCCGGCGCGCGACGGCGGCCGGCACAAGACGCAGACGAAACCGTTCTGCAGGTCATGGGCATGGGCGACGAAGTGGCCGTTGCAGCGGCTGCAGCTGCTTAGCTGCAGCATGCCGCTGTCGAAGAAACGCGTCAGCGTCCAGGCCCGCGTGAAGTCGAGCACCGGCTTGCCGCCTTGTCGTTCGACCTGCTCCAGGTAGAGCCGGTAGCTCTTGACCACCGCAACGATCTGCTGGCCGTCGCCATGCGCCAGCATGAAACGGTAGATGTTGTAGAACATCGATGAATGGATATTCGACAGCCAGGTCATGAACCAGTCGGTGGAAAACGGCAGCAATCCCTTGGGCGGCGAAATGCCTTTGATTTCCTTGTACAGTTTGATCAGGCGGTCGCGGCTCAAGGAGGTTTCCGATTCCAGGAACTGCAGGCGCGCGCCGAGCTTGATCAGGTCGATGGCGAGCTGGATTTCCTGGGCTTCCAGGATCACGCTTTTGTTAGTAGCCATGGTTGCCGGCCCCGCTAGCGACAACCGTTGCGGCGCAAGAATCACAAAAATCACAAGAATCAGGCCGTTTCATCGGATGCCTTCCAGCGGTTGTCCCGCCAGCAGGATGGAGGCATGCGCCTGTTGCAAGGCGTGGTCTTTGTCGGTATGCGTCAAAGATGAAAGAATCGCGTGATCGTCGAACCGGAAACGGCACAACAAGAGGCTGGATGCCGCCAGCTTCACCACCTGCGATAAAGATAGGTTGCCGAGCAGCTCGGCCAGTTCGCGGCTCAATCCCATACGAAACATGGCTGTCGCTTTATCCTCGCGCAACAGACGTTGTGCCAGCAGCAGATAAGACAGATTGACTTCGCTTATCTCGTTTACAAATCCATTACTGTCCATGCTTTCCCCCAGACTGAAACTACTTATGAATGTTTACGGCAATTGGTGAGCAATCTTTTAGTTTTTGTCTTGTCCGCTGCTTCTAGGCAATTATGAAATGTTTCAAAAAAGAAAATAAGTCGGTAAGGTTCTCGATATGGATGAAATATTTGGCTGAATCGATGTAGGCATTGTTCCTACGTCAGCACCGCATTGCACGGCAGCCAGGGGGAAGCGACGAAGAAGGGAGTGCTATAGCGGCTTTGCCAGGGGCATTGCGCGGCTTGCATTGAGCTGCAAAGCCAGCCGTTCCAGCGCATTTTGCAAACGGCTGTAAGCGTCTTCCATAGACTCCGACGGGTTATTGCGCGATTGGTTCTCGATTTCTGCCGCGGCTTGCGAAATTTCTTTCAGCTGCAATACCGCGGCGGCGCCGCGCAAGCCGTGCGCGATGCCCGCCGTCTCCGCCCATCGCTGGTTTTTAATGCTGAGCTTGAGGCTGGCCAGCTGCAGGTAACCGAACTGCAGCAGGTCGGTCAGCAAATCGTCGGGCGCGGCGGGTGTTACGGCGGGCATTTTTTGCGCAACTATCGGCGCCAGCGTTTGCCGCAGCTGCGCGCGGCTGATGGGCTTGGTCAGGATGGCGGTGCAATCCAGGCCTCTCGATTCACGCTGCAGGTAGTCGAGCGACATGCCGCTATACAGGATCATCGGGATCGCCGGCAGAGCCGATGCGTCGGCTTCCCAGCGCCTGACCCGGTGCAGCAGTTCGACCCCGGTCATGTCTTCCAGCACGTAGTCGGTGATGACCGCCACCGGCCTGGTATGCGTCAGCCACTGTAAAGCTTCGGCGCCGGTGGCGACCAGCTCGCTCTGCCAGCCTTCGGCCGCCAGCTGCGCCTGCAGCATGCGGCGATTGATTGGATGGTCTTCAACCACAAGAATTAACGCGGAACGCATCGTCGCCTCCTAGGGCCTGTGGACATTCAATTTGGGAGTGCGAACGCGCTGCAGGCGTTACAGGCCTAGGCGCAACGACGCGACGTAGCGGTGCTACGGCAAGGAGTTGCAACAACGGCATGTAACGCCTGCAGCCGTTCCCGAAGGGTTCAAACCAAAACGTGCGCTGGCGGCGTTGCATGGCTTGCTGGGGCACCAGCCCCAGCAAGCCACGCGCCTTGCCAGCACACGTTTTGGTTTGAACGCATCTTCCAAATTGAATGTCCACAGGCCCTAGACAAGGAGAAGATATCCTGTTTGGGCGTTGACCATGGGGAGCAGCAAACCGGCCGAAAATGCGCTGACTGCAATATTGGCCGCAATCTCGGGCATTGCCGCGTCAGGTACGAGCGCCGTAACGACATCATCGGCATCCAGTGTAGCAAACCCGCGATCCGCCATGGATGGGACGCGCTCAGCGCGCATTCAACGGAATGCTGAGATTGACCACGGTGCCGACGCCCACCTCGGAATCGATGCGGATGCTGCCGCGGATCAGGTCGGTAAACTCTTTGGCCAGCGACAACCCCAGGCCCAGGCCGCGGCTGCGGCCGGCGCGCACCGATTCTGCCTGGTAGAAGTATTCGAACAGATGTTTCAGCTCGCCTTTGGCGATGCCGGGACCGGTATCGAGCACCCTGATCTTGAGCTTGTCCCTGAAGGTAGTCACTTCCATCGTGACGCCGCCGGTAACGGTGAATTTAACGGCATTATCCAGCATGTTGTTGAGTATCTGCGACAACCTGACGCGATCGCACAGGAAATTGCCCGGCAAATCCGGCGCCAGCCGCATCTGGAAACCCAGGCCCTTCTTGACGGCATTGATTCTGTGCATGGAGCCGATGTATTCGAAATAGCCCAGCGTATCGATATTTTCGTGGAATATCACGACCCTGCCGGCTTCAATGCGCGCCAGGTCAAACAAGGTGTTCAGCAAGCCGTGCAGGTAAATCGCGCTCTGATGGATCAGGTCGCCGAACTCGCGGCTCTGCGGATCGCTGCTGGTGTCCCGCACCAGCTCGGAATAGCCGTGGACGCCGCTCAAAGGCGTGCGCAACTCATGCACCACCGTTGCCAGGAAACGGGACTTCCGCTTGTTGGCATCGCTGGCGCGGCGGCGCAAGGTGTCGTATTTGCGCACCACTTCGTATTGCCGCTTGATGGTGCGGTAGGCCAGGCTCATCAACAGCAGGATCAGCAAGGTCGGCACGCAGGCGTACATGACATATCCCATCAGCTTGGGACTTTCCTGTCCCGGCAGCGGCTCCGGGTCGGGCAGTTTCACCGACAGTAGCAGCGGATAAGGCTCCAGCTTGCGCGACACCCACGAATGCTGGTCGTCAAGCGCCTTCTGGTCGGCGAACGGCTGGCTCTTGCTCAGTTCGCTGTCGTCCAGCTCCATCACCGTTTCATCGATCCGGCGCAAGATCATTCTTTCGCTGGCCGGCGGTCCGTCGGCGGCAATGCCGTCGCTGCCAACCACCTGCCGTTCGCCGGCGCGGATCCGGTCCAGGCTCGCATACAAGGCCGGCAGCCTGTCTACCGGAAATTCCAGTTCGACGATGCCGGCGAAATCGCCGTTGGAAGAAAAGATGCGGCGCGCCACATGCATCATCCATTGGCCGCTGCCGGGCAATTTGCGCGGACGGGCAAAACGCAAGGCGTCATCCAGGTGGTCGCGCTGGGCAACATACAGTTCATTGCCGCTCCAGTCGACAGCCGCCGCCGGCTTGGTCGATGCCAGCAGGCGCCCGCTCTGGCCCACCACGTTCAGCTGCGTATATAAACCGCCGAATATCTTTGTATAGCGCAGCAGGTCGATTTTTCCGTCGGCCATCTGGAAATCGTCGCGCACCAGCCGCAGCAAGCGGTCGCGTTCGTCTATGGAACGCAGCAGCCGCTGGGTGAAGTCGCGCACTACGATGGTGTGGCTGAGCTGTATGGTTTTGACATCGCGCTCGTAATCGGAACCGATCTGGTAACCGGCATACAGCCAGACGTAGCCGATGACCAGGATCGCAGTTACTGTAATCGCGTAGACAAGGCGCATGAAACGCGAGCCGCAGAAAATGCTGTCCGTCTTTGAAGCGGCTAGCAGGCGGCGCCAGGCAGAGGTAAATCTTTGCATTACGATGGGCATACAATCTATTGGAAACTGTGACGGATATTACCGCCACAATACGTGAAGCCCGCTGGCGGCCATGGTGTCAGCACCGGCACAACTTAACGTATCCGCTATTATCCAGCATCGTAGAACGCCGTCACCTGTCAATTTGTGCTAACCAGGACAGGCCGGCCGCCGGCATGATGCTCTTCTGGCATGTCCCGCAATGCTGCAGCTTCGGCCAAATCTTGTCTTTCCTGCATGCCTGGATAGGCTTGCCCGGCCGGCTTCTCCAGCTGAAAGATGCTGACCGCCTGCAGCAATTCCCCCGCCTGTTCCTGCAAGCTGTGTGCAGCGGCGGCGGCCTGCTCCACCAGCGCCGCATTCTGCTGCGTGGCCTGGTCCATTTGTCCCACCGCCTGGTTGACCTGGTCGATGCCGCTACTCTGCTGCTCGCTGGCGGCGGCGATTTCGGCCATGATGTCGACCACGCGCCGGATCGACGCAACGATTTCGCTCATCGCGGCGCCAGCTGCGTCAACCTGCCTGCCGCCGGCGTCCACCTTGTCGACCGAGGCGCCGATCAAGACCTTGATATCCTTGGCGGCGACCGCCGAACGCTGCGCCAGGTTGCGCACCTCGGCAGCCACCACTGCAAAACCCCGCCCCTGTTCGCCGGCGCGCGCCGCTTCCACCGCAGCGTTCAGCGCCAGTATGTTTGTCTGAAAAGCAATGCCGTCGATGACGCCTATGATGTCGCTGATCTGATGCGAACTGTCCCTGATCAGCGCCATGGTGGCAACTACCTCGGACACCATTTGCCCGCCGCTCAGCGCTGTCGACGCGGCATTTTCTGCCAGCTGGTTGGCTTGCCGCGCATTGTCGGCATTTTGCCTTACGGTTGAAGTCAGTTGTTCCATCGATGCCGCGGTCTGCTCCAGGCTGGCGGCCTGCTCCTCGGTGCGGCTGGACAGATCCTGGTTGCCCGCAGCGATCTGGCGCGAGGCGGCGACGATGCTTTCGGTGCCGTTGCGCACCCGGCTGACCGTATCGCGCAAGGCAAGGATCATCTCCTTGATACCCTGCAGCAGCTGCCCGGTTTCATCCCTGCCCTTGACCTCGATGCTGGCGCTCAGGTCGCCTTGCGCCACCCGTTGCGCCACGGCGACTGCCGCATGCAGCGGCTTGACGATGCCGCCGGTCAGACGCCAGGCAAACGCTGCGCCGAGAAGGATCGCCAAGGCGCCGAACGCAACCAGCAGGTTGCGGCCGGAACGATAGTTGGCGGCGATATCCAGCGCGGCGTCATCGATTGCCTGGCGTTGCGCATCGACGAACTTCTGCAGCTTGCCCAGGTATTCCTTGCGCGCCGGGTCCAGGTCTTTCTCGATCATGGCCACCGCGCTTTCGGCACTGCCGTACTGGCGCGTGGTCAGCACGGTATCCCGCATTTCGGTATAGGCGGCGCGCGCCGCGGCGATCTCTCCCAACGCTCGCCGGCCCTGGTCGTCGGACAATCCATGCAGCTTGGTTTGCAGTACCGATGCGCGCTCGGATGTCGCACTCATTTCGGACTGGAAGATCTTCTGGGTTTTACTGTCGTCGCTGCGCACCACCGCCATCGTGCGCACTGCATTGACTGCCACCGCATCCTGCCATTCGGCCGCCAGCCGTTCCCGCACCAGGACTTGCGACACCATGGTGTCGACCGCGGCGCCGGTCTGCTGCAAACGCCAGATGCCTATTCCTGTAATGGCTACCGCCAGCAGCAATATGGCTGTAAATCCGACGCCCAGCCGGACTCCTATTCTTGTATTTGTAAAATTCATGTCCCCTCCATTTTCAGCGGTCCGGCGGTCCGGCGGTCCGGCAGCCCTGGCGGCTAGGTGCTCAGGCGGTCAGCTTGTTGATCAGGCCGATCTCATCGCTGGACATCAGCTTGTCGATATCCAGCAGGATCAGCATGCGGTCGTCGAGCGTGCCAAGGCCTATCAGGTAATCGGTGTTGAGGACCGTGCCCATTTCCGGCGCCGGCTTGATCTGCTGGCTCGACAGGGTGATGACATCGGACACGCCATCGACCACCATGCCTACGGTGCGCTGGCCAAGATGGAGGATGACGACCACGGTAAACTGGTCATAACTGGAGGCAGCAAGGTTGAACTTGATGCGCATGTCGATGATGGGCGTGATCACCCCGCGCAGGTTGACCACGCCTTTCAGGAAATCGGGCGCGTTGGCGATCTGGGTGACATTGTCGTAACCGCGCAGCTCCTGCACCTTGAGGATATCGATGCCGTACTCCTCCTTGCCCAGGGTGAAAGTCAGGAATTCCTGGCCCGCAACTTCGTGCTGGACAGTGGAACGGCGTATCTGGGTCGGCGTTTGAGCGGCAAGCGTCATGGACTTGATCCTTGAGAATTGAAATGCACCTGTCGCGCCGAACCGAACAAATCCGGCTTGCACAGCACTTTAGGTGACTCAATATAAACAGGAGCAAGCGCTATCGATATAGCGAAAAGGACTTGAAACAGCCCTCTATTCGAGCAAACCGTGCTCGATGGCGTAGCGGGTCAGTTCGGCATTGGTGCGCACGCCCATTTTCTCGAACACGCGGGAACGATAGACGCTGACGGTCTTGGGGCTGATGGAGAGGTTTTTTGCAATCTCGGTACGGGTCTGGCCCGAAGCGATCATGCGCACGGTCTGGAATTCGCGGTTGGACAATTGTTCGTGCGGCATCATGTCATCTTCTTCGATGACATGGTTGGCCAATGATTCCGCCAGCCCTTTGCTGATGTACTTGCGGCCGCGCGCAACCACCCGCACCGCTTCCACCAGTTCATCCGGTGCGCCGTCCTTGGTCAGGTAGGAAGCCGCGCCGGCCTTCAAGGCGCGCACCGCAAACTGTTCCGGGCCATGGCTGCTCAATACCATGATGCGCAGCATCGGTTCGCGCTTCTTGAGCAGGTGCAGGATTTCGATGCCGTCTTTGCCCGGCATCGATATATCCAGCAGCAGGACATCGCACGGCTGCTCCCTCAGGATATCGGTAATGCCGTTGTAGTCGCTGGCTTCGCCGATCACGACGATACCCGGGCTGGCATCCAGGATGTGCTGCAGCCCGCGCCTGACAATGCGATGATCATCAGCGATCAATACCCGAATCGGTGATGCAACTTTCATTTCCATGACTCTTTGAACAATCTCATTTCACAACCGAGGACTGCGCATTATCGATCTGCTGCCGGGTCCGCACAATACGGGAGCGCGACTATATCAATAATATGCACACATTTTGCTCCGGTGCAGATGAGCGATATCAAATGATTAATATCTGCATGCACTATCGCGACATTCACGCAGGCGCCGACCGCTCCTGCTCATTTTCCAAGCTGTACACCCAGGCCAGCAACTCGGCTACCGCCAGATAAAGCTGCGGCGGGACCTGCTGGTCGAGGTCGACGTGCATCAGCAACTTCACCAGGTCGGGCGACGCATGCACATACAAACCGTGCTCGCGCGCCTTTTGCATGATGGCCTCGGCCACGGCGCCGTAACCTTTTGCCACCACCAGCGGCGCCTGGTCCTGATGCGCGCGTGATAACGCTACCACGCTTTTACGGCCTGAGCCCTCAGTTTCCACTGCTGTCCGCCTGCTTGCCGTTGCTAGCTGCCGGTCCCGCGCCAATTTGCCGTGCGGGAGCCGTCCTGCATACAAAAAACATTACTCTAATACAATTATTTGTTTTTGTTGTCATTTTTTGTATCCAATGGGTTATCCAAGCCGGCTTGTGGCAATTGCACCACTTGTAAACCGCTCAAATGCAGGCCGGCCGCCGAGAATCGCTGCTGCAGTTGCGCACTGGCGGCCTGCATGGAACCGAGCGTGGTCGCCTCGGCCGCACGCAGGTCGGCGCGCCAGCTGTGGTTCGCCAGGCTCAGGCGCAATTCGATGCCGCCGAGCCGGGGCAAGGTCATGCTCAGACAAGTACTCCAGCTGCGCGGTGCGCTATCGTCGGGCTGGCGCCGCCCTTGCTCTGTAATTTCCCATTCCATGCCCGCGTCCGGCCAGGCTTCGCCGCTCCAGCGGAATTGCGACAGCGCCAGCAACTCAAGCTGCTGGCGCACCAGAGGGACCGCTTCGGCAGCGATGTTAGCCGTGACATGGCTGGCAGTGGGAGTAGTGGCAGCTTCTGCATCGGCTGCTGCCGATGGCAGGACCAGCTTCGCCTGCGGCTCGTGCTGCAGCTGGGCCAGCGAGCGTTCGCCGGTGAAAAATTGCAATAGGTGGGATTCATAAAACAGGCCGCTGCCGGCAACGCTGCGCGCCAGGGCAGCCGCCAGTTGCTGTGGTTCCGGTCCCGATACCGGTCCCGATCTCGGTGCGGCTGTGGCCGGCCACAGCGGTGCGCTGCCGCTTACCGCCTCGCCCTTCATCGGCGTCGCCCCCAGCAGTTCGCTGATGACGCGCGCCGCCGCGCTCAAGCTGGCGCCGTCAGCAGCGCCCTGCGCCAGCCTGGGATTGCCCTGCAGCGCCGGCTGGCCAGGATCGATCCCGAGCTGCCGGCCGACTGCCGCGCGTGACGGCAACCGGGTATCGTTCGCAATCGCTTCGATGTCGGTGATCAGGGGGGTGCCGCCGCTCATGATGCATGGCTCGGGTTACTGGCCGTAAGCATGGTTGAGATGCTGCTGTCGATGCATGTTGCCCAGCAAGCTGCTCAACTGCGCCAGCTCCGGCGTCAGGATATCGCGGATTTTTGCGTCGTCGGCCAGGATCCGGCTCAGCAGGCTGTGCTTGCGCACCAGCTGCAACGGCTCCAGGGGTTCCGCCAGCTCGATTCCCTTCAAGCGCTCAACCCAGGAACGGAACTGCAGTCCCAGTTGCACCAGGCCATCCCAGTCGCCGGCGCGCGCCGATTCCAGCATGCGGCCGGTCAGCGGCGCGATCTTTTCGTAGCATTCCATCAGTTCATGTTGGGGCGTCATCTTATCCCCTTGCCGAAAGATCGTTGGTCAGCGCGCCGTTTGGGGCGCCACTGATGTCGCGCCAGGCCGAAGCGATGTTTTCCAGCAGCCGGTCAGCCTCCTCCAGCAAGGCAGGATCGTTACGCAGGTTGGCGTACAGCAGGCGCTGGTTGATGTAGTCGTACAGCGCCGACAGGTTGGCCGCCAGCTCGGCGCCGGCGCTGCCGCCAGCCTCGGCATCTAGGCTGGCCTTGAGGCCGCTGTCGATGATGCTGACCGCTTTCGAAATGGCGTTGCCTTTGGCGACAACATCGCCGCTCGCCATATGGTGGCGCGCCATGCTGATGGCAGCTTTGGCGCCATCGAACAACATGGTCAGCAGCTGCTGCGGCGACGCGCTCATGACCGCGCTTTCGATGCCGACCCGGGCGTAGGCGCGAGCGCCAGAATTGAGCATGGGCGCGGCGGCAGAAGATGTATACATGAAACCTCGTCTTATTTTGAACTGGTGTCGTTGAGAGCTGCAAATTGCTGGGTCAGGTAGCTGCTGGTCTGGTTCATGCCGGCGATCAGCGTATCCAGATCCGTAAATTGCTTGGTATAGCGCGCAATCGTTGTGCTGATCAGCGACTGCGTGCTGGTCATCTGCGTCGCCAGCGTTTTCAAGGAACTGTTCAAACCGTCGGTTGCCGACTTCAATGGCCCGTTGCTGGCTGTGAAGCCGGTGAGCAAGGTCGACATCGTGGAGCCGAAGCCGGTAGTGCCGGAAGTGCTGGAAAACAGGTTCTGCACGCCGCTCAGGTTGGTGGTGAGCGCGCCGGTCAGCTTGGTCGAATCGATTGCCATGGTGCCGTCAGCCTGGAACGTCACGCCGATCTGCGCCAGCATGGTCAAGGATGCGCCGCTGCCGCTGGCGGGTTGCGGTGTGTTCATGGTGTCGCGGATGCGGGTCTGGATATTGCGCAAGGTCGCGTCGCCGGTCAGCGGCGCCTGCGTCTGCGCTGCCGTATTGAAAGCCGTGTATTGCTTGGTAAGCGTCTGCAGGCTGTTATAGGTAGTGACAAAATTCGAAATCGCAGCTTGCACGGTTGCCGTATTGCTCTGTAACGACAAGCTGCTGGCGCCGGTGCCGGTCAGCGTCATGGTCACGCCCTGCACTGCTTCCTTGACGGTATTGCTGGCGCTGGTGACAGCGATGCCGTTGACCGTCATCTGCGCATTCTTGCCTTCCACGGTCTGCTGCAGGTTTTGCGTGCCGGCAGGATCGTTCGACAGCAGGTTGGACAATGCCGCATCGCCGCTGACGCTGATCTTCATGGTGGAAGTCGCGCCAGTCTGGGTGGAAGTCAGGACCAGGCGGTTCGGGGTGTTGCTGCCGTCGTTGACAATAGAAGCCGTAACGCCAAGGGCCTTGTTTTTATTGATGGCGTCACGGATTCCCGCCATCGTATTGTTGCTCGAATCGATAGTGATGGAAGCTGCGGCGCGCGTACTGTCCGCGGTAAACGTCGCGCCGCTGTATTTACCGGAAGCCGGGTCCAGCGTGCCGCCCGAGATGCTGCCGAATTGCAGGGTGACCGTGCCGCTGCCGACAGCCGCGGTAGTGCTGGCGAGGCCCGCAGTCGCCAGCGACTGCGCCTGCGCCAGCTGGCTGACGTTGATCGCGTAGTTTCCTATGCCTGCGGCAGTCGTCGCAGTCGCGCTCAGCACCGAGGCGGTGCCGGCAGTCGCCGTGACATTCTGGAACAGCGCGGGATTGCCCAGCTGCGCGGCCGCCGCCTGCAATGTGCTCAGGGCATTCTGTATGGTGCCGTAAGCCGACAGCTTGGCGTTATACGCGCTCTGCTGGTTGCTCATGGCGGTGAGCGGCTGGTTTTCGGAAACGGTAATGCTGCTTAGCAGGGTAGCCAGCGGCAATCCTGATGCCGCTCCCAGGTTGGTAACTAAAGTCATCTCAATTCCTTTGCATTGAATATCGTTTTCGGCCGGGTAACTGCTACGCCGTTTTTTCCAGCAACACACCCTTCATCTGGTCCATGACCTTTGCGATCCGCACCACTTCTTCGCTGGGAATCTGCAAGACCACCTTGCCGTCCTGCTGGTCCACCACCTTCAGGATCACATCCTTGTAGCCAGGATCGATCTGGAACTGCACGCTTACGGCCCTCAGCTGCAACTGGCGATTGATATCGTCGATCCTGCTTTGAATCTGCGACCGTTCGGGCACGCCTGCCAACTTGCCGCCACCGGTTTCCGGCACTTTGTTGATAACCACGCCGGTGTGCCCGGCGGCTTTCTCATTCGTTGCGGCGGCGTTAACTGCGTTCTCGGCCGGCGCGGCCCTGCTTGCAGCATCCATGTTGATCGCATTCGACATCACATCCTCTTCCGGCTGTACCTGTCCGCTCGGGTCTATCGGACCAAACCCGACTGGACAAAACATCATGGAACCAGGGGCAGCCGCAGAAACAGCCACCCCTGGAATTGGCTAACCCCGCAAACGCCTTGGAGCGGCGTCTGCGGAATCGGCTCATTGCTTATTGCAGCAATGTCAAAACGCTTTGTGTCGACTGATTCGCCTTCGCCAGCACCGAAGTGCCTGCCTGTTGCAGAATCTGCGCGCGTGTCATGTTCGACACTTCGGTCGCGTAGTCTGCGTCCTGGATGCCCGAACGCGAGGAAGACAGGTTGGTCACTGTGGTGCCCAGGTTAGCGATGGTCGAAGCAAAACGGTTCTGTACCGCACCCAGCGAGCTGCGCAGGCTGTCGACTTGCGACAGGGCGCTGTCGATTGCAGTCAACGGGCTGCCGCTGGCGGCCGTCAGCGCTTTCGACGAATCGTACGTGACAGTCGCTGTCGGCGTAGCGGCAGTCGCGCCTTGGGTTGCATCGGCAACGGTCACGGTGGCAGCGTAGTAGTTAGCGCCGTTCTTGACATAGCTATTGCCGCGCGCATCTGTAAACAGATCGGTAAGGGCCGCAGTAAAAGCTGTGCCGCTGGTGTCGCGGTTGACGGCGGTAAAGCCGGCGGCGACAACAGCAGTCGAGGCGCCGGTATTGTCCTTGCCGGTAGGAGTCATGGCCGTTGTCGCGCCGGTAGGACCAGCCAGGTTCAGAGCATTCAGCTTCAAGGAAGTCGAATCGATCTTTTGCAGGCCGATGCCGATAGTCTGGCCGTCATTCGCGCCAACCTGGATATTCAGGGTCTGGTTAGACGCCAGCACCTTGACGCCATTGAAGTCGGTTTGCGAAGAAGTACGGTCGATTTCGTTCAGGCGTTGTGTAATTTCGTCCTGGATCGATTGCAGATCGCTGGAAGAATTGGTGCCGCTGGCGGCTTGCACCGACAGTTCACGGATACGCTGCAGGTTGTTGTTGACTTCAGTCAGCGCGCCTTCAGTGGTTTGCGCCAGCGAGATGCCGTCGTTGGCGTTGCGCGATGCTTGTGTCAGGCCGGTGATGTTGGCGGTGAAGCGATTCGCAATTGCCTGGCCCGCAGCGTCGTCCTTGGCGCTGTTGATGCGCATGCCGGAAGACAGGCGCTGGATGGCCGAGCTCAGCGAAGACGCCGATTTGGTGAGGTTGTTTTGCGCTACCAGCGAAAGAATATTGGTATTGATGACAGACATGGCATGACTCCTGTTGCTAAAGTTTATGGGTTCCGGCTAAGCCGCCGTAACGCTGGACTCGCTCCCGGCCAAACAACAACCGGGATAAGCAAGCCACCGTTATTCAGGTTATCGGCAGTTGCCTGGAAAACATTTAGGGCCTGCCGCAAAATAAAGCAGGACCGCCCTAGGCGCTCAACAGACCGCCCAAGCTCTGCCGAGCCTGGTCGAGGTCGACGTAATAACAGCCGAAATGATTGATGACGCCGTCCGGCCCTTGCACGCTGCGGCTGAACACCACCCTCAAGTCCACCAGCAGCCGGCCGGAAGAACGGAAATCCAGCACCGCCGCCGGCAGCACCGTGCCCACCGGCAGCGCCTGCAGCGATACATAAGCCGAGCGCAAGCCGATGCCGCGCGCGCTCAAATCATGGACATCGAGCACAAAATCGTTGCCGTCGCGCCGCTTGGCGCGCACTACGCAGGCTTCGACCGGCTGCACGCCGATGCGGATAAACTTCTGGTGCGGAAAATACGCAATGCAGGTAGGCAGCGCCGCCGCTAGCGCCGTCGGCCACGGGCTGACGCTGTTGCGCGCTGCGCTGGTCACAAAACGTACCCCCGCTCCGTCCAGTGCGCCGTCAAAACACAGCAGGTCGCCCGGCAGGTAATGCGCCCCGCTGCCATCGGCGTCGCCGGCGTGGATAAAGATGTCATGCGCCAGCGCCACCGCCACCAGGCGCGTGGCGACACTCTCGCCGCCGCCCAGCTGGCGCATGGTCATGCTGCTGTTCTGACGCTCCAGTTCGCGCAAAATACTTTCGATATCGGCCGCGTCCTGCAACAGATAACTGGCGCCTTGTTCCAAACAAGCTTGTTCCAAAACCGACTTTCAGGCAGGCATATTCATGATTTCCTGATAAGCGGCAACCACCCGGTTACGCACTTGCAGTCCCATCTGGAAGCCGACATTCGCCTTTTGCAGATCAATCATCACGTCGTTCAGCGACACGCCGGGCTTGCCTAGCTCGAATGCTTCAGCCTGGCCGACCGCATGCTGCTGGCTGTTGCTGATGCGCTCCAGCGATTTTTTCATCTCGTCGGCGAAACCCCCGCCGGCGATGCCGCTACTTGCCGCGGCGCCGCTGCCGGCGATTTGCGCCGTCGCCGTCAATTGCTGTAATACCGATTCGATCGCCGATATCGCCATATTCCACCTCTTTTTCCATTTTTTTGAATTCTCGCTATCGCGCTGGAGTTCGGCCCAGGTGCCGCCCGCTCCTGCCGATAACGTTTCACTGCTGACAGGCAGCGTAACAGCAATGATTTTTTTACATAGCGGCAAATGATGGGGAAAACCCCGGCTATTCAAGCGATCGAAATAAGCGCCAGCCGTTGACAATCATTAGCGTCGACACAAGCCGTCCTCGATTGATCCGGCTTACCTTTGTTGACATCTGTTATCCCATTCTAAGGAAAGCTTGTGTCAGATATACAGAAGCGCATAGCGAACACCAGTAACGGTTACAGCCTGTGGTCATCCGGGGTGGCCGCATGAATGCTGCCGTAACCGGCGCCAACCTCGCCGGCGACAGGAAACTGCCGCTGCTGGAGCAGCTGCGCGCCAATCCAAAGCTGCCGCTGATCATCGGCGCCTCGTTCGCGCTGGCGGCTATCGCCGCATTCTGGCTGTGGAGCCGGGCGCCTGACTATCGCGTCCTGTACAGCAACCTGTCGGACCGCGATGGCGGGGCCATCATCGCCTCGCTGCAGCAGATGAACATCCCCTACAAGTTCGCCGACGGCGGCGGCGCCGTGCTGGTCGCAGCCGACCAGGTCCACGAAGCGCGCTTGCGGCTGGCGTCGCAGGGATTGCCCAAGGGCGGCTCGGTCGGTTTCGAGCTGATGGATAACCAGAAGTTCGGCGTCAGCCAGTTTGCCGAGCAGGTCAACTACCAGCGCGCACTGGAAGGCGAACTAGCGCGTTCGATAGAATCGATTTCGGCGGTGGAAGCGGCACGAGTCCACCTGGCCCTGCCCAAACCCTCGCTGTTTGTGCGCGACCAGCAGAAACCCAGCGCCTCGGTGGTGCTCACCCTGCACCACGGACGCTCCATCGACGACGGCCAGGTCAGCGCCATAGCCCACCTGGTGTCGAGCAGCGTGCCGGAACTGAACGCCAAGAACGTCACGATAGTCGACCAGAGCGGCAACCTGCTCTCCACCCCCGCCACCGGCAATCGCGGCCTGGATGCCAGCCAGCTCAAGTATGCACAGGAAATAGAACAGAGTTATATCCGCCGTATCGAAGCCATCCTGCAGCCGATAGTCGGCGCCAGCAACGTACGTGCACAGGTCGCCGCAGACATCGATTTCTCGACGGTCGAACATACCGACGAAAAATACAGTCCCAACCAGGATCCGGCCAAGGCCGCCATCCGCAGCCAGCAATCGAGCGACGCCAACCAGCAGGGAGCAAGCCCGCCGGGCGGCGTTCCTGGAGCCTTGTCGAACCAGCCGCCAATCAATCCGACCGCGCCTATCAGCACGGCTCCGGCCAACCAGCCGGGAACGGCCGCCACACAGGCCAATCCGGCTGCGGCAGCCGCTGGCGCAAATGCTGCCAGCAACATCGCCAGCAACGCTACGCGAAGCGGCGGCTCCAGCAACGTGCGGCGCGACGTCACCACCAACTACGAGGTGGACCGCTCGATCAGCCACGTGCAGCAAGCCGCCGGCGCGGTCAAACGGCTGTCGGTCGCAGTGGTGGTGAATTACCGCGGCGCGGCCAATGCCCAGGGCAAGGTAACCGCGCAGGCGCTGCCGGCGGCCGAAATGGAGCAGGTAAAAAACCTGGTCAAGCAGGCAATGGGCTACAGCGCCGACCGCGGCGATTCGCTGAACGTGGTGAATAGCCAGTTTGCCGGCGACGCGCCGGAGCCGGAACTGCCGCTGTGGCGCCAGGCCGGCAATATCGAACTGGCCAAGAGCGCAGGCAAGTATCTGCTGCTGGCCGTTGTCGCCCTCTGGCTCTGGTTTGGCCTGCTGCGGCCGCTGCTGCGCAAATACCTGCAAGGGCCGCAAGGCGCCGGATCGGCGGCAGCTGCGGCAACCATCAAGGCTGCCGAAGAACAGTCGCCCGAGCAGGTCAAGCTGAACGAAGAAGCAAGGCAGCGCCAGGCTGACCGCCATCAGGACAACCTGCAGCACGCACAGAGCCTGGCCGAGAAAGATCCGCGCCTGGTCGCCATGGTAATCAAGAACTGGATGGGCAACAATGAGTGACGACGGAACCAGAAAAAGCGCCATCCTGCTGATGTCGCTGGGCGAGGACGGCGCTGCCGCCGTGTTCCAGCACCTGAATCCGCAGGATGTGCAGAAGCTCGGCATGGCGATGTCCAAGCTGCGCCAGGTGACGCGCGAACAGATCACCGAGGTGATGGAAGAGTTCCGCCTTGAAACAGAGCAGTTCTCTGCGCTCAACCTGGATTCCAGCGGCTACATACGGGCCGTCCTCAACAAGGCGCTGGGCAGCGACCGCGCGGCCAGCCTGATCGAAGATATCCTGGAATCCGGCAACAATTCCACCAACGGCATCGATACCCTGAACTGGCTGGAAGCCAACGAAGTAGCCGAACTGATTCGCGACGAACATCCGCAGATCATCGCCACCCTGCTGGTGCACCTGGACCGCAGCAAGGCATCCGAAGTGCTGGAACTGTTCACCGAACGCCTGCGGCACGATGTGATCCTGCGCGTCGCCACCTTCGGCGGCGTGCAGCCGGCGGCGCTCAGCGAACTGACCGATGTGCTGTCCGGCCTGCTGTCTGGCCAGGGCGTCAAGCGCAGCCGCCTGGGCGGCGTCAGGGCCGCAGCGGAAATCCTCAACCTGATGAGCAGCAGCCAGGAAGAAAGCGTGATCCAGCACGTGCGCGAACACGACGGCGACCTGGCGCAACGCATCATCGACGAAATGTTCCTGTTCGAAAACCTGCTGGAAATCGAAGACCGCGGCATCCAGCTGCTGCTCAAGGAAGTCGAATCGGAATCCCTCATCATCGCACTCAAGGGAGCGGCGCCGGAACTGCGCGAAAAATTCCTGCGCAACATGTCGCAGCGCGCCGCCGAAATGCTGCGCGAAGACCTGGAAGTGCGCGGTCCGGTCAGGGTTTCGCAAGTCGAGAGCGAGCAGAAAAACATCCTGCAGATCGTCAGGCGCCTGGCGGATTCCGGCGAAATCGTGATCGGCGGCCAGGGCAACGATGCTTATGTCTGATGCCGCTCAAGCCGATAGCCGCCGGCGCCAGCCAAAACCTCAGATGAGCGCCTGGCAGCGCTGGGAAATGGCGGACATGCAGCTGGCGACCGGCACTGCCGATGCAGAAGCGCCGGCAGCGCTCGTGGCCGAGCCGGCTCTGGTCGAGCTGGAACCGAAACTGCTGATCGACGAAATCGAATTGCAGCGCCTGCGCCAACAGGCGCAAGAGGACGGCGCCAGCGCAGGCCTGCGGCAAGGCCACGCCGAGGGCTGGCAGGAAGGTTACCGGGCCGGGCTGGAAACCGCACAAAACGAAGCCGGTAGCCTGCGCGCATTGAGCCTTGCCATGCCTGATGCCTTGCGCCAGGCGGAAAAAGAACTGGCCGACGATCTGCTGACGCTGGCGCTGGATATCGCGCAGCAGGTGGTGCGCCAGGCATTGGCGGTAGAACCGCAACTGATCCTGGCAGCGGTGCGCGAGCTGCTGCAGACAGAACCGGCGCTGAGCGGTACGCCGCGCCTGTTATTGCATGCCGACGATATGGCGCTGGTGCAGCAATACCTGGCGGAGGATCTGCAAGCCGCCGGCTGGCTGTTGCGCAGCGACCCGGCCATCGCACGCGGCGGCTGCCGGGTGCAAGCCAGCAGCGGCGAGCTGGACGCCACCATGGAAACCCGCTGGCAGCGGGTAGCGGCTGCACTTGGCCGTACTCGACCGCAGCCAGGTTAATCCATGAGCGACAACCGCGATCTAGCCGGCGCCGAGCCGCTCGCCAGCAACCGACACCTGCAAGCCTGGCGCACCACGCTTGGCAACGCCAGCATAGGCGTCGGCCGCAGCATCCCGATCCGCACCTACGGCCGCCTGACCCGGGCCGTCGGCCTGGTGCTGGAAGCGGTCGGCTTGCGCCTGCCGGTAGGCAGCGACTGCCTGATAGAACTGCCGCCCGGCTATGCGCAACGCACTACCGAAGCGGAAGTGGTCGGCTTTGCCGGCGACCGTCTGTTCCTGATGCCGCAAACCGAAGTCGCGGGCTTGCTGCCCGGAGCGCGCGTCTACCCGCTCGAAACCACCTCTCCGGCCGCCAACGGCAGTCCGCCGGCCGAACCTGGCAGCAAACGCCTGCCGGCCGGCGCCGGCATGCTGGGACGGGTGGTGGACGCCGCCGGCCGGCCGCTGGACGGCCTCGGCCCTTTGGATTTCAGCCGCGAAGTGCCGCTTTCGGCGGCCCCCATCAACCCGCTGGCGCGCGCGCCTATCGACAGCGTGCTAGACGTCGGCGTGCGCGCCATCAACGCCCTGCTCACCGTGGGACGCGGCCAGCGCATGGGCCTGTTTGCCGGCTCCGGCGTCGGCAAAAGCGTGCTGCTCGGCATGATGGCGCGCTACACCAGCGCTGAAGTGATCATCGTCGGCCTGATCGGCGAACGCGGCCGCGAAGTCAAGGATTTCATCGAAAACACCCTGGGCGTGGAAGGGCTGGCGCGTGCGGTAGTAGTCGCCGCTCCAGCCGATACCTCGCCGCTGTTGCGCTTGCAGGGCGCCGCCTATGCCACCTCGCTGGCAGAATATTTCCGCGACCAGGGAAAAGATGTCTTGCTGATCATGGATTCGCTCACGCGTTACGCCATGGCACAGCGCGAGATCGCGCTGGCGGTGGGCGAGCCGCCGGCCACCAAAGGTTACCCGCCCTCGGTGTTCGCCAAGCTGCCGGCGCTGGTGGAACGCGCCGGCAACGGCGCCCGCGACGCCAACGGCAAAGGCGGCGCGATCACCGCCTTCTATACCGTGCTGACCGAGGGCGACGACCAGCAGGATCCGATTGCTGACGCCGCCCGCGCAATCCTCGACGGCCACGTAGTGCTGTCGCGCAGCCTGGCCGAATCCGGCCATTATCCGGCAATCGACATCGAAGCCTCGATCAGCCGCGCCATGACATCCCTGATCGAACCGGGTCAGTTCGATGCGGTGCGGCGCTTCAAGCAGATGTTGTCGCGCTACCAGCGCAACCGCGACCTGATCAGCGTCGGCGCCTATGCCGCCGGGCACGACCTGCAGCTGGACAAGGCGATTGCGCTGTATCCGAAAATCGAAGCTTTTTTGCAGCAGGGAATGGCTGAACGCGCGGGCTACCTGGAAGCAGTCACGCAGCTGGAACAACTGTTTCAGCCGGATTAAACAGATCGCGTGGACATGATCTCTATATTTTTCTTGAAAGCCGCCGTTAATATAAAAATGAGACAAAAATAAGACAAAGATAAGCCGCAAAGCCTGAAAGGAAATCATGTCAACCACCTTACCGCTCGCCATGTTGATTGAACTGGCCCAGAACAAGACCGATGAAGCCAGCCGCCGCCTGGGGCAGCTGCAGCGCGCCCAGATCGGCGCAGCGGAAAAGCTGGAGATGCTGACCCGCTATCGCCAGGAGTACTACGACCAGCTGCAAAGCCAGATGCAGGACGGCCTGCCGTCTTCGAGCTGGCGCAATTTCCAGCATTTCATCGCCACGCTGGACAGCGCCATCGAGCAGCAACGCGCCGTCGCCAGCCAGGCTGATTCGCGGCTGGCGCATGGACGCAGCGACTGGCAGCAGAACAAGCGCCGCCTGAGTTCTTTCGACACGCTGGCCGAGCGTGCCCGGCAACAGCAGGCGCAACTGGTCAACAAGCGCGAACAGCGCAGCAGCGACGAACATGCTGCCCGCCAGTTCCGGCAGCGCATGCTCGCTGCGGCAGAATAATCAATCAAGGAACCGCCATGTCTTTACTTGTTTCATCCAGCACCGCTGCCCTCCAAGCTGCGCCGTCCGCCGGCAATGCCGTCAATAATGCGAATTCAAATCCAAATGCCCAGCAGGACGGAGCCGACAATTTTGGCAAGGTCCTGGACCGTTCATTGGCCAGCGCCGACAAACCGGCTGAAAAGGCGGTAAGCAGCGCCAAGCCAACCGACCGCGCAGCGCCAAGGCGCCAGGCGAGCAGCGATAAGGACCAGGATCCAGGCGCCGTACCGGCTCTGGCTTTCCTGGTCTTGCCACAGGCTGGCGCGAAAGCGATTGAGGCAAATCCGCAATCCGGCAGCGATAGTCCGCCACCATCGGCGGCAGAGGGCCAGCTCAACGCGGCAATCGCCGCCGCCAGCGGCAAACCCGCAGTCTCGGCTGCAATCGCTGCACCAGCCACGGAGACCGCCGACACAGACATTGCTCCGGCTGGAACGACCCTACCCGCCGCAGCTCAGCTGGCGACGCAAGCCGGTCCGGCTGACGCTGCGCCATCCAGGCAAAGCGCCGCCGCGCGCAAGGAAGCCGTCAGCGGCGAATACGCCAATGTGACGCAAAATGCGCAACAACTGGCCAGCCAGGTTGGGACAGCCAGCACCACCGGCCAGCAAGCAGCACAAGATGATGCCCACGCGAACAAGCACGATCAACTGGAAAAATCAGAACGGCAGGACAACCTGGCCGCGGCCAAGACCGCGGCTGGTCCAGCGGGCGCCAGCGCCAATACGAATGCTAATGAGATCGTCATGGCCAAGGCGGCCGCCGGCAGCATCGGCCAGCCGGACCTCACTGTCACGGCGCAGGCAAATCCGGCGGTAGCGCACAATCTGGCAGCGGCAGCCACAGCTGCAGCCAGCTCGCCGCCGGCCGCCGTCAAGCTGGCGCTGCTGCCGGCGGTCGGCAGCGACGGCTGGGGCGCGGCGCTTGGCAAGCAAGTCGTGTGGATGGGCAACACCAATAACCAGAGCGCAGAACTG
The DNA here is from genome assembly GCF_001584145.1 of Collimonas fungivorans. NCBI lineage: Bacteria > Pseudomonadati > Pseudomonadota > Betaproteobacteria > Burkholderiales > Oxalobacteraceae > Collimonas > Collimonas fungivorans. Next base: position 1,336,068 of record NZ_CP013232.1, on the reverse strand, counting down.
CACCTCAATCCGCCCGACCTGGGGCCGCTGAAAGTCACGCTCACCATCAGCGACAACCAGGCGCAAGCCATGTTTGTTTCCGCTCACCAGTCGGTGCGCACGGCGCTGGAAGCCGCCCTGCCGCAGTTGCGCAGCAGCCTGGCAGAAAGCGGCATCAATCTGGGCAACACTTCGGTCAGCGCCGATACCCAGCAACCGCAGCAACAACAGCAAGGGGCATTTACCCAGCACCAGGGCAGCCACAGGGGGTCGGGAAGCCAGTTCCAGGCTACTCCAACGGCAAGCGAGCTGAACACAAAAGCGGAGCGCAGCGCAGCAGCCATCAGCAGGAACAGCAATGGCAAGGTAGATATTTTTGCCTGACAGAAAAAAAACAGAAATTCCGGGCGCAACAAATGGAGGATCTGAAGCGCTTTCTCCCTTTATATCAGCAGATGGTTCGAGGCCTTTTTGGCAAAGAATGGACGCTGGAATCTGATGCAGGAAAAACCCATGGCAACTATCACCAACGAAGCAGTGGCAGCACCTAAAAAGAGCAAGCTCGGACTGATCTTGATCGTGCTCACCGCCGCCCTGGCCGCGGCTGGAGCTGCTTATTATTTCACCATCATGCAGCCAGCCAGCAAGAGCGTCGCCGCGCCGGTCCCGGAAACGCCTATCTTTGTCGCCCTCGATCCGTTTACCGTCAACCTGCAGGCGGACGACCGCGATCGTTTCCTGCATATCGGCCTGACCTTGAAAGTGGCGGACGCCAAAAGCCAGGCGCAGATCGTCGAGTACCTGCCGGAGACGCGCAGCCGCATCCTCAGCCTGCTGTCGAACCGCGATCCGAATTCGCTGATCACCGCCGACGACAAGAGCAAGCTCGCCGCCGAAATCCTCAAGGCATTGAACAAACCCCTGGCCAGCAGCCAGCCGCCGCAGCACATCATCAATGTGTTGTTCACCGCCTTCGTGGTGCAGTAAAACCGAGACCCAGCTATGGCTTATGAACAGCTACTGTCTCAGGACGAAGTAGATGCATTGCTGCAAGGCGTCACCGGCGAGACCGATGCTGCCGCGGCGCCGGTTCCGAATCCGGAAGGCGTTCAGGCCTACAATCTCGGCACCCAGGAACGTATCGTGCGCGGCCGCATGCATACGCTGGAAATCATCAACGAACGTTTTGCGCGCCAGCTGCGCAGTTCCCTGTTCAATTTCATGCGCCGCAGCGCCGACATTTCGGTAGGCGCGGTCCATGTCCAGAAATACAGCGAATTCATCCGCCACCTGCCGGTGCCGGCCAATATCAACCTGCTGCACATGAAACCCTTGCGCGGCACGGCGCTGTTCGTATTCGATCCGAACCTGGTGTTCCTGGTGGTCGACAACCTGTTCGGCGGCGACGGCCGGTTCCACATGCGGGTCGAAGGCCGCGACTTCACCCAGACCGAGCAACGCATCATCACCCGCCTGCTGAACCTGGCGCTGGACAGTTACGGCAGCGCCTGGAATCCGATCTATCCGCTCGAATTCGAATACGTGCGGGCAGAGATGCATACCAAGTTCGCCAATATCGCGACGCCCAACGAAGTAGTGGTGAACACCACTTTCCACATCGAGTTCGGCCCCATCGGCGGCGCCCTGCATATCTGCATTCCGTATTCGATGATAGAGCCGATACGCGACCTGCTCTCGAACCCGGTGCAGGACGAGGTCGAAGTCGACAAGCGCTGGGTCAAGCAATTGTCGCAGCAGGTGCAAAGCGCCGATGTGCAGCTGAAGGTCGATTTCATGAATATCCCGTCGACCATAGGCCAGCTCCTGAAGCTCAAAATCGGCGACGTCCTGCCGATAGAAATGCCTGAAAAAATCGTGGCCAAGGTCGATGGCGTGCCGGTGATGGAATGCGGTTACGGCACCTCCAACGGCCGTTATGCACTGCGGGTAGAAAAAATGATCAATCACCGCGAAGGTGATTTAAAAGGGAATGAACATGAGTGACGAAAACAAGCCGGATCCAAACGCCGAAGCCGCCGACGACTGGGCCAGCGCGCTCGCTGCGCAGACCGCCGCATCGCACCCGGCGCCGGAACCGGCGCCCGCGGCCAAGGTGTTCCAGCCGCTCAGCGGCGACACTGCCGAAGTCGCCAAGACCGATATCGACATGATCCTCGACATCCCGGTGCAGATGACCGCCGAGTTGGGGCGCACCAGGATCACCATCAAGAACCTGCTGCAGCTGGCGCAAGGTTCGGTGGTCGAGCTGGACGGCCTGGCCGGCGAACCGATGGATGTGCTGATCAACGGCTACCTGATCGCCCAGGGCGAAGTGGTGGTGGTCAACGACAAGTTCGGCATCCGGCTGACAGACATCATCACGCCGTCCGAGCGCATACACAAGCTGAACCGATGAAATCCATAACCATGGCGCGGCGCGCGCTGCTGCTGTTGGCATGCCTGGCTCTGCCTGCCTCTGCCATGATCGCCGCGCCTGTCGCAACAGCCGTTCCGGCCACGCCGTCATGGGGTGCAGCCGGGCTGTTGCAGGCGGCTTCCGGCCTGGCAGTGGTGCTTGCGCTGATTTTCCTTTGCGCCTGGACGGCACGCCGGCTGGGACTGCAAAAGCACAACAGCGGCCGCCTGGTCAAGGTGATCGCCAGCACCGCCATCGGCCAGCGCGAGCGGGTGGTGGTAGTCGAAATCGGCAGTACCTGGCTGGCGCTGGGAGTGACTCCGGGACGGATTCAATCGTTGCACGCCATGCCTGCGCAGGAAATGCCGGAAGATCCCAAGCTGCCGATCAGGCAAGGCGCTATCGCTGCCGGCAATGCTGCCAGTGCCTTTGCGCAAAAGCTGCGAGAGTCGCTAGGCCGCAAATAGGCCCATCTCGATATTGCACTCAGCCGCACATCATTTACCCATTAGAACCGATTGGCAGAATGCGTCCTCTCTCTTTCCTCGCGCAACATCGCAAACTGCTCACAGCGCTATTGCTGACCATGCTGCCTGCCATCGCCGCCGCCCAGGCGCTGCCCGGCATCACCAGCACCGCCGGCCCGGCGGCAGCCAGACCTGGTCGCTCAGCGTCCAGACCATGCTGCTGCTGACTTCGCTCTCGTTCCTGCCGGCGCTGCTGCTGGCGATGACCAGCTTCACCCGCATCATCATCGTGCTCGGTTTGCTGCGCACCGCGATCGGCGCCCAGAGTTCACCGCCCAACCAGATCCTGGTCGGGCTGGCGCTGTTCCTGACTTTTTTCGTGATGTCGCCGGTATTCGACAAAGCCTACAGCGATGCCTACAAGCCATTTTCAGACAACAAGATCAGCGCCGAACAGGCGCTGGAGCGCGGCATCCAGCCGTTCAAGCAGTTCATGCTGAAACAGACTCGCGAAGGCGACCTGGCGCTGTTCGCCAGGCTGGCCCAGGCGCCGCAGATGCAAGGGCCGGAAGAAGTGCCGCTGCGGATACTGGTGCCGGCGTTTGTCATCAGCGAACTGAAGACGGCGTTCCAGATCGGCTTCACCATCTTTATTCCATTCCTGATCGTTGACCTGGTGGTGGCCAGCGTCCTGATGTCGATGGGGATGATGATGGTGCCGCCCGCCACCATTTCGCTGCCGTTCAAGCTGATGCTGTTCGTGCTGGTCGACGGCTGGCAGCTGCTGATCGGCGCCCTGGCCCAAAGTTTCTATACCTGAGGTTGCACAAAATGACTCCCGAATCGGTAATGGCCTTGGGCTACCAGGCGATGAAAATGACTCTCCTGCTGGGCGCGCCGCTGCTGCTGGTGGCCCTGGTCAGCGGTTTGATCATCAGCCTGTTCCAGGCCGCCACCCAGATCAATGAAATGACCCTGTCGTTCATTCCCAAGCTGCTCGCCGTATGCGCCACCATGGTCATCGCCGGGCCGTGGATGCTGAACTCCATCCTGGACTACATGCGCCAGCTGTTTTCCAGCATTCCGCAGCTGGTTGGCTGATGTCGCCGGTGCTGTCGGTCACGTCCGCGCAACTGAGCGCCTGGATAGTAGCGTTTGTATGGCCCTTCGTCCGGATGCTGGCCCTGATCAGCGCCGCCCCCATCTTCGGTGAAAAAAACGTCGCGCGCCAGGTCAAGGTCGGCCTGGCTGCATTGCTGGCCATCGCCATCGCTCCTACCCTGGGCGCCGTGCCGGCGGTGCCGCTGGTTTCGGCCGGCGGTGTCTGGATACTGATCCAGCAGGTCCTGATCGGTTCCGCCATGGGATTTTCGATACGGCTGGTGTTCGCCGCGGTGCAAGCCGCCGGCGATTATGCCGGCCTGCAGATGGGCTTGTCGTTCGCTTCTTTTTTCGATCCCAACAGCGGCGGCAACACCATGGTGCTGGCCAGCCTGCTGAACATGCTGGCGATGCTGATCTTCCTGGCGGTGGACGGCCACCTGATGGTGATCAGCACCCTGGTTGAGAGTTTCCACGTCCTGCCGATTTCAGATGCGCCACTGGCGGCCGAAGGCTGGCATTTCCTGGTGCTGGCCGGCGCCAATGTCTTTTCCGCCGGCCTGATGCTGGCGCTACCCCTGGTAGCAGCCCTGTTGACCCTGAACCTTGCGATGGGCATCCTCAACCGGGCTTCGCCCCAGCTGAGCATATTTGCCGTCGGCTTTCCTTTGACCTTGCTGGGCGGGATCCTGATGCTGCAGCAGCTGATGCCGCACCTGGCGCCGTTCCTGGAACAGGAATTTGCGCTTGGGCTGGCCAACATGCTGCATCTGGCGCAGGCCTTGCGCCCATAGGAAAAACCAAGGTTGCATCCAATTTCGGGCAGGCCAATGCCAGCTGGACAGATGCTTATGTCAAAATAGCCTCGGAATTAATCCGTGACAACAGAATTTTCATCCACAGGAAACCGATGCGTACGTTAACCCGCTGGCGAGAAACAACCATCCTTTTGGCCTGTACTGCTTTATTTCCTGCCAGTTCGCATGCGCAGCAAAGCGAGCTGTTTGGCTGGATAGAGAACCAGCCGATCAGCGAAACATGGCTCAATGCCGGTTTCTATTCCTATCATTTCAACCGCGACAAGGGGCTGAACAACAGCAACCTGGGGTTCGGCGCCGAATACCGGTTCTCGACCGTGGCTTCCGCCACCGCCGGCAGGTTCTACAACAGCGATCGCGAGTATTCCAATTACATCGGCGTGTATTACCAGCCGCTGCATGTCGGGCCGGTACGCCTGGGATTCGTCGCCGGCGGATTCAACGGTTATCCGAAAATGCGGCGCGGCGACTGGTTCCTGGCTGCCATTCCTGTCGCCAGCTACGAATACAAGAACGTCGGCTTGAACCTGGCGGTGATTCCCAGCTATAAAGACAGGTTGTACGGCGCCTTGTCTTTTCAATTGAAAATCAAGGTCTTTTAATCCTGTCGGAAAGACTTACAGGTAATTCAGCAGCGAAATCTTGCGTATCTGGACAAAAGTCTGCTGCGTCGCCTGCAGCGCCATCTGCCGCTGGTACAGCTCGGTAATCGCACTGGTGTAGTCCAGGTCCTGGATATCCGACAGATAACTCTTGTCCGCCAGGTTGCGGGCGTCGCCATTGGTGTTGAGGGTATCCAGTTCCTGCATGCGCGAGCCCACCGACGAACGCACGGTGAGCACGTTGTCGAGGGAGTTGGACAGCTTGACGTTTGCCGTGCTCAGGGAATTCTGCAATTGCGCCTTGGCGGCCGGGGTGCCGTTATCTACCGGCGTCTTGAGCGCGCCGATCAGGTCGCTGAGCGCGCCGAACATGTCGGGATTGGCGTTCTTTGCGGTGTTGACATTGAAGCTGTCGCCGCTGGCGGGGCACCCGTCAATACGATTTGCAAGCCGCCAAACTGGATCGGCGAGCCGGACGTGTAAGTGCCGGTCGTCACCACCGGCGGGGTATCCGAATTGGTCACGCTGAACGTGGTGGCCGAGGTAAAGCTGATCGAGAAATTTTTTCCGAAATCGGGATTGGTGGCATCGATTACCGAAGTGGCGCCATATACGCCGTCGCCGCTGTTGGCGGCAGAAGAAGTGGCGACATAACCGGAGCTGTTCTGCGCGGTCTGGAAAATGCTGCGGCCGTCATCGGTGCCCGCCATTTGCCGCGAGATGTCGACCTGCAGCAGTTGCTGGCCCTGGTCGCCGACATACTGTACGCCGCCGCCGGCCTGCTGCACAAAAGGCGCACTGCCGCTCTTGAAGCCGGCAAACAGGAATTGGCCGTTGCCGTCGTCGGTATTTGCCAGGCCCAGCAGCTGGTCGTAATTGCTTTGCAAGGTGGTGGCGATCGATGCGCGGTCGGCATCGGTCATGGTGCCGTTGCCGGCTTGCACCACCAGCCCCTTGATATTTTGCAGGAGCGTGGTGACGCTTTGCAGCGCATTGTCTTCCAGGCCCAGCGTGCGCGACGCCTGGGCGCGACTGGTCGAGTACTGGTCATTGAGGGAAATCGACTGCGATGCGCTCAGCGCCCGGGTCGCGCCCAGCGGGTCGTCGGATGGGGTCAGGATTTTTGACATGGCGCCTATCTGCTGTTGCACGCGCAACAGGCTGGTTTGCTGGGAGCCCATCGCGGCCAGGCTTTGATCATAAAACGACTGGGTACTGATACGCATCTTGTTTTCCTTGGCTTGTTTTCCTTGATTATCATCCTGCTTGCAGATCCGGCCGGGCCAATTAGCTGGCGATCCCCAGGATCGCGTCGAACATGGTCGACGCCGTCTGGATCACCTTGGCGTTGGCCTGGTACATTTGCTGGTACATCAGCAGGTTGGCCGTTTCCTCGTCCTGGTTGACCCCTGACACCGATTGCTGGGCCGACTTGATTTGCGCCGCCAGGCTGGTTTGCGCGGTATTGGCGATGGTCAGCTGGCTGGCCTTGTTGCCGATGCTGCTGACCAGCTGGCCGTAAGCGTCGGTATAGCTGGCGGTGCCGCCGGCCAGGGTTTTCTGGTTTTGCAAGGCGCCCAGCAGCAAGGCGTTGCTGCCGTCCGAAACGCCGCCGGTATTCGGTCCGATGGTGAAGCTGTCGCCATTCACCGGCTTGCCGCTGACGGTGGCAGTGATGCCGTTGAAACTGTACGACGCGCCATCGGTATAACTGACAGTCGCGCCGGCCGCATAGTTGATCACGGTGCCGTCAGGATTGGTGACTGTAACTGCCGCGCCGGCAGGGAAACCGGACAAGCTGGCCGGCGTGGTGGTGCTATCGTATTTCAGCGTCAGCGGGCTGCTCAGCGGTGCTCCCAGGTATGAAGCGTCGACCTTGCCGGCGCTGATGACTGCGCTGCCCTGGTTGGCCGCGGCCTTGCCGGTGACGATGGGCGACGCCGCGGCTATCTTGGCCGGATCTGTCACCGTCACCGTCAGGTCGCGCGCGCCGCTGCGGGTCGGCTGCACCAGGAAGGAATCGCCGATTTGCGGCGTGCCGCTGCCGGCTTGCAGCGATACGCCGTCAAAAGTCACCGGCAGGCTGGCGTAGCTGCCCAGCACTTTGTTGTCGGACAGGCGAGTGACTGAATATTGCGGCGTGCCGGCTACATTGGCATAGTCGACCCGGTAATCGCTGGTGGTCAGCTGGCCGGTGTCGCTGAACGAGGGCGTAACCTGCAGGTTGCCGGTGTTACGGGAATTGGCGATTGCCGCCGGGCTGGCTTGCGAAAAGAAATCCTGGCCGGCGGCGCCGTTCAGGTCTATGCCCAGCTTGTGCTGCGCATTGAAGGTGTCGGCCAGGCCGATCGCCATCCGTCCCAGCGCGTTCTGGGCATCGCCCAGGGTCTGGTTACGGAACTGCATCAGGCCGCCCAGAGAACCGCCGCTGATCACGCTGTCCTGCATTTCGACAGCAACGCCGGCGGCGTTCACCAGGGCTACCGAAGTACGGCTCGGATCGGCGGCCGAGGTGACTGCCTTCAAGGTCGATGCCTTGTCGCCCAGCACCAGGGTCTGGCCGGTACCGATGAATACGTTGTACTGGCCGCCATCCTGCACCACCACCTTGGTCGCCACCAGTTGCCCCAGGCTGTTCACCAGGCTGTCGCGCTGGTCCAGCAAATCGTTCGGGACCTGGCCGCCGGCAGCGTTGCTGAGCAGGGCGATCTGCTTGTTGATACTGGCGATCTGGGTGGCGTAGGTATTGATCTGGTCGACCGAACCGGCGATCTGGTCGTTGACGTTGGCGTTCAGGCCGGTCAGTACCTGGCTCATGGTGCGGAACTGGTTGGCCAGGGCCTGGCCGGAGCTGATCAGCTGCTGCCGCGCAGCCGCATCGGCCGGCGTATTGGCGACCGCCTGCACGCCCTTGAACATGGTCTGCAGCATCGGAGCCAGGCCGGTAGTCTGGTTGGCCAGCAGGTTGTTGATCTGGTTGATCTGGGTGGAGTAAGCAGAGAGCGCCTGGTTGGTCGATTGCGCCTGGTTCAGCTGCGAACTCAGGAACTGATCGTAGCTGCGGGTGATGTCGACCACCTGGGCGCCGTTGCCGAAGAAACCTACGCTTGGCGTGTAAGTGCCGCCGGCGGACACCACCTGCGCCATCTGCCGGCTGTAGCCGGGCGTATTCACGTTGGCCGTGTTATGGCCGGTAGTCATCAATGCCGCTTGCGCTGCGTTGAGTCCGCTGAGCCCGGTGAAAAACATGCTGTTCGACATACATTCTTCCTTTTAGAAGGCAACCGCCCGGCGTCGCTGCCGGGCTCACCTGAGGTATAACGGCAGCGGCTTGGAAAATTTGAGGGGAATGCCCGGTTCCATGGAAAAAAATCAAAGGATCTGCTTGAGGATGCGCGCCAGCTTCTCGCCATACTGCGGATCGGTAGCGTAACCGGCGCGCTGTAAGCCGTGGGCGGCCTCGGCCGGATCGCGCGTAGCCAGTACCTGCGCATAACGCGGATTGCCGGCCAGGAAACGGGCGTAGTCGGAAAACGCTTCCTCATACGATGCATAAGCGCGGAACGGGGCTGTAGTCTGCTGCGGCAGGCCATCCACATATTCGGTGGTGACCGCCTGCACTACCGGTCCTTTCCAGCCCTTGCCGGCCTTGATGCCGAACAGGTTGTGGCTGCTGCTGCCGTCCGCACCCTTGATTTCGCGTTTGCCCCAGCCCGATTCCAATGCGGCCTGCGCCAGGATCAGTTGCGACGGTACGCCGCTGGCGCGGCTGGCGGCCTGCGCCGGCGCGGTCATGCGCGACAGGAACTGGTCGACATAGGCTTGCGGACCAGAACCAGACCCGGCATTCCTGCCGGAACCGGAAGCCGCGTCATACAAGGAAAGATTTTGTACGCTGCCAGGAATCGCCGATGCTGCAGCCGCAGCCGCCGGCTGACCGGGATTCTGGTCGACTGCCGATGGCGGCAGCTTGCCGAGCGGCGCCGGCAGCTGCCGGGACTGATCGACGGCGCGGCTGAGCTGGGCCTGCATCGCCTCGGCCAGGCCCAGGCCGCGGCCGGACAGGTTCTGCGCCAGCTGCTGGTCCAGCATCGAGGTATACATTTTTTCCTGCTGGCTATCGAACATGCCATCCGAAGGCGTCGCTTCGCGCATGCTCTTCAGCACCATCTGCATGAACATCGCTTCGAACTGGCGCGACACCTGCTTCAAGCCGTCTTGCGGCGAATTCCTGGTAGTTCGGCGCAAGGCGTCGACGCCCTGCACGTCCAGCGCAAAGCGCTGGTCCAGGTCGCCGCTGCGGCTGCTGCTGATAGGACCGGAGGCGCTCATTTCCGGCCTCAGATGACTTCAAGCTCGGCGCGCAAGGCGCCGGCGGCTTTCATCGCCTGCAGGATCGAGACCAGGTCCTGCGGATTGGCGCCCAGCGTATTCAAGCCTTTCACCACATCGGCCAGCGAAGCGCCGTTCTTGACTACCTGCAAAGCGCCGCCGGCCTGGTTCAGCTGGATTTGCGAAGTTTGCGTAACCACCGTGCTGCCGCCCGAAAACGGCCCCGGCTGGCTGATCACCGGCTGGGTATTGATCACCACCGACAGATTGCCGTGCGCCACCGCACAATCCAGTACGCGCACGGTCTGGTTCATCACTACTGAACCGGTACGGGCGTTGATGACTACCCGCGCCACCGCCTGCGCCGGTGTGATGTCGAGGTTTTCCAGGCGCGCCAGGAAGCTCACCCGCGCTTCCGCCTGCGCCGGCGCCGCCACCTGGATCACGCGCGCATCGAGGGCGCTGGCGGTGCCGGCGCCAAAACTGCGATTGATCGCATCGACTGCCTTTTGCGCCGTGCCGAAATCCGAGGCATTCAATTCCAGGGTCAAGGTATTGGCCTCGCCCAGCGGCGAACTGACCGCACGCTCGACGATGGCGCCGGCTGGAATGCGGCCGGAACTGAGCTGGTTGATCTGCACCTTGCTGCCGTTGGCCGAGGCGCCGGCGCCGCCGACCACCATGTTGCCCTGGGCGATCGCGTACACCATGCCGTCGGCACCCTTGAGCGGCGTCATCAGCAAAGTGCCGCCGCGCAGGCTCTTGGCGTTGCCCATGGACGACACGGTGACATCGATGTTCTGGCCGGGACGGGCGAACGACGGCAAGGTAGCCGTCACCATCACCGCCGCCACGTTCTTCAGCTGCATGTTGGTGCCCGGCGCCATCGAGATGCCGAGCTGCGACAGCATGTTGTTCAAGGTCTGGGTGGTGAACGGCGTCTGCATGGTCTGGTCGCCGCTGCCGTCCAGGCCGACCATCAGGCCGTAGCCGATCAGCGGATTGTCGCGCACGCCCTGGATGCTGGCCAGTTCCTTGAGCCGCTCCGCTTGCGCCGACGGTGCGCTGCAGAGGAAACAGAACGCCAGAAAGACAGCGCAGCGACTGTATCCGGAAAATGGCAAAAACCGCTGGAATAATAATCGCATGGTCAGAACGGTAAAACGTTGAGGAAGAAGCGCTGCAGCCAGCCCATGGTCTGTGCTTCGTCGATGTAGCCCTTGGCGCTGTATTCGATCCTGGCGTCCGCCACCTGGGTCGATGCCACGCTGTTGTTGCCGCTTACCGTGCGCGGATTGACCACGCCTGAGAAGCGGATGAATTCCGTGCCCTGGTTGATCATCATCTGTTTCTCGCCGCTGACCATCAGGTTGCCGTTACCCAGCACCTCGGTCACGGTGACGGTGATCACGCCGTTGAAGGTATTGGCGGCATTGGCGCCGCCCTTGGCGGTCAGGGCGTTGGTGGCCTTGGCGTCGGTATCGAGGTTGCCGAACAGGCCGCCGAAAATCTTCGGTATTGCCGTCAGGGCGCTGCTGGTGCTGCCGTTGCGGCTGGCGTTGGCCGCCGAGTTCTTGCTGGCGTTGACGTTTTCGCTGACGATGATGGTCAGGATATCGCCGACATTGCGCGGCCGCCGGTCTTCGAACAAGGCCTGGCTGCTATAGCCGGACTGGTAGATGGCGCCGTTCACCGCTGCCGCCGGCCGCACTTCGGCGCGCGCAGTCATCGGCTGCTGCACCAGCGGCTCGCGCGGCAGCTGCGCGCAGCCGCCCAGCAGCATGGGGACCAGCGCCAGCACCAGGCACCTGGCGCAATGTTTGATAGCCGCCGTCATCACAACTGTGTCAGGCGCTGCAACATCTGGTCCGAAGTAGTGACCGCCTTGCTGTTGATTTCGTAGGAGCGCTGGGTCTGGATCATGTTCACCAGTTCTTCCACCACATTCACGTTCGACGATTCGACATAACCCTGGCTCAAAGTGCCGGCGCCGTTCTGGCCCGGCGTGGTCTGGTTGGCGGTGCCGGATGCATTGGTTTCGGTGTACAGGTTTTCACCGTTGCTTTGCAGGCCGGTCGAATTCAGGAAGGTAGCCAGCTGGATCTGGCCGACCTGCACACTGGCGGTGCTGCCAGCCTGGGTCACCGATACCGTGCCGTCCTTGGCGATGGTCATGCTGGTGGCGTTTTGCGGAATGGTGATGGCCGGCTGCACCGGGTAGCCGCTGGCGGTGACCAGCTGGCCGGTGGAATCGGACTGGAACGAGCCGTCGCGGGTATAGGCGGTGGTGCCGTCCGGCATCTGCACCTGGAAAAAACCGTCGCCGGTGATCGCCACATCCTTGGTATTGTCGGTCTTGGTCGGATTGCCCTGGGTATGGATGCGTTCAGTCGCCACCAGCCGCACGCCGGTGCCGATCTGCAAGCCGGACGGCAGGTTGGTCTGGTCCGAAGTCTGGCCGCCTACCTGGCGCAAGTTCTGGTACATCAGGTCTTCGAACACCGCGCGGCTGCGCTTGAAGCCCGTGGTGCCGACGTTGGCCAGGTTGTTCGATATCACGTCGAGCTGCTGCTGTTGCGCATCGAGGCCGCTCTTGGCGATGGAAAGTGAACGTATCATGGTGAAATTCCTGTCGAAAATATATTAACTGCTCATGCTCAGCAGCTGGTTGGCGCGCTGGTCGTTTTCGTCTGCGCTCTTGACCGCTTTCATCTGCATTTCAAAACTGCGTGCATTGGCGATCATTTCCACCATGGCGGACACCGGGTTGACATTGCTGCCTTCCACCGCGCCGGTCTGCAGCGTCACCGCCGGATCGGCATCCGGGGCAGCGGCGCCGGCGCGCATCCGGAACAAACCGTCATCGCCGCGCAACAAGTCGCTGGCGGCTGGATTGACCAGTTTCAAGCGGCCCACCTGGGCCACATTGGTGGCCGGATCGCCAGCGCCGATGGCGCTCACCAGGCCATCGGTGGATATCATCACCGCAGCGCCGGGCGGCACCGCCATCGGTCCGGCGTCGCCGATTACCGGCAACTTGTTCATCGTCATCAGCTGGCCGTCGGCGCCCACCTGCAGGTTGCCGACCCTGGTATACGCCTCGCCGCCGTCCGCGGTCTGCACTGTCAGCCAGCCCTCGCCGCGCACCGCTACGTCCATCGGTCGTCCGGTTTCGGTCAGGGGTCCGGTACTCATGTCAGCGCCGGGCGTCGAAGTCACCACGAAAGCCCGGGTCGCCGCTTCCTCGCCCACTACCGGCACGGCGCGGAAGTTGTTCAGCTGCGCACGGAAGCCGGGAGTCGAGACGTTGGCCATATTGCTGGCCACCGAGGCTTGCTGCTCCATGGCCTGCTTGGCGCCGCTCATGGCGATGTAGATCATGCGGTCCATGTGCTCTCCCGGTCAGCTGCCGCTGCACTAATGATGGAATAATCCATCATCAGCGCATGCTCACCAGGGTCTGCATGACCTGGTCCTGGGTTTTCACAGTCTGTGCATTGGCCTGGTAAGTACGCTGCGCAATGATCATGTTGACCAGTTCGGCGGTAAGGTCGACGTTGGACGATTCCAGCGCGCCCGAAGTCAAGGAGCCAACCTTGGTGCCGGCGCCAGCGGTCCCGACCAGCGGCTGGCCCGAGGCCGCCGTTTCAGCCCAGACATTGCCGCCCTTCGATTGCAAGCCGTCCGGATTGGCAAAGGAAGTGAGGACGATCTGGCCCAGTGTCTTGGTCTGTTCGTTCGAGTACTTGCCGGTGACCGTACCGTCCGGATTGATGGCGAACGCAGTCAGGCTGCCGGAGGTATAACCGTCCTGGGTCTGTTTGGCGACTGCGTTGTCGTTGCCGAATTGGGTAGTGCCGGTCAGGTTGATCGTGAAGTTCATCGACGCCGCGCCGTTTGTCAGGGGAACGGCGGCAGGAGTCAGGGTGCCGGCGGCAGGCGTCAGCATCTTGCCGGCCGTATCAAAGGTCAACGAGCCGATATTGCTGCTGGCGCCGCCGTCGACGGTCTGGTAGACATCCCAGGCGTTGGCCGCGGTCTTCACGAAGAAATTCGTGATTTCATGCGGGTTGCCCAGCGAATCGTAGCCGGTCACCGCATTCTGGTAGTTGAAACTGGTGGAATCAGTGGCATTGAACGGCGCCGTGGCGGGCACAGTGCTGCGTGAATCGATGTTGTATTGCGCATTGATCTTGGTAGTGGCGTTCGGCGTCATCGCGGCAGCCGGCAGCTGCAAGGCAGCCGGCGTGCCGCCGGCGATGCTGCCATTGGCGCCGACCTGATAACCGGTCACGCGCAGGCCGCCGGAATTGACGATGTAGTTATCCTTGTCGATAGTGAACTGGCCGTTGCGCGAATAGGACACCTCGCCGGATGGGCTGGCCAGGCGGAAAAAACCGTCGCCGTTGGTGATCGCCACGTCCAGCGCACGGGTGCTGGTCTGTACCGCGCCCTGGGTGAAATTTTGCGAAACGCCGGCCACCTGGGTGCCGAGGCCGACCCGCGAACCGGCATACACATCGGCAAACAGGACACTGCCCGCCTTGAAGCCCACGGTGCCCGAGTTGGCGACATTATTGCCGATCACATCGAGATTGCTGGAACTTGCATTCAATCCGCTTACGCCTTGTTGAAAACCCATGGTCCACTCCTTTTGAAATCAATTTGCAGCATTTTTTCAGCTTCCAATCGCGGAAAAATAATGAAAAAAGCCGGATTTATAGAAATTGCTTAACGTCGCTCAATGCCGCCGTGCCGGCCGCACCCAGGTTCAACGTCACGCCGCTGGCCGTCTGCGCCACGCTGGCAACCTGCGAGTACGTCAGGGTGTTCGCCGCGACTGCGCTGCCGCCAACGGAAGCAGCCACGCTGATTTTGTAGGAGCCGTCGCCCATTGCGGTGCCGGTATCGTTCTTGCCGTCCCACGACAAGGTCTTGGTGCCTTGCGGCAGCGCGCCGACGTCGATGGTGCGCACGGTATTGCCGGCAGCGTCGGTGATGGTGACCTTGACCGTATCGGCCGCGCCTTGCATGTCCAATCCGAAGGAGGTGGCGGCGCTGTCCTTCAGTGCGACGCTGCTGCCGGGCGTCAGCACCGTGTGGCCGATCAGCGATGCCGCCTGCAAGGTCTGGCTGGCGCCGGTCTGCGCCACCAGCGAAGTCAGCGTGCTGTTCAGGTTCTCGATACCGCTGACGGTGCTCATCTGCGCCAGCTGCGAAGTCAGCTCCGCGTTATCCAGCGGATTCAGCGGATCCTGGTTATTCAGCTGGGTAACCAGCAATTTGAGAAAGCGCTGTTCCTGGTCGGAACTGCTGGATGCAGCCCCGGCCAGCGCCCCTGCGGCGCTGTTGTCGGTTGAAACCCCAGATACTGCACCTGATACTGCCATGATGGTTTTCTCCTGAAGCGGCGCCGCTGCGGCGGCCGCGGATTAATCGTTCAAATCGGAACTGCAATGGATTCTTCGTTAATCGATGCTTTGCTACTGGCCGACGGTCAGCGTCTTCAACATCATGTTCTTGGCGGTATTCAGCACTTCAACATTGGCCTGGTAAGAACGCGAAGCGGAAATCATGTTGACCATTTCTTCCACCACGTTGACGTTAGGCATGGCGACGTAGCCGCCGGCGTTGGCCAGCGGATGCTTGGGGTCGTACACCATGCGCAGCGGCGACTGGTCTTCCACCACCCCTGCCACCTGCACGCCGCCGATCTGGTCCTGCTGCTCGCCCGCCGCCACCGCGAACACTACCTGCTTGGCGCGATACGGCTGGCCGTCGGGGCCGGACACGCTGTCGGCGTTCGCCAGGTTGCCGGCAGTGACGTTCATGCGCTGCGATTGCGCGCTCATGGCGGAACCGGCAACGTCGAAAATACTCATGGATGGCATCGCTTGATCCTCGCTGGCTAAAACTGGAAATTCATTGCTGCACCGCCGACAGCAGCGACTTGATCTGGGCGCCGATGACGGTTAGGCCGGATTCGTAGTGGACTGCGTTGTCGGTGAAATTGACGCGTTCGACATCCATCTCCACGGTATTGCCGTCGATGCTGGACTGGGTCGGCACCCGGTACATCAGGTCAGGTTCGCTGGTGGCCATGGCTTCGCCCTGGATGTGGCGCGCGGAAGTAGTCGCCATCGTCACCGACTGCACTTGCCGGCCGTGCTCCATCGCCTGCGCCAGGCTGCTGCTGAAATCGAAATCGCGCGCCTTGTAATTCGGCGTATCGGCGTGCGCGATGTTCGACGACAGCACCTCTTGCCGGCGCGCCCGCAGGTTCAGTGCTTCCTGCTGAAAGCGCAGTGCTGCATCCAGTTTGTCTACCATCTTGTACCTGCCCTCAACAGACCTTTTGATGAAAACGATTATAGGCAGCAGCAACTGGCGGCAATCATCGGAACAGGCGGCTGATTCGGCCTCAATTCGAGATACGCAACGGGATGCGGAACGAGATGCGCAAAGCCAGCCTCATTTAGGGCCAGGAAAATATTTTGCGACATCTTCGAAGCTCAGCCGGTAACCGTCCAACACACGCTTGATGGTCGAGCCGCTGGGATCGGTCACCCTGCCGGTTTCGAGTTTGCTCAGCACCGGCACCGACAAACCGCAACGCCGGTGCATCGCCGTCAACGATAATCTTTTGCCGTTCTCGCCAGTCTGCTTCAAACGCATCTGCCGCAGGAAATCCGCCAGGGTAGCCGGGACTTCTTCATCGAATTCGCTCACGTTCGCCATTGGATATCCTTAATTTTCAAAGCAGCTGCCGGCAGATGTTTGCACCGCGCGGCAAGCTCCCGCAAACCATTATAGGTATGGCATAACAATCCAATGCGCCAAACAGCAAGCGAAACGCCGCCCAGTTCGGCGCTTGCCCATGTCCCGCGGTTGTCTAGAATCTGACGGCGGACAATCCGTCGCAACGAATTCCGATCGAAGGGAAGATTTCACATGCATGCAATATCATTCCGGCGCTGGCGGCTTGCACTTGCCTGCCTGGACTTCCTGGCGGCGGCAGCACTAGGCGCCGGTAGCCGGGCCGCACTCGCCAGGGCAACGGAACTAAGCGGCAGCGCCAGACCCGTCATTGAACAATTCCTGCTGGCCCAGGCCGGCGGTTTGCCAGGCAAGGTCAGCATCCGCATCGACACGCCGATGGCAGGCGCCCTGCCCGCCTGCGACGCACTGGAGCCGTTCCTGCCGAGCGGCGCCCGTGTCTGGGGCCGTGTCTCGGTCGGCCTGCGCTGCAACGACAACGGCTCCGCCACGCCGGCATGGACGCGCTACGTGCCGGCCTATGTGGCGGTGGTAGCGAACTACTATGTAGCCGGCCGTCCCATCAGTGCCGGCGACACCCTGGGCCTTGCCGATATCCAGCCGCGCCAAGGCGATCTCAGCGCCCTGCCGCGCGGCGTGGTCACCAATCCGCAGCAAGCCGCCGGCATGGTGGCCTCGAACCGGATCGCCCTGGGCGCGCCGTTGCGGCTGGAGCTGTTGCGCGGCGCAACCGTGATACAACAGGGGCAAAGCGTCAAAGTCCAGTCGCAAGGTTCGGGTTTCGTAGTCAGCACCGAAGGACGGGCGATGACCAATGCCGCGGCTGGTGCAGCAATACAGGTCAAGACGCAGGCCGGCCAGATGCTGAGCGGCGTTGCCCGCGCCGACGGTTCGGTCGAATTGCCGAATTAGTTCTTTTTCGATAACAGTTTCGACATTTTCAACCCGAAACCCTAAACTTCCTGCGCCAGCTGCCGTTATAACGAACAGATCCCTTAGAGGAAACATCTTGAAAATCGATCAACCTACAAAGCCGCTCAATAGCGTGTCGAGCCCAGCCAATGCGGCGTCCAGCAAGGATAATGCGGCACGCGCCGCATCCGCCGACGCTGCTGCAGCCGGCACCGCCACCAGCGCCAGCCCGCCTATGCCCGCCGCCCTGAATTCACTGTCGGCGCAAGTGCGCCAGCTGCAAACCCAGTTGCTGCAACCCGGCGCCGGCGATTTCGATGCCGCCAAGGTCGCCGAGATCCGCCAGGCCATCAGCGAAGGCCGCTACCAGATCAATCCCGGAAAGATAGCCGACGGCTTGCTCGATACGGTACGCGACCTGCTGGGCAAGAAACCGTCATGAGCAGCGCACTGCTCAAGCACCTGCAGCAGGAGCGCGCCGTGATGGACGCTTTTCTTGACTTGCTGGACCAGGAAGCAGAGGCGCTGATCAAGAGCCGCTTTGACGAATTGCCGCTCATCACCGAGCGCAAAGCGCAGCTGGCTGAGCGCATCACCGCGCTTGAGCAGGAACGGGAACAGCGGCAGCAGGCGGTCGGTTTTGCAGCGGGACGGGCCGGCGGCGACGCTGCGGCAGCGGCCGGCGGCCTGCAGCAGGTTTGGCAAGAGCTGTTGGTACACGCAGCCCAGGCCCGCGACAACAACCATCGCAACGGCATCATGATCCATACTCACCTGGACTTCGTACGCCGCTCGATCAATTTCCTGCGCGCCCACGGGCAATCGCTTTATGGCGCCGACGGCAAGCACCAGGTCGGGCTCGGCAACGGCCACAGCCTGGCGTCGAGCTGAACACCGACAGTTCGCAGCCCGATTATTCGTAGCTGACCAAGATCTGGCCGGCAGCTCCCTGCAAGGCCGGGGTCAAAGGCCCGCGTCCGTCGATCACAAAAGCAAACACGAAATTCGACAAGCCGTTGTCGCCGTCAAAAGCGCCGGTGCTGCCGCTGGCGCCGCTGAGGCCGACACATCTGGCGTAGTTGCACAGATAAGCGTGGATGCCTGCCGGCGGCGCTGTCAGGAAACCGTAACGCCAGCCGACCCGACGTGTCCTCGAACCTGAAGAGACGCCGCTGCCGACCGGATTGATCTGGGGCGACTGATAACTGACGCCACGATGGAACATTGCGGGTGTGGAAGTCGAAGCGCTCCAGGAACCTGCGACCCGGGCCTGTCCGCCTGCAGCGACCCTGCTGTCAAGTCGAATGGCGCCAGGTCTGGCTGGCAAGCTCTGGTCGCGCCCCATATAGGTATTCAGGTCAATCGCTGCTGCCGACTGCTCGCCGGCAAAGACGTTCGTCGCCGCCAGCAAGCCAGCCGCACCGCAAACCAGCAGCCATCTCAGCCTGGACTCGCGACAGGCCAGTTTCATCATCTCAGGCAATCTCGCTCCGGCTGGTTTCATTCAAACGCACCCGCAAGCGGCTGATAGCCTGGCTATGCAGCTGGCAGACGCGCGACTGGCTGACTTCCAGCACGGCGCCGATTTCGCGCAAATTCATTTCCTGCTCATAGTACAGACTGAGCAGCAGCCGCTCACGTTCCGGCATCAGGGCGATCGCCTCCACCAGCATGTGGCGCATGCCGCTGTCCAGCAGGCGTTGCAGCGGATCGCCGGCGCCGCTGCGATTGCTATCGTCATGCTGGCGGTCAAGAAAGGAGTTTTCATTGCTGCCGCCTTCGCAGTCTTCGTAATACACCAGTTGCGATCCGTGGATCTCCTGCAGCAGGTGCTGATAATCTTCCAGCGACAGCTGCATGGACAATGCGATTTCACGCTCGCTGGGCGGCCGCGCCAGTTTCTGCTCCAGCGCCTGCACCGCGGCGTCGACCTTGCGCGAAGACTGGCGCAGGCCGCGCGACAGCCAGTCGTTTGCGCGCAATTCGTCCAGCATCGCGCCGCGGATGCGCTGGCTGGCGTAGGTTTCGAATTGCGCACCCTGGTCGTCCTGGTAGCGGTTGGCGGCATCCAGCAAACCCAGCATGCCGGCCTGGATCATGTCGTCCAGCTCTACGCTGGCCGGCAATTTCGCTATCAGCTGCAAAGCCAGGCGCCGCACCAGCGGCGCGTATTGCGCCAGCGTGTCGGATTTGTCGATTTTTCCCTGAGCCGTATACATGATGGATTCCTCTTCCCGCTCTACTCACACAGTGTCCAGATTTCGGTTAACAACAGGGCGCGGCCATTGCAGCAGCTGGCCGGCGATGCGGCGGAAATCGATTGCCGCGGCGCTGGTCTGGAATGCCTCCACCACACTCAACTTGAGTCCTTGCGCACGCACCAGCTGCGGATCCTCCGCCACGCAACCGGCAGGTTCCAGCGCCAGGCCCAGGTAACGGCTGCCGGCGGCAGCCAGGTTGTGCAGCACGTGCTGCGCCGCCGGCACCCCGGCCGCCAGATTGACCATGATCCTCATGCGCTGCAGCGCATGCGCGTAATGCAGCTGCTTGACGCAAGCATAGGCAGCGGTAATCGACGCCGCCTGCGGCCGCAACACCACCACCACATCGTCGGCTTGCGCCGCCAGTGGGGACAGCGCGCCGTCCCGGTCGAGTCCGGCGTCGATCAGGATTACCTGTCCCTGGAACACATTGCGCACTTCAGCCGCTGCGGTCGCATCGCCTTTACGCACTGCCAGCAGCAGCGCGCCGCAAGCCAGGCGCGAGGCCGCTGCCGGCAATGGCAGACCGCCGGTAACATCGGACCAGCTGCCTGCCGCAGAGCCAGCCCACATCGCCGCTGCCGACCGCGCGCCGCTCTGTTCGTCCAGCAGCAGCACTTCCTTTCCCTGCTGCACCAGCGCCGCAGCCAGGTTCAGGGCCACACTGGTAACGCCCACTCTTGGACTACTGCCGACCAGCGCAATGACATGCGCTACCTGCATGCCTGAATGCTGCGCCATCAGATAGCGCAAACCGTCCGCCTGGTCGCTGACGACCTTGTTCAAAACCGCCTCCTCATCCCGGCAACGCCGCCGTGCCGTGCGCCGGCGCCAGGCCAGCAACGTTACCGGCGTCCAGCGCCAAGGCATCCAGCAGCGCAATCAGCTTGCCGAAACCTTCAAACAGCGCGGCAGCGGAAGCAACGGTGACCGAACCGGAACGGATCCGGTGTCCGGATAACTGCGCCAGCAAGGTGCGCGCGGCGCCGGCCCAGCTGTCCCGGTTTTGGGCCAGGCGCCAGATGGTCGTGCTGACTTGGGCGGCAACCAGCAAGCGCTTTTGCATATGACTGTCGCCCGGCTCAGTGCAGGCGCCGAGCTGCAGGATGGCTTGCCTGAGCAACTTGTAATAGGGATCGGCGGCCTGTTTCCAGCAACTCCACACGGCAAGTTGCGATGCCGTCGCCGCTGGCGCCAGGTTGCTCAGCAAATGCCAGCTGGCCAGCAGCTTGCCGTTATGCTGATCGGTGATACGCACTGCCACGCAACGCAAGTCGCTGCCCAGGGTGATTGCCGTTTCCGCCAGCGTCTGCTGCGCCGGCCTGCCCTTGTAAGTAATCATCTGAGGCGCAGTGAAGGCCAGTTGCGCGGTCAGTTGCGCCAGGTTTGTCGTGATGCCGCCGTGCACCACGCGCGTCGTGCTGCGTGCCCGTGCCAGCCATGACAGGCCGCCGGCCTGCCAGGAATCAATCAGGCCTGGCGCCGGCGTCCTGTCGAGCAGGTGCACCACCGGCTTGCCGAAATCCTGGCCATGCATCCAGGCCAGCTGGCGCAGCGCCGGTGTCGGCATGACGCTGCTTGCACCGGCGGCAAGCGCAGTCGACAGCAATTGATGCGGCGCCGCCAGCGGCATGCCGTCGCGATCCGACAGCAATACGCTGGACTGCAAGGCATAAGCGTCGCCGCTGCGGCTGGCAATCAGTTCGGTCTTGCCGCTGATTGCCAGCACATGGGTGGCGCAGGCAAGTTCTATTTCCGTTTTTGCGTGCGTCAGCAGTTTGTGTGCTATCACCTGGCTGCCCGCGCTGTCGTCCGCCAGAGCTCGCCACAATCCGCTGCTGGTCTCGAAACCGATTCCGCCATCGGCCAGCGCACTGGCGTTGGCGGCCAGTTCTTCGGCGTCATGCGCCAGCACCCGGATCAACTGCCGGCACTGGCTGCGCAAGCGTTCCGTGGCGGCGGCCGCGGCAGCCAGTTCGATGTCATTGTTCAATGCCGCCGGCAGCTCGCCCAGGCCGGCTTCGCCCGGGACAAACAAGGCGCTGCGGCTGGCGCTCTGGAACACACTGTCGACCAGTTTCGAACGCTCGGCCAGCATCAGGTTTTCCGGCACTTTCTGGCCGCAGGAGACGTAATGCACCGGCAGCCGGTGACGGATCACGGTATCCAGCAATGCGCCGGGATGGGTGGCTTCGTCGGTCTTGGTGAAGATGCAGCCCGCCAGCTGGTTGCCGCCGGCGCTATCCTTATAGGCGTGCACCACCTCATTCAAGGTATCGCCGTGACTGGCTGCGTTCAGCAGCAGCAAGCGCTTGACAGGACGACCGGCGCCGCACAGCATGGCGACCTGGTCGGACACGCTGCGGTCGCGCTGGCTCTTGCCGACCGTATCGATCAGGATCATGTGCTTGTCGCGCAAATCCTCCAGCACCAGCCGCAGGTCAGCCGCGTCTTTCACTGCATGCACCGACACGCCCAGGATCTTGCCGTAGATGCGCAACTGTTCAAACGCGCCGATACGATAGCTGTCGGTCGTCAGCAGCGCCAGCTTGTCAGCGCCAAAGCGCATCACGCAGCGCGCCGCCAGCTTGGCGGTGGTGGTGGTCTTGCCTACTCCGGTCGGGCCCATCAGGGCGTAGACGCCGCCGCCGTCCATCAGCGCATCTTCGCTTTCCATCAATGGCAGGTTACGCGCCAGTTCAGCCTTGACCCAGGCCATGCCGGAGGAAAAATTGCGGCCGGTGGGCAAATGATCCAGCATTGCTTTCGCCAGGCTGGCGCTGAAGCCGGCGCCCAGCAAGGTGCGCAGCAGGTGGCCGCGAACCGGATCGCGACGCTGCTTGTCGTTCCACACCAGGCCGGCCAGCTGCTCTTCGATCATGCCGCGCATCGAATGGATTTCGCTGATAACGCTACCGTTGCTGTCCATGCTGAACGGCGCAGCGGCGCTTGCCGCCGGCGCGGCAACGGCCGGTGCAGGCGCCGATGCCGCACGCTCATCGCTTGCGGTTTCCAGCATGGCGACGATTTCGGCGCCGGCCGGAGTCGCCCGGCTGGAAACGATGATGGCGTCCGGTCCCAGCTGTTCGCGCACCAGGCGCAGCGCTTCGCGGCTGGACGGAGCGACGATGGTGACGCTGTCAGTGTGCATGTTCAAACCTTGCCTCCGATAGTGGCGGTTACTTTGATGGTGCGAGTGTCAGGGATTTCGGCATGCGACAGTACTTTGAGCTGCGGCAGGCTGCGCCGTAAAAACCGTGCCAGCAAGACCCGCAGCGGATGCTGCACAACCAGCACCGGCGACAGGCCGAACTGCTCCTGGCGCGTGATTGCCGCCTGGGTCTGCGCCAGCAGGCTGTCGGCCAGCCCCGGCTCCAGCCCGCTGCCATTGCTCAGCGCCTGCAGCAGGACCCGGTCGAGCGAACTGTCGAGGCCGATCACCTGCAATTCGCCATTGCCAGGGAACAGCTGCTGGGTGATGGCCCGACCCAGCGCCAGCCGTACCAGCGATGTCAGCTCGGTGGCGTCGCTGACTGCGGCTCCATGCTCCAGCAGGACATCGAGGATGGTGCGCATGTCGCGTATCGAGACGCTTTCGTCCAGCAGGTTTTGCAATACTTTCTGCAATGTGGTCAGCGACAGCAGTTTCGGCACCAGGTCCTCGATCAGCTTCGGCGCATCCTTGCCGACCCGGTCCAGCAGTTGCTGCACTTCCTGCCGTCCCAACAGTTCCGCCGAATGGGCATGGATCAGGTGGTTCAGGTGGGTAGCGATCACGGTGCTGGCGTCGACCACGGTATAGCCGTAGATCTGCGCCTGTTCCCGCATGTGGCTTTCGATCCAGACCGCCGGCAGGCCGAAGGCGGGATCGACCGTCTGCGTACCGGGCAAGGTGGCGCTGACCTGGCCCGGGTTGATCGCCATCCATTGGCCGGGCCAGGCTTCGCCGTTGGCGATCTCCACGCCTTTCAGCGTGATTACATAAGAATTCGGCTTGAGTTCAAGGTTGTCGCGGATATGCACCACCGGCACCAGGAAGCCGATGTCCTGCGCAAATTTCTTGCGTATGCTCTTGATGCGCCCCAGCAGTTCGCCGTTCTGGCTGCGGTCCACCAGTGAAATCAGGCGGTAGCCGACTTCCAGCCCAAGCGGATCGACCAGCGCCACGTCATCCCAGCTGGCGTCGGCCGGTTCTGCAGCCGCGGCGGAAGGCGGCGGCGCCTTGGCCGCATATTCCGCCGCCGCGGTTTTCTGCAGCAAGCGCCGGCCGAGATAGACCAGGCCGCCGGCAATGATCAGGAACGCCACATGCGGCATGCCCGGCACCAGCCCCATCAGGCCGATGATGCCGGCGGTCAGGAACAGCACCTGCGGATTGGAGAACAATTGCCCCATCAGCTGCTGACCGACATCTTCGTCGGTAGTCACGCGCGAAACGATGACACCGGCCGCAGTCGAAATCACCAGCGCCGGAATCTGCGCCACCAGGCCGTCGCCGATGGTCAGCAAGGTGTAGTTCTTGGCCGCCACCGAAATATCCAGGCCATGCTGGGCGACGCCGACAATCAGGCCGCCGACCACGTTGATCACCATGATCAGCAAACCGGCCACCGCATCGCCGCGCACAAACTTGCTGGCGCCGTCCATGGAACCGTAGAAATCCGCTTCCTGCGCAACTTCAGCACGGCGCTTGCGCGCCACGTCTTCGCCGATCAGGCCAGCGTTGAGGTCAGCGTCGATCGCCATCTGCTTGCCCGGCATCGCATCCAGCGTGAAACGTGCGCCGACTTCGGCAATCCGTCCTGCGCCCTTGGTGATGACCATGAAGTTGATCACCACCAGGATCACGAACACCACGATGCCGACGGCAAAATTGCCGCCTACCAGAAAATGGCCGAAGGCTTCGATCACCTTGCCGGCGGCATCCGGTCCGGTATGGCCTTCCAGCAGCACGACCCGGGTAGAAGCGACGTTGAGCGATAAGCGCAACAAGGTGGAAAACAGCAGCACCGCAGGAAAGGCGGCGAAATCCAGCGCCTTCATGGTGTACATGCTGACCAGCAGCACCATCACCGATAGCGCGATGTTGAAGGTGAACAGCAGGTCGAGCAGGAAAGGCGGCAAGGGCAAGATCATCATGCCCAGGATCATGATGATCAGCACCGGACCGGCCATGCCCTTGACGCTGTTGCCGGCCAATATGGCGGCTCCCATGCGAGGCAACGAACTGAATGAAAAAGCTGGGCCTGCTGGCTTCATGCCGGGCTCCCTAATATGTCGAGTGAGGTGTCGAGAGAAGCGGGAACCGGCAGGTCAGCCGGCGTGCGTGGCGCAACGCCTCCCTCGTTGCGCCAGCGCTGCAGCTGGTAAACCCAGGCCAGCACTTCGGCCACCGCGGTGTACAGGGCGGCCGGAATTTCTTCGCCGAGGTTGGTATGGCGGTACAGCGCCCGAGTCAAGGGCGGCGCTTCCAGCATGGGGATCTTGTGTTCGGCGCCGATGGCGCGGATGCGCAGCGCCACCAGGTCGGTGCCTTTGGCTACCACGCGCGGCGCGCGCATTTCCTTGTCGCTGTATTTGAGCGCGACCGCAAAATGGGTCGGATTGGTCACCACCACATCGGCCGTCGCCACCTCGGCCATCATGCGCCGCCGCGCCATCTGTTGCTGCTGGCGCCGGATCTGGCCCTTGACGTGCGGATCGCCTTCGCTTTCCTTGTGTTCCTGCTTCAGCTCTTCGCGCGTCATGCGCAGCTTGCGGTAATAACTCCACAACTGGTATGGAACGTCGATGGCTGCCACCAGCAGCAAGGAAGCAATGATCAGGCCGCAGCAATTGGCGACCAGCCGCACCGTATGCGCCAGCGCGCCATGTACCGGCTCTCCCAGCAGGCCAAGCAGCGTATCCAGGTTGCGCGACATGACCCAGTAGGCGATGCCGCCTACCAGCACCGACTTGGTGCATGCCTTGACCAGTTCCGCCAGCGACTGGCTGGAGAAGATGCGGGCGATGCCGGTCGCAGGATTCAGCTTGGAGAATTTTGGCGCCAGCGCATCCAGAGAAAACAGCCAGCCGCCCAGCATCAGCGGCGCTGTCAGGGCCGCCAGCGCTAGCATAGCCAGCAAGGGCAACAAAGCCTGCAGCGCTTCCTGCGCGGCGGCGGCGGCCTGGGTCAGCATATAGGACGAGTCGAAAGCGGCAGCGCGCTTGAATTGCATGCCCTGCCGCAAGGCGTGGCCAATATGCTCGGCCATCGGCAGCGCCGTCAGCCACAAGCCGCCGATGCCGGTGCTCAGCATGACAAACGTGCTCAGCTCGCGCGAACGGGCAACCTGGCCTTCTTCGCGCGCCTTTTCCAGGCGCCGGGGAGAACCGGGTTCCGTTTTTTCGAGATCGCTTTCTTCCGCCATGCATGCTCCGAACCAGAAGGGACGAACAGCGCCCTATCAATGTCGATTATTGATGCAAGGAGGCAGATGCAATCGGGCAAACAAGGCGGGGATAGCGGCGCTGCTCAGGCAATCGCTGCGGTCAGGGCGTGTTTGCCATCGCCCCGACCGTTTTTAAGCATGATGCTGACTCCCAATTACCCGGCTCAGAAACCCAGGCTGGACAACAGGTCGTCAACCTGCTCCTGGTCGGAAACCGCGTCGGGATTCTCTTCCGCTTTCATTTGCGGACCGTTCAACAGGCCGTTGCCGTCGCTGCGCTTTTCCAGCGGCGTGTTGTCGATCAGCACCTGCAGCAGCTGCTTTTCCATTTCCTGCACGACTTCCATCATTTTCTTGATGACCTGGCCGGTCAGGTCCTGGAAATCCTGCGCCATCATGATTTCCATCAGTTGCGCATTAATGGCCGAAGCCTGCTGCGGTACCTCTTTCAGGTAATTGCGGGTATCCAGCACCAGCACCCGTGCATCGTCCAGCTCGACCGGACTGACGAACCACTCATCCCAGCGCTGGTTGAGTGTCTTGGCCTGCTTGCTGAGTTTTTCCTGGATCGGCTGGGCGACGTCGATCGCGTTCAGGGCTCTCTCGGCAGCGCGTTCGGTCATCGCCGCCACGTAATTCAGGCGGTCGCGGGCGTCCGGGATCGCCTGCGCTGCCTTGGCGATCTCCTGGTCCAGGCCGAGTTCGCGCATGCTTTCGCGCAGCAGGCGGGTCAGGTGGCCGATGCGGTTGACCAGCTGTTCGGCGGAATCGCCGGCAACCGGCATCTGTAAGGCGAGGCTCATATCAAGCGCTCTCTTTCGCAATTTTTTCGAATATCTTGGTGATCTTTTCCTCCAGCGTGGCCGCGGTAAAAGGCTTGACCACATAACCGTTGGCGCCGGCCTGGGCGGCGGCGATGATGTTTTCCTTCTTGGCTTCGGCCGTCACCATCAGCACCGGCAGCCTGGCGAGGGCCGGATCGGCGCGTATCGATTGCAGCATGGTCAGGCCATCCATGTTCGGCATGTTCCAGTCCGAGACGACAAAGCCGAAGTTGCCGTCCTTGAGCTTGGCCAGCCCCGCTGCGCCGTCCTCGGCTTCATCGACATTGACGAAATCGAGCTCTTTCAACAGATTTCTCACAATCCGCCGCATGGTGGGGAAATCGTCCACCACCAGAATTTTGATGCTTTTATCAACCATGATTACTCCACACTATAAATAGGGTCCAGGACCTGCACAAATTCCTGACGCCATATCTGTATAACGTCACAAATGTCAAAAAATGCAGGGCAGGTAATTTTCACACCCGTTTCACACCCGTTTCACACCCGTTTCACACCCGGTTTGAGCGTTCGCCGTACGACATCAGGCGCGCCATCAGGCGTGCGCTCATTTCAGCTATGCCGGCTACTTCGCTGGCCGCACCCATGGCGATTGCCTCGCGCGGCATGCCGAACACCACGCAGCTGGCTTCGTCTTGCGCCAAGGTGTAGGCGCCGGCCTGGCGCATGCGCAGCAAGCCTGCGGCGCCGTCTCGCCCCATGCCGGTCAGGATTACGCCGATGGCGTTCTTGCCGGCATGCCGGGCGACCGAATCGAACAACACATCGATCGACGGCCGATGGCGGTTTACCGGCTCTTCCTGGTCCAGGTGAGCGACATAGTTGGCGCCGCTGCGCGCCAGCGACAGATGGAAGCCGCCGGGCGCGATATAAGCATGGCCCGGCAGCACCCGCTCGCCGTGTTCCGCTTCCTTGACGGTGATGCGGCACAAGCCGTCCAGGCGCTGCGCAAAGGAGCGGGTAAACCCGGGCGGCATGTGTTGCGCGATCATGATGCCCGGGCAATCCGGCGGCAGCGGCTGCAAGACTTCCCGGATCGCTTCGGTGCCGCCGGTGGAGGCGCCGATGATGATCAGCTTCTCGGTGCTCAGCAAAGGGCTGCGCAGCATGGGCGTCAATCCGGCCGCTGCCGCCGCATCGGCGCCGGAGCGGCGCGCCGACTGCAGGCGGGCGCGGGCTGCCGCGCGGATCTTGTCGGCGATCAGGTCGGTATATTCCAGCAAGCCTTCGCGTATGCCGAGGCGCGGTTTGGTGACAAAATCGACTGCTCCCAGTTCCAGCGCGCGCAACGTGATTTCGGATCCGCGCTCGGTCAGCGAGGACACCATCAGCACCGGCATGGGCCGCAGGCGCATCAGCTTTTCCAGGAAATCCAGGCCATCCATGCGCGGCATTTCGACGTCCAGCGTCAGCACATCCGGATTAAGCTGCTTGATCAGGTCGCGCGCCACCAGCGGATCGGGCGCCGTCGCCACTACCGTCATATCCGCCTGGCTATTGATGATTTCGGTCATCAAGCTGCGTATCAGCGCTGAATCGTCGACACACAACACCTTGATTTTTTATCGTTCATGCGCTGCCCCCACCTTGTTTTACGGCTCTCTTGCCGCTGGCCGTATTGAATAATTCCACCTTGCTGCGCACTGGCTGCTGCGCCAGCGTCTGCACCAGCTGCTGCTCGTCGCGCTGGATTTGTTCGGCATCGTTGATGCGATGCAGCCTGCGCACCATGACCTTGCCGCTCCGGGGAAAATAGCTGATCCTGCGCGGCAGGTTGCCGCGCAGGTCCTGCGCCGCCACCCGTACCTGCTCCATCTGCAGGTAGCGCAATACAAAATCGGCATTGCGGTCGCCGATGTTAAGCAGCGTCATGTTGGCCAGCACCGCGCCGCCGCCGAACACCTTGGCTTCCAGCCGCTCGCGCCGTGCGCCGGCCTTGAGCAACTCGTTGAGCAGCATCTCCATGGCGTAGGCGCCGTAGCGCATGGAAGCCGAAGTGCCGTTGCCGGAACTGCCGTCGTCCGGCAGCATGAAGTGATTCATGCCGCCGACTCCTGCCGTGCTGTCGCGCACGCAGGCCGCCACGCATGAGCCCAGCACGGTGCTCAGCACCATGTCGTCAGGCGTGACGTAGTATTCGTTCGGCAGCAGCTTGACCGCCGCGCTGTCGAACTCGCGGTCAAAATAATGATGGGTCGCGATCGACTCTTCCGCTGCTGAAATCATGCGCCGCCTTTAGCCTGCCTCGGATCGAGTTCATACACGGTCTGGCCGCGCAGCCGGAACGGCTGGCTGGCATAGGAAAAATTCTCGGAATGCCCGGCAAACAGCAAGCCTTGCGCTTTCATCAGAGGCGCAAAGCGCTGCAGGATCTTGTTCTGCGTCGGCTTGTCGAAATAGATCATCACATTGCGGCAAAAGATGGCGTCGAACGGTTCTTTCAAGCCCCACTGCGTATCCAGCAGGTTGACCTGGCCGAACTTCACCATGGCCGCCACTTCCGGCCGTATCCGCACCTGCCCGGCGCGGGCGCCGCTGCCTTTCAGAAAAAAACGCTTGAGCCGTTCCAGCGGCAGCTTGCTGACCTGTTCCATGGTGTAGACCCCGGCCGCGGCTTTTTCCAGCACCTGGGTGTCGATGTCAGTGGCGATCACGCTGGCCGTGGCAGCGCGGCTGCCGAGCGCTTCGATCAGGGTCATCGCAATCGAATACGGTTCTTCGCCGGTGGAGGCGGCCGAACACCAGACTGTCACCGGCGCCGCGCATTTTTTTGCATGCTCCGCCAGCAACGGAAAATGATGTGCTTCACGGAAAAACGCCGTCAGGTTGGTGGTCAGGGCATTGGTGAAAGCTTGCCATTCGGCGCTATCCTTCTCAGCTTCCAGCAGGGCCAGATAGGAAGTGAAATCGTTCATGCCCAGTTCGCGCAAGCGACGCGACAGGCGGCTGTAGACCATCTCGCGCTTTTGCTCGCCCAGCGCGATGCCGGCGCGCTGATGGATCAGCGCACGGACCCGGGAAAAATCGCCGTCGGTCAGCAAAAAATCCCGAGCTGAAGCAGCAGCAACCCTGGTGCTCGGTTTGATAGTCATCCGGTGTGCCTTAACATGGTGAACAGGTCCGCCCGCTGCGGCACCTGCCCGTATTGCAATATAAACATGGCAGCCTTACGCCGATGCCGCAAACAAGCGCCTAAAACCCTGCTTGCTCCGGCTATGACGGTGTCAAGCCGCGGCGCCGCGCAGCATCTGCGCATGCGGCGTGATATCGATCATCCTGTTTGCCCGCGCCGCGCCATGCGCACGCTCCAGCTTGAAGGCGCCGACCACTTCCGCCAGGGTGCCAGCCTGGTCCTGCAGGCTGGCGGCGGCCGCCGCCGCCTCTTCCACCAGAGCGGCGTTCTGCTGGGTTACCTGGTCCATCTGGCTGATGGCCTGGTTGATCTGCTCGATGCCGGCGGTCTGTTCCTGGCTGGCGGCGGTGATTTCACCCATGATGTCAGTCACGCGACGTACGCTGGCCACGATTTCCTCCATGGTGCTGCCGGCCTGGTCCACCAGGCGCGAACCGAGCCCGACTTTTTCCACCGAGTCGTCGATCAGCCCCTTGATTTCCTTGGCCGCAGCCGCCGAACGCTGCGCCAGGCTGCGCACTTCCGCCGCCACCACCGCAAACCCGCGACCCTGTTCGCCGGCGCGCGCCGCTTCCACCGCTGCATTCAGCGCCAGGATATTGGTCTGGAAAGCGATGCCGTCGATCACGCCGATGATGTCGACGATCTTTTTCGATGAGGTATTGATGGCGCCCATGGTGCTGACCACCTGGGTCACCACGGTACCGCCATGCAGCGCCACTTCCGAGGCAGACACCGCCAGCTGGTTGGCCTGGCTGGCGTTGTCGGCATTCTGCTTGACGGTGGAAGTCAGCTGCTCCATCGACGCGGCAGTCTCTTCCAGCGAACTGGCTTGCTGTTCCGTACGCTGCGACAGGTTCTGGTTGCCGGCCGCGATCTGGCCGGAGGCGGTGGCAATGGTATCGGTGCCGCTGCGCACTTCGCCGACGATCTTCTGCAAGCTGTGGTTCATGTCTTTCAGCGCCTGCATCAGCTGCCCGGTCTCGTCGCTCGACCTGACTTCGATATCGGCCGTCAAATCGCCGTCGGCGACGCGGCGCGCCACGTCTACCGCAAATTCCAGGGGCTGGGCAACCACGCGCGCGATCCACAACGCCAGGGTGAAACCCAGCAGCAGCATGCCGATCATCAGGCCCATGGTCCAGAGCCTGGCGTTGCTGTAGATGGCCGCACCATCTTTTGCGGCGGCGGCGCTGCCGTCGCTGTTGATTTTCACCAGGCGCTCGACCAGCTTGTCCAATTCGACGATGGCTGCCAGGGAATCGCCGCGTATCTCTTTGATCGCGTCGTCTTTCCTGAAGGCGCGCGAGATGTCGACGATTTTCTTGTCCATCTCCAGATACGGCGGGATTTTGTCCTTGAACTGATCGTATCCGGCGCGCTCCTGCTCGGAGACCAAGGGTGCATAGTCGTTCAGGTTCTTTTGCAGGTCGCTCCGGATCTCGCCGATGAACTGGGCGCTCTTGTCCATGTCGGCGACATCGTTAGACATGACGTGCTGCATTTCGACGTTGCGCAGCAGCGCCAGGTTGCTCTTCATGGTCAGCAGCAGCCGCACGCTCGGCAGCCAGTCGCTGTTGATTTGGTTGGTGGTGGCGTTGACTTGCCCCAGTTGCGTAATCGAGGCCACGCCCAGCACCAGCGTCAGCATCAATATCAAGGCGAACGACAGCAGCAGCTTGGTCGCAATTTTCAAGTTGTAGAACCAGGTCATGATTTTCTTTTCAGATGGGGTTTCAGTTGCACGCGAGCCTTTGGCTCGGGATTGCGGATTCCGGCCAGCCGCTTTCCTGATCTTGTTAACGGCAGGCCGCGCCGTTTCTTCAGGATCAAAAGCAGCCTGTCCCGCTGTCGCCCCTTCAACTTTCGCGAAAGTTGTCGTTATTGACTTTGATTGCCAGGAATTCGGCAGGATGCAACGCGTCGCTTCAATCCGCCCAACAAGAAAAGGATAGTCAATGAACAATAAATTCTTCAACAGCCTCAACGTAGGCATCAAGCTCAGCTTGTTTACCTTTTTGCTGGCAGCCGTGATCTTCCTGGTCTACGGCTGGGCCAGCGCCCGCTCCACCTCCCAATTGCTGGAACAGCGCGGAACGCGCGACATTGCCGGCAGGACCGGCACCATGATCCAGATGCTGGACACATTCGATGCCAGCCATAAAAGCGAAGCCGAGCGTTTCGCGTTGCTGCTGGCGAGTTATTTCCCCGGGAAATTTTCTATCGACGGCAGCAGGACCGTCGATGTCGCCGGCAAGCCGCTGCCGTTGCTGAAGAATGGTAACGACACCGTCAACATGAATTTCTCGATCGCCGACAATTTCACCTCGGCCAGCCGCGCGGTGGCGACGATCTTCATCAAGAACGGCGATGACTTCATCCGCATCTCGACCTCGCTCAAGAAAGAAAACGGCGAGCGCGCCATCGGCACCGTGCTCGACCACGGCCATCCAGGATACGCCCGCCTGCAGGACGGCCTGTCGTACATCGGCCGCGCCACGCTGTTCGGAAAGGAGTACATGACCGCCTACAACCCGGTCAAGGACGAGGCCGGAGCCATCGTCGGCGCGCTGTTTGTCGGCGTCGACATCAGCGCCGATATCGAAACGCTGAAGGCACGCATCCGCTCGGTCAGGCTGGGCGAGTCCGGTTATTTCTATGTGCTCAACGCCGCCCAAGGCAAGGACCTCGGCAAGCTGCTGGTGGCGCCTGCCGACGAAGGCAAGAATGTGCTGGCGCTGAAGGATGCCGATGGCCGCGAATTCATCAAGGACATCCTGGAACACAAGGAAGGCAGCATGCGTTATGCCTCGCAGGAAGGCGCCGGTGCGGAAAAAATCGCCGCCTTCGCGTTGTACAAGAACTGGAACTGGCTGATTGTCGGCAGCGAGGATGCCGCCGAACTGACGCAGGAGATCACCACCCTGCGCAACCGCAATGCCATGTATGGCCTGGTGGCGGTGCTGATCATGGTGGCGGCGCTGTACTGGCTGATCCGCAACACCATCAGCCAGCCGCTGGAGAGAGTCAAGCAAGCGGCGCAGCAACTGGCGGCGGGCGACCTCAGCGTCACCATGGCAAGCAACCGCGGTGATGAAATCGGCCAGCTGGAACGGGCCATCAACGGCATCAGCCAAGGTTTGGCCGGCGTCATCGGCAATGTGCGGCAAGGCACCGGTGAGATGGCGCGCGCCTCGCAGGAAATCGCCGAAGGCAACGCCAACCTGTCGGCCCGCACCGAATCGCAAGCGGCTTCGCTGGAACAGACCAGCAGTTCGCTGGAACAGCTGACGGCTGCGGTGAAACACAGCGCCGACAGCGCCCAGCATGCCAATCAGCTGGTGATCAGCGCATCGGGGCAAGCGATCGAGGGTGGCCAGGCGGTCGGCCAGGTGGTGGATACGATGCAGGCGATCAAGGACAGTTCGCGCAAGATCCACGAGATCATCGGCGTGATCGACGGCATCGCTTTCCAGACCAATATCCTGGCGCTGAATGCAGCGGTGGAAGCGGCGCGGGCCGGCGAACAGGGCCGCGGTTTTGCCGTGGTGGCGGCGGAAGTACGCAGCCTGGCGCAGCGTTCAGCTACGGCCGCCAAGGAAATCAAGGGCTTGATCAGCGATTCGGTGGAACAGGTGGATGCAGGTGGCAAGCTGGCGGATGCTGCCGGCCAGACCATGCAAGGCATAGTCGCCGCAGTCAAGCGGGTGGCTGACATCATGCATGAAATCACGGCAGCGACCGGAGAACAAAGCAGCGGCATCGAAGAGATCAACCGCGCCATGGGTCACATAGACGATATCACCCAGCAAAACGCCGCGCTGGTCGAGCAGGCCGCGGCTGCCGCCCAGAGCCTGCAGGACCAGGCAGCGCAGCTGGCGCAAACTGCTGCTGTTTTCAAGCTCGCCTGAAACTCAGCCAAAAATATAGGGTGGGCACCTGTGCCCACCCTACGCGGATGCAGCTTGCGACCCGCCGGTTGATTACACCAGGGTCAGGGTAACGTCGATGTTGCCGCGGGTTGCGTTGGAATAAGGGCAGACTTTGTGCGCCTTGTTGACCAGGTCTTCTGCTGCGCCGGCATCCATGCCAGGCAGGGAAATGCGCAATTCGACTTCGATGCCGAAACCGCCGGGAATCTGGCCGATGCCTACCAGGCCGGTGATCGACACGTCTGCGGGCAGGCTGATTTTTTCTTGCGAGGCGACGAATTTCATCGCACCGATGAAGCAGGCGGAATAACCGGCTGCAAACAGCTGTTCAGGATTGGTGCCTTCGCCGCCGGCGCCGCCCAGTTCTTTCGGTGTGGTCAACTTGACGTCCAGCACGTTATCGGATGACACGGCGCGGCCGTCACGGCCTCCGGTTGCAGTGGCTTGGGCGCGGTACAGAACTTTTTCGACTGACATGATGGTTTCCTTTATTGGCCGGTTGGAAAATCCTTTGGATCGATACAGTCGGCCGTACTGCTGATCCGGATCAAAGGTACAACATTAAAATGACGCAAGAATGAAACGCGGCATAAGCTGATTCTTAATCACACAATTGTATTGCTCACAATTTATATTTCATTCAAAA
Organism: Collimonas fungivorans; assembly: GCF_001584145.1. Taxonomy (NCBI): domain Bacteria; kingdom Pseudomonadati; phylum Pseudomonadota; class Betaproteobacteria; order Burkholderiales; family Oxalobacteraceae; genus Collimonas; species Collimonas fungivorans. The sequence goes on along the minus strand of NZ_CP013232.1, from coordinate 1,301,416 downwards.
CTACGCTCTCTATCTTCAAGCGATATTGCCAGCCATGGCAGCACGCAACCGCCGCAATTCCTGGGTCAGCGCCTTCACTTCGTCCAGCGAGCATTCAACGCTGCAACTCACCTGCTGCGGTATCGCCAGCGCTTGCTGGCGCAGGTTCTTGCCGGCCGCGCTCAAGCTGACAATCACCTGGCGCTCATCGTGAGGCGAGCGCTGGCGGCGCAAAAATCCGCTGCTTTCCAGGCGCTTGAGCAAGGGCGTCAACGTGCCGGAATCGAGAAACAGGCGCTCGCCCAAAGCCGATACAGTCACTTCGTCGCGCTCCCATAAGGTCAGCAGCACCAGGTACTGCGGATAGGTCAAACCCATTTTCTGCAGCAGCGGCTTGTAAATCTTGGTCATGGTCAGCGATGCCGAATACAGCGCAAAGCACAGCTGGTTGTCCAGCAGCAGGCTGTCCGGCCCGAATGATTCCGGTGCGAAGTTTGCAGTCGATTGTTTGCTGGTGTCCATGGATTGAATAATATATCGCTTAAAATTAAATTGCAAGCAATCTAATTTGCATTTAAATCTATCGCCGGGATTGCGGATAGCTATGGGCCATCCTCACCAGCCACAGCTCTCTTGCTCCGACAACAAGGCAACGCCCAGAGTTTCGAAATAATTGCATTCTTGCGGGCTGGCGACCAAAGCAAAATGCAATCATGAAATGTATCATTGCAAGACCGTCCCGGCTTCCCTCGCGCCGATACGCAAACGATACGCAAACGAGGCGTAAACGGGGTGTAAAAACGAGGTGTAAATATACGCAGATCCATAAGGCAGCAGAGTGGCACAACAAGGTTTTATCCTGACCAGGCACTGGCGCGACACTCCCAATGGCACAGAAGTCGAGTTCTGGCTGGCGACTGACGACGGCCCCCGGCACATCCGCCTGTCTCCCCAAGAGTCGGTGGCCTTCATACCTGTCGAGCAGCGGCAACAGGCAGAAAGCGTGCTGCGCAACGAACGCCGGTTTGAGCTGCGTCCGCTGCTCCTGAAGGATTTCCAGTGCCGTCCGGTGCTAGGCCTGTATTTGCAGCAGCATCGCCAGCTGATCAAGCTGGAGAAGCTGCTGAGGGACGGCGGCGTCGACGTCTACGAAGCGGATATCCGCCCGCCCGAACGCTACCTGATGGAGCGCTTCATCACCGCCCCGGTCTGGTTCGCAGGCGAAAAAAATGGCAGCGGCCCCATGTTCAACAGCACCATGAAACCCGCGCCCGAATACCGTCCGCAGCTGAAGCTGGTTTCGCTCGATATTGAAACCACGGCGCATGGAGACTTGTATTCGATCGCCCTCGAAGGCTGCGGCCAGCGCCAGGTGTACATGCTGGGGCCGCCTAACGGCGACGCCAGCGAAGTCGATTTCGACCTGGAATATTGCGCCAGCCGCCAGCTGCTGCTGGAGAAACTGAACCAATGGCTGGAACGGCACGATCCCGATGCCATCATCGGCTGGAACCTGGTGCAGTTCGATCTGCGTATCCTGCAAAAACATGCCCAGGAATACCAGATACCGCTGCTGATCGGCCGCGGTGGCGGTGGCCGCGGCGGCAGCCAGATGGAGTGGCGCGAACACGGCTTCAAGCCGAACCACCATTTCGCGTCCGCTGCCGGCCGCCTGATCATCGACGGCATCGAAGCGCTGAAATCGGCAACCTGGAATTTCCCTTCCTTCAGCCTGGAGCATGTAGCCCAAACCCTGCTGGGCGAAGGTAAATCGATCACCAATCCCTACCAGCGCATGGCCGAAATCGACCGCCGTTTCGCCGAGGACAAACCGGCGCTGGCGACCTACAACCTGAAAGACTGCGAACTGGTGACGCGCATCTTCGCCAAGACCGAACTGCTGGCATTCCTGCTGGAACGCGCCGCCGTCACCGGCTTGCCGGCAGACCGCAGCGGTGGTTCGGTGGCTGCTTTCAGCCATTTGTATCTGCCCCACATGCACCGCCAGGGTTACGTCGCGCCGAACCTGGGCGAAGTGGCTGGCGATTCCAGCCCCGGCGGCTTTGTAATGGATTCGCAATCGGGCTTGTACGATTCCGTCGTGGTGCTGGATTATAAAAGCCTGTATCCCTCCATCATCCGCACCTTCCTGATCGATCCGGTCGGGCTGGTCGAAGGCATGCAGCATCCGGGCGACAGCGATTCCGTGCCGGGCTTTCGCGGCGGCCGCTTCTCGCGCAGCAAGCACTGCCTGCCAGGCATCGTCAGCCAGATCTGGCAAGGGCGCGAAACGGCAAAACGCCAGCGCAACCAGCCGCTGTCGCAAGCCTTGAAGATCATCATGAATGCCTTCTGCGGTGTGCTGGGTTCGACTGGCTGCCGTTTTTTCGATCCACGCCTGGCGTCATCGGTCACCATGCGCGGCCATGAGATCATGCACAAGACACGCGAACTGATCGAGGCCAAAGGCTATCAGGTCATCTATGGCGACACCGATTCCACTTTTGTCTGGCTCAAGCAACCGCATACCGAGCAACAGGCGGCCAAGATCGGCAATACCCTGGCGCAGGACGTCAACGAATGGTGGCGCCTGCATCTGCGGCAAACCCTGGGTATCGAAAGCGCGCTGGAACTGGAGTTCGACACCCACTACCGCCGCTTCCTGATGCCGACCATCCGCGGCACCGAACTGGGCAGCAAGAAGCGTTATGCCGGCTTGATCGTCAACGCCGACGGCGCGGACGAGATGGTGTACCGGGGACTGGAGTCGGTGCGCTCCGACTGGACCCCGCTGGCCAAGGAATTCCAGCAACAGCTTTACCAGCACATATTCAAGCGCGAGCCCTATCAGGCTTACGTACGCGATTACGTCAGCCGCACGCTGAAAGGCGAATTCGACGAGCTGCTGGTCTACCGTAAACGGCTGAGACGACCTTTGGAAGCATACGAGCGCAATGTGCCACCGCATGTGCGCGCCGCGCGCGTGGCCGATGAGTTCAACCGCGAACAAGGCCGGCCATTGCAGTACCAGAACGGCGGCTGGATCAGCTACGTGATGACCACGGCCGGCCCCGAGCCGTTGGAAACGCAGCGCTCGGCGATCGACTATGACCACTATCTGACCCGGCAGCTGCAGCCGCTGGCGGATGCGATATTGCCGTTTCTGGACGATAATTTTGCGGCTTTGGTGGGCGGGCAGAAGGAATTGTTTTAAAGTCGTGTGTCGTTCTCGGCTGTCCGCTATCGGCCAGAAACGGACGTCCCCTCGATGGAAGGGTCAGGCCTCGGCCTCATGGCAAACCACTTCAATGTTGTGCCCGTCCGGGCCAATGACAAAAGCGGCATAGTAGTTCGCGTTGTACTGCGGGCGCAAACCAGGCGCGCCATTGTCTTTGCCACCCGCCTCCAGGGCCGCGCGATAGAAAGCTTCGACTTGCTGGCGATTCTCGGCCGCGAACGCCAAATGAAGATGCGCCGGCCGCTCCTCGGTTTGGTACAGGCACAATGAAGCCTTGTCCTTTGGGCCAAGAAGCTCGACACCGTACGTCGGCGGCCCCTCCCCGACAACAGCTACGCCGAGCGGTTCGAGGGCCTTGAGGAAAAACGTTTTGCTCGCTGCATAGTCGCTGACTCCGAATTTGACGTGGTCAAACATAAGTTCTCCTGAAATATGTGAGCCCGCATGAGCGCTGACGCAATATTGATTGCAATCCGCTGCGGTCTGTTGCTGGTGGCGCAAAACCTCCACAAGTCGCTTGGCATCTGGCTTTGCGCGCACTATATTATATAAATAAACAATATTAAATGTGGCATGAAACCCGCAGAAACCGTGGCACAAAGGAGAATGGCTTGAGCAGTCCCGATGCCGACAAAGCCTTCACTGGCTCAATCCCGAGGCTCTATGAAGAGTATCTGGTTCCGATGATTTTTGAACCGTATGCTGTCGATTTGGTGAATCGGATAGTTTCGCGGCCACTTACCCGGGTGCTCGAGATTGCTGCAGGTACAGGCGTTGTGACCCGCAATCTGGCATCCGCGCTGCCGGAAAGCGTCTCCATTGTTGCCACGGACCTTAATCAGGCGATGCTGGATATGGCTTCCAAGGTCGGAACCAGATACCCCGTGGAGTGGCGTCAGGCGGATGCCATGCAACTGCCCTTCGAGGACTCAATGTTCGACGCCGTGGTGTGCCAGTTTGGAGTCATGTTCTTTCCCGACAAGCCGAAGGCGTTTTCGGAGATGCGTCGTGTTCTCCGGCCGGGTGGCGTTCTCATTTTCAACGTTTGGGATCGAATCGAGGAGAACGAGTTCGCCCACAACGTTGCGGCTGCACTCGCAGCGCTCTTTCCCAACGATCCTCCGCGCTTCATGGCCCGCACGCCCCATGGTTACCACGACCTCGCAACCATTACGCGAGATCTGGAGGCTGGCGGTTTCCGCTCGTCACCTCACATTAGCACCGTCGCGGCGCGCAGCCGGGCGACGTCGGCGCGGATCCCTGCAATCGCTTACTGCCAAGGGACGCCGCTACGCGGCGAGATCGAGGCGCGCGACAAGTCACGGCTCAGCGAAGCAACCGACGCCGCTGAGGAAGCCATCGTCCGACAGTTTGGACCTGGTCCTGTTGACGGCAAGATTCAGGCGCACATTATCACTATCGAACGCTGATGGCGTTGCCAAGTTGGCGGACTCGGCGGCCCAAGTATTTCTCAGAGAAGTCTGAAGGCAACTCTATGCCAATGCTTGTTTGAGCCTCAGCGCCAGCCGCATCGCATCCTTCTCATCGACCACGTTGGCAAAACCCAGCAGCAACCCCTGCCGCGGTTTTGCATTGATGTACCAGCGCGACAAAGGATGCACGGCCAGACCGGCAGTCCGCGCACGGCCCGCGAGCATGACATCGTCCTCGTGATCAGCCAGCTTCGCCAGTACGTGCAACCCGCCAGGCTGCAAATCGATCCGTATGCGATCGCCCAATATTTCCTGGAAAACGCGCGACGTCACCGCGCGGCGCTCTGCGTACAACAGGCGCATTTTTTTCAGATGCCTTGAGAAATGGCCTTCGGCGATAAAGTCGGCAATGCCTTCCTGGAACAGGTATGGGCAGCCTGCGTTCAGGTTATAAGAGGCGGCCTGAAAGCGAGCAATCGCACTGACCGGCGCGACCGCATAAGCCAGCCTCAAGCCCGGGAACATCGCCTTGCTGAAGGTGCCGCTGTAAATCACGCGGTCATTGCGGTCCAGGCTTTTCAGCGCCGGCAGCGGCCGTCCCTGATAGCGGAATTCGCTATCGTAGTCGTCTTCGATAATCCAGCTGCCGGCTTTGCTGGCCCACTCCAGAAGCGCCATCCGGCGTTCCAGCGACAGCGTCACGCCAAGCGGGCTTTGGTGCGAGGGCGTGACCATTGCGAATTTTGCATAGGGACTGAGGCGCTTGCCTTCTTCCACCATCAAGCCATGATCATCGACCGGCACCGGCACCATCTTGACTGCGGTATTTTGCAGGAACAGACGGGCAAAAATATAGCCGGGATCTTCGAACCAGAAGGCGTCGCCGACAGTGGAAAGGCTGCTTAACGTCAGTTCCAGCGTGTTGCGCAAGCCGGTCGTGATGAACACCTGCTCCGGCAGGCAAGTCACGCCGCGCGAGACGCCCAGGTAAGTTGCAATTTTTTCGCGCAAACGGTCATAACCGGCAGGGTCGGGATAGGCCAGCCGCGCCGGTTCGCTGCCGCGCAGGCGATGTCCGACCAGCCGGTTCCACACCTTGCGCGGGAATGCATCGAGCGCGGGCAAACCCATCTGCAACGGCTTCGGCGCCTTGCCGTCGTGGTCGACGATGACGGCATGGGCCTGGCCGGCGATTGCTGCTTGCGGCTTGGGGATCGCCGGCGGCGGCAAAGACGGCGATACCACGGTGCCGGCCGCACCCCTGACCTGCAGATATCCTTCGTCTGCCAGGATGCGATAAGCCATTTCCACCGTGCCGCGCGCGAGGTTCAATTCGGTCGCCAGCGCCCGTACTGCGGGCACACGATCGCCCGCACGCAGGTTTCCCCGCTCGATCGCAGTCTTGAAACGTTGACATATCTGTTGATACATCGGCAATTCCAGCGTGCGATCGATGTGCAGGTCAAGGCCGGGCTTGGCAACGGGCTTGGCAAACTCCATGGACTAGTCCTTTTGTTATTTCTTGGCCCTTCTAACATGGCCATGATTCTCGCATACTACACCTCAAGCAAACCCCGATTTACTTCGATTTACCTAACCAAGGAGCTTCAAATGCAAACTCGCCTCGACTTCTACACTGCCGACAAAGACGCCATCAAGGCATTGATGGGTGTTGAAAACCAGATCAACAAAGGCACATTGGACATCCTGCTCAAGGAACTGGTCCGCCTGCGTGCGTCGCAAATCAATGGCTGCGCTTTCTGCCTCGACATGCATGTCACCGACGCCCGCAAGGCCGGCGAATCGGAACGCCGCATGGCTACCGTCTCGGCCTGGCGCGAAACCCCGTTCTTCAGCGACCGTGAACGCGCCGCACTGGCATGGACCGAATCGCTGACGCTGGTTTCGCAAAACCATGTGCCGGATGCAGTGTGGGAAGCAGTCCGCCCGCATTTCACCGACGCCGAACTGATCGAACTGACCTTGCTTATCACCTCGATCAATACCTGGAACCGGTTTGCCATCGCATTCCGCAAGATGCCAGTGTAATTGCCGGCAGCTTCGGCAATCCGGTTCACAAACCCGTCGTCCATTGATGGGGACACATTGAAAGGCATTCCATGAAAATCCTCATCATCGGCGGCAGCGGCCTGATCGGATCGAAAGTCGCCGCCAACCTGCGCCAGCTCGGTTACGACGTCGTCGCCGGTTCTCCAGGCACCGGCGTCAACACCATCACCGGCGAAGGTTTGGCGGATGCGGTCAAAGGCGCACAGGTCGTCATCGATTTGAGCAACTCGCCTTCGTTCGAAGACAAGGCCGTGCTCGAATTCTTTGAAACGTCCGGCCGCAACCTGCTTGCCGCGGAACAGGCAGCCGGCGTCAAGCATCACATTGCGCTGTCGGTGGTCGGCACCGAACGCATGCTCGACAGCGGCTACTTCCGCGCCAAGATGGCACAGGAAAATATGGTCAAGGCATCCAGGCTGCCGTACACCATCGTGCGCTCCACGCAATTCTTCGAATTCCTCGGCGGCATTGCGCAATCAGGCACGATCGGCAACGAGATCCGCCTGTCGCCGGCGCATGTGCAACCGATTTCATCGGACGACATCGCGGCGATCGTGTCGGATACAGCGCTGATACAGGCGATCAACGGTACATTCGATGCGGCCGGCCCGGAAAAAATCGGGCTCGCCGACCTGATGAAGCGTTACCTGAACGCCCTCGGCGACAAACGCATCGTCGTGCCGGATGGCAATGCGGCTTACTACGGCGCACAGATCAACGATCAATCGCTGACGCCGGCCGGCAGCGCGCGCCTCGGCGACACCGGGTTTGCCGCGTGGTTCAGCAAGTCGCAGCCGGCTCGATAAACTGCAATGCGATTATCGATTCACCCGCTCTGTCGACGCAACGATAGAGCAGCGCCAACTTTCTGGAGAAATGCATGCAGTCTGAGGTAGAAATAAAACACATCGAAAGCGACGCCGATCTGGCAGCGTCGTTCTCCGTGATGAAGGAATTGCGGCCGCATCTGAGCGATCGTGCAACATACAGCGCTCAGGTTGCGCAGCAACGTACGCAAGGGTATTGCCTGCTCGCGGCATGGCGCGACGGCGCCATCGTCGGACTTGCCGGCTACCGGCTGCAAGACAACCTGATATACGGCCGTTTCGTTTACGTCGACGACTTGGTGGTAACAGCCACGTTGCACCGCTCCGGACTGGGCGAACGCCTGTTGCAGGCAGCGCGGCAACAAGCCATCGCGTCGCACTGCAAGCATTTTGTGCTGGATACCGGCTTGCATATGGCGCTGGCCCAGCGCTTTTACTTCCGCCAGGGGCTGCTTGCAAAGGGCATGCATTTTGTCGAACCGCTTACACAGGAAACCTCCACATGACGCGCATTTTAGTATTGAACAGCGGCCCGTACAGCGATGCAAGCCATGGTTATCGCCTTGCAATGGAAGCGATTGCCGCATCGGGCATCGATAACGTACAGATCACCGAACGCGATCTGGTGAAGTCGCCTCTTCCGCCAATCGGACGCGACTACGCAATTGCGCTCACTTCGCAAACGGCGCCCGATGCAAAAGAATTCGCGTGGTCGGAACGCCTGATCGTCGAACTGGAACAACACGATATGCTGTTCATCGTCACTCCGATGCACAACTTCACCGTACCCGCCGCGCTCAAGCTGTGGCTCGATCACGTAATCCGCATCAATCGCAGTTTCCACGCCACGCCGCAAGGCAAGGTCGGACTGATAAAAGACCGCGCGACCTTTGTACTGGTCAGTTCCGGCGGTTTCCATGTGGGAGAACGGGCGAAACAGGCTGACTTCCTGACGCCGTACCTGCGTTATGCGCTGGCATCGATCGGCATCAGCGATGTGCACTTTTTCCCGCTGCAAGGACTGGTCTTCGGTCCGGAAGCCGTGGCGCAGGCGGTGCAGGAAGCACGTCAGGGATTGTCTGAGAAATTGCCTTTGTCCATTGCATGCCTATAGGCTCAGCCGGCGGTGTAAGCCGCCGGCGCCAGCAAGAGTTACTTATATTTCCTACACACTCATGTTACCCAGCGTGCTGGCGCGATAAGCGGCGACAAAAGTATCGAAATCCCCGGTCTGGCTGCGCTCCAGGCTTTCCTGCTCGGACAGGGACGTGGCCGCCAGCGTTTCGAAATAATTGCCTTCTTCCAGGCTCGGAGGATGCGCCAGGAAATATGCCGCATGCGCCTTGCTCTGGCGCAGCGCAAAACTGCCGAACGATTCCTGGTTGTCGCGCAGGATCGCCAATACCTTCGCGGATGGCGTCAGTTCAACCGATTCCAGCTTGAGGTTTTGTTTCGCCAGCGATGCCGCATGGGCGCCATCGCTGCGCTGGGCGTCGAGCAGGGCTGCCGCCGAACCGATCCGCTGCATCAGCTCCTTGCCCCAGGTTTGCAGGCCGACCGGATTGCCGTCACGCCGCAGTTGCAAACCGGGACGCCGCCCTTCCTTCACTGCACGCGAGAAATTCTCGGTATTTTCCAGGCTTTCTTCATCGCTGGTCAACGGGCTGTCGTCTAGTGCGCAGAACAACAGGAAAGCATCCAGGAAGCGCGAGGTTTCCAGGTTGATTCCCATCGGTTCGAACGGGTCGATGTCCATGCAGCGCACTTCAATGTACTGCACGCCGCGCGCGGAAAGCGCCTGGATCGGCCGCTCGCCGGAATTGATGACGCGCTTCGGCCGAATGGTCGAGTAGTACTCGTTTTCGATCTGCAGGATGTTGGTGTTGATCTGCACCCACTCGCCGTTGCGATGCGTGCCGATTTCCGCGTACGGCGGATAAGGCTGGCTGACCGCGCGCGCCAGGCTCTTGATGTAGCTGTCGAGGCTGTTGAATTGCGGCGTCAGGCGCGCCTGGGCTTCGCTGGTGTAGCCGAGGTCGCTCATGCGCAGGCTGGTCGCGTACGGCAGGTAGAGGGTGTCTTTGTCCAGTTCTTCCAGGCGGTGGTCGCGGCCGTCCAGGAAACACTTGGACAAGGCCGGCGAAGCGCCGAACAGGTACATCAGCAGCCAGCTGTAGCGGCGGAAATTGCGCACCAGCGCGATATAGCTTTCCGACTGAAAATGCACTGCCGTGCCGCTGGCGCCTTCGGCCTGCTGCAGGGCTTCCCATACACCTTCAGCCAGCGAATAGTTGTAATGGATGCCGGCGATGCATTGCATGCGCTTGCCGTAGCGCAGCGCCAGGCCGCGCCGGTAGACGTGTTTCAGGGTCCCCATGTGGGACGTGCCGTACCAGGCAATCGGGATCTGCTCTTCCGCCGGCAGATGGGCCGGCATAGACTGGCTCCACAGCAGTTCGTCGCCCAGCTTGGTATAGACAAAACGGTGGATCGCGTCCAGTTCGGTCAACGCGGTCGCGATGTCGTGCTCGGCCGGGGTAATGAATTCCAGCAGCGATTCCGAATAGTCGGTGGTGATCTGCGGATGGGTCAGCGCCGAGCCCAGCGCGCGCGGATGCGGCGTCAGGGCCAGCCGGCCGTCGGCTTCGACGCGCAGGGTTTCTCTTTCGATGCCGCGCAGGCCCTGGCCCAGCAAGCCGCGGTGCTGCTCTTGCCCTAGCAGCGCCAGCCGGCGAGTGTAATGATCGGTCAATTCAGCATCCTTTTTTCAAATTTGTCAGCTCTGCCATGCGGCCGCCTGTTGCATTATTTCGGGCATGGTCGGTGACATGCAGATGTCGTAGAAGGCGAGAATAGCCGAAAATGAAAGAACGCGTCGGATGTCGGCTGGACAGCAATTTACAATCGGCCGCGAGCTCAGGAAGTACGCTGGGCGAGGCCTGGTTTTATCAAATCGGCAATTCCTGGTGGATGCGCGCGGGCCGGCAAGAACGGGTCGGCAAGAAATAAACTGCAAATATTCGCAAATTTCCACACGGCAACACGCCACCGACGCAGTCTTCGGCGCGCGCACCCCTTATAATCCTGCTTTGCTTTCAATTTTCATTGCCTCTACTATGCCAGCCCAACTGATCGACGGAAACCTCCTCTCCCAACAACTCCGCGCCGACGTCGCCAAACGCGCCGCCGCGCTGACCGCGCAGGGCAAGCAGCCCGGCCTGGCGGTGATCCTGGTCGGCGACAGCCCGGCTTCACAGGTGTATGTGCGCAACAAGGTCAAGGCTTGCGAAGACAACGGCTTGTATTCAGTGCTGGAAAAATATGATGCCGACCTGACCGAAGCGGCCCTGCTGGCGCGTATCGACGCCTTGAATAAAGATCCGAAGATCAACGGCATCCTGGTGCAGTTGCCGTTGCCGGCCCATATCGACGCCCACAAGGTGATCGAAGCCATCGCCGCCGAAAAAGACGTCGACGGCTTCCACATCAGCAACGCCGGCCTGCTGATGACCGGCCAGCCGCTGTTCCGCCCGTGTACTCCTTACGGCGTGATGAAAATGCTGGAATCGGTCAACTTCCCGGTGCGCGGCGCCCATGCGGTGATCGTCGGCGCCTCGAATATCGTCGGCAAGCCGCAAGCCATGCTGCTCTTGCAGGCCGGCGCCACCGTCACCATCTGTAATTCCAAGACCCGCGACCTCGGGCTGCACACGCGCATGGCCGACATCCTGGTGGTGGCTACCGGCAAGCGCAATATCGTCACCGCCGACATGGTCAAGCCTGGCGCTGCCGTGATCGATGTCGGCATGAACCGCGACGATAACGGCAAACTGTGCGGCGATGTCGATTTTGCCAACGCCAAGGAAGTGGCGGGCTACATCACCCCGGTGCCAGGCGGCGTCGGGCCGATGACCATCACCATGCTGCTGGTCAATACCATCGAAGCCGCAGAAAGAATGTAACTGTAATGACATCTACCGCAACCAAGACCAGCAATCCCCTGCTCGACTTTACCGGCCTGGCCAAATTCGACCAGATCAAGCCGGCCGACATCAGTCCGGCCATCGCGGCGCTGCTGCAGCAGGCGCATACCGTGGTGACCTTGCTGGAAGCCTCGACCGACGCCGTCACCTGGGACAATTTTGTCGTCCCGCTGGAACATGTGACGGAGAAGCTGGGCCGGGCCTGGGGCATTGTCAGCCATCTGAATGCGGTAGCCGACACGCCGGACCTGCGCGCCGCGTATAACGAAAACCAGCCGAAACTGATCGAATTCTGGACCGCGCTGGCGCAAAACCTGGCCTTGTTCGACAAATACAAGGCCATCAAGAACAATCTCGACTTTGCCGAGCTGTCGGAGGCGCGCCGCAAGATCGTCAACAACGCCCTGCGTGATTTCAGGCTGGGCGGCGCCGAGCTGGCGCCGGCCAAAAAGGCTCGCTTCGCCGAAATCCAGGAAAAACACGCAGCGCTGACCACCCGCTTCTCGGAAAACATCCTCGACGCCACCAATGCCTACGGCCTGTTTGTCGACGACGAAACCGAACTGGCCGGGCTGCCGGACGATGTGCGCCAGGCGGCGCGCGCTGCCGCCGAGCAGGACGGCAAGGCGGGCTACAAATTTACGCTGCATTTCCCGTCTTATTTCCCGATCCTGCAATATGCGGATAACCGTGCCCTGCGCGAAAAAATCTATCGCGCCAATGCCACCAAGGCTTCCGAACTGGGCGAAAAGCCGGAATGGGACAACAGCGCCAACATCGTCGAGATCCTGCGTTTGCGTAATGAAGAAGCGAAACTGCTGGGCTTCAAGAATTACGCCGAGCTGTCGCTGGTGCGCAAGATGGCCAAGACCCCGGCCGAAGTGATGCACTTCCTGGAAGACCTGGGCCAGCGCGCCCGTCCATTTGCCGAGCAGGACCTGGCGGAGCTGCGGGCGTTCGCCGCGGAACAGCTGGACCTGGCCGCGCTGGAAGCCTGGGACCTGGCGTATGCCGCGGAAAAGCTGCGCGAACAGCGCTATGCTTTCTCAGAGCAGGAAGTGAAACAGTATTTCCCGGAACCGGTGGTAGTCGCAGGCTTGTTCCAGCTGGTGCAGAAACTGTTTTCAGTCGACATCAGCGCCGACCAGGCTGCGGTGTGGCACCCCGACGTCAAGTTTTTCCGGATCCAGAAAGACGGCAAGCTGATCGGCCAGTTTTACCTCGACCTGTATGCCCGCAACGGCAAGCGCGGCGGCGCATGGATGGACGACGCGCGCGCCCGGCGCCGCCTCGGCAGCGAAATCCAGACCCCGATTGCCTACCTGACCTGCAACTTCACGGCGCCGGCGACAGTCAACGGCGCGACCAAACCCGCTTTGTTTACCCATGACGAAGTGATCACCCTGTTCCACGAGTTCGGCCACGGTTTGCACCACATGCTGACCCAGGTCGACGAGATCGGCGTCTCCGGCATTTCCGGCGTCGAGTGGGATGCGGTCGAACTGCCTTCGCAGTTCATGGAGAATTTCTGCTGGGAGTGGGATGTCCTGCAGCACATGACATCGGAAGCGGACAGCGGCGCACCGTTGCCGCGCGCGCTGTTCGACAAGATGACCGCCGCCAAGAATTTCCAGTCCGGGCTGCAGGCTTTGCGCCAGGTCGAGTTTTCCCTGTTCGACATGCGCTTGCACGACGATTATGATCCGTATGGCAGCCAAAGCGTGCAGGACGTGATCAACCAGGTGCGCAGCAAGATCGCGGTCATCAGCCCGCCATCCTTCAATCGCTTCCAGCATTCGTTCGGCCACATTTTCGCCGGCGGTTATGCTGCCGGCTATTACAGCTACAAATGGGCCGAAGTGTTGTCGGCCGATGCCTACAGCGCGTTTGAAGAAGCCGCTTCGCGCGGCGGTAACGTGGTGTCGGCAGAGACCGGAAAGAAATTCCACGCCGAAATCCTGGCCGTCGGCGGCTCGCGCCCGGCGCTGGAATCGTTCAAGGCTTTCCGCGGACGCGAACCGAACATAGACGCCTTGCTGCGCCATAGCGGCATGGCGGCATAAGTAATCAAAGAAGCAGGAAGCAACTGGATCGATGCAATACCACTACCAAACCTTCGCTGTACAACGGCGATTCTTACAATAGGGGAAAAGGATGAAAGCTGGGACTAAATTCGCTGCAACGGTTTTTCTGCTGACGCTGGCCGCCGGCGCGCAAGCGCAACTGTACAAATCGACCGGCCCCGACGGCAAAGTTACCTATAGCGACATCCCGCCTGCCAAGGGTAACGTGACGCAACAGAAAACCGGCGCCGGCATCAGCGACATCAACGACGGCTTGCCTTATGAACTGGCGCAGGCGGTCAAGAATAGTCCGGTCACTCTGTACAGCTCGGAGAAATGCATTCCGTGCGACGATGGCCGCAAAATGCTGAACGAGCGCGGCATCCCGTTCAGTGAAAAGACCGTCAAGAGCAATGAAGATATTGCCGCCTTGCGCAAGGTCACCAGTGAAAACCAGCTGCCGATACTGACAGTCGGCCGCAACAAGGAAAGCGGCTTTTCTTCGCCCGCCTGGGGCGCGGCGCTGACAGCCGCCGGTTATCCGGAAACCAGCCGCTTGCCAAAAACCTATCGCAATGCCGCTCCGGTCGCCGCTGCGCCAACCGTTGTCGAGCCCGGCAAGATCGCCCCAGCGGCCGCCGGCAGTGCCAGCAATGGCGACTCTCCGCCGGCAGCCGGCAACGCGCCGCCCGGATTCCGTTTTTAAAACGCTACCGCCCTACCAATACCATTCATGACGCAAATCGACTTTCACACCAATATTTCGGACAAGTTCCTGTACACCTGCCGACTGGTGCGTAAAGCGCGCGCGGCCCAACGCCAGATCGTCATATTAGGCAGCAGCGAGGATCTGGCGACACTCGACCGCGCGCTCTGGACATTCTCCGAGCACGACTTCCTGCCCCACGTCAGGGCCGGCGACCCGCTGGCCGCGCAAACCCCGGTGATCCTGGCCGCCGATGAAGAAACCGGATGGCCGCATCACCAGATCCTGATCAACCTGTCCGGCAAGACGCCACAGCATTTCGCCCGCTTCGAAAGAATGTTCGAAATCATCTCGCTGGCCGACGACGACAAGGCTGGCGGCCGCGATCGCTACCGCTTCTACCAGCAACGCGGTTACCCCCTGACCCATTTCGTCGCCGACAACGTATAGCTATAGAGGAATCCGTAATGAGTAATCTCGACGCCAATATTCCTTTATTGACCGAGGTCATTGTCCCGCTGCCGACTTTGACCGACATTATAGAAACGCCGCAAGCGGCCGCCGTGGCCGCGCCCGGGCTGGACGACGACGGCAGTTTTGACCTGCCCAAGGCACGGCAGGAAGAAACTGCGGCGCGCACCCTGAGCCAGCACGACTGGGAGCGGCTGGAAGCGGAGGTCAGGGAAAAAGTGCTGCAGCAGTTGCAGGACCGCATCGATTTTGTCATCGAGCAAAGGGTGCGCGACGGCCTGGCGGATGTATTGCAGACCGCGGTGGAAGGCATGGCGGCGCAAATCAGGGAAGGTTTGCACCAGACCCTGGACGAGGTAATTTCCCGTGCGGTAAGCCTGGAATTAGTCAAATTAAAAAAAACAAACATTTAGTCTGAATTTTTTGTTTTTCAATCACATTTTGAATTACGGTAGATAAAAGTAAAAAAAACAGATCTCATTTTGATCGCCTAAAAAATCTCTGTTTTCTTACAATAGCGCTATTGAAATGGTGGCTCGAGAGCCAGCAGCGAGTAATCAGAGAGTAACTAAGCAGCGATTTTTGGAGATGAGATGAAAGTAATTGTATTGGGCGCTGGCGTTATCGGAACAAGTTCTGCATGGTTCCTGAACAAGGAAGGTCACGACGTGACAGTGATCGAACGCCAGCCCGGCGCGGCGCAAGAGACCAGTTTTGCCAACGGTTGCCAGATTTCGGTGTCGCATGCCGAACCCTGGGCCAATCCGCAGGCGCCGCTGAAGGTGCTGAAATGGCTGGGGCAGGAAGATGCGCCGCTGCTGTACCGCTTCCGTCCGGAATGGCTGCAATGGAAATGGGCGCTGAATTTCCTGCGCGAATGCACCCCGGCCCGCACCAACGACAATATCCGCCAGATCGTCGCCATCTGCGAATACAGCCGCCAGACCTTGCAAGCCGTGCGCGCCGAAACCGGCGTCGACTACGATTGCCTGACGCGCGGCATCCTGCATTTTTATACCGAACAAAAAGAATTCGACATCTCGCTGCCTGCCGCGCAACTGATGCGCGACCTCGGCTGCCCGCGCGATTCCATCAGCGCCGACGAAGTGGTCAGGATCGAACCGGCTCTGGCGCGCATCCGCGACAAGATCGTCGGCGGCGACTTCACCGCCACCGATGAATCGGGCGACGTCTACAAATTCACCTCCGGCCTGGCTGACAAGGCCGCCGAAGCCGGCGTCAAGTTTCAGTACAACACCAGCGTCACTCGCCTGATCACCGAAGGCAGCGGCGCCGGCGCCAAGATCACCGGGGTCGAGGTCATCAATGCCGACGGCCGCCATGAAGTGCTGCATGCCGATGCTTTTGTGGTCGCCATGGGCAGCTTCTCGACGCCGCTGCTGAAGCCGCTCGGCATCGAACTGATGATCTACCCGGGCAAGGGTTATTCCGCTACCTACCGCATCACCAATCCGGAAGCGGCGCCCAGCGTTTCGCTCACCGACGACGGCTACAAGCTGGTGGTGTCGCGCCTGGGCGACCGCCTGCGGGTGGCCGGCACCTGCGAACTGAACGGCTACACGCGCGAACTCAACACCACCCGCTGCGAAGCAATTACGCGCCGCACCCGCGAGCTGTTCCCCGATGGTTGCGATTACGACAATCCGGTTTACTGGACCGGCCTGCGCCCGATGACGCCATCCAACGTGCCGTATATCGGCAAGACCAGGATCAGCAACCTGTTCCTCAACACCGGCCACGGCACGCTGGGCTGGACCATGGGCTGCGGTTCCGGCCGCGCCATCGCCGAGATCATTTCGGGCCGCCGGCCGGAAGTCGATTTCGCATTTACCGGCATGCCGCGGCAAACGCCGCAGCCGTTGATCCTGCCGCGCCCCGTGCAAGCATGATTGCTGCCAAGCCTGATGTAGCAAGGCGATAAAAAAGACCGGTGCTGGCGACAGCATCGGTCTTTTTTTTCGTCCGGTCGGACATGGCGCGGTTTTTGCGTATGTATCCGCGGGAATCGGCAGCGCCGCCTTTTTATTGTCCGGGCGCACTGTTGAAGTGCATCACTTGGCGATGCGCACCTCGACCGTGGCCGGCTTTTCGTCGAAGGCGACGCGGGTCACGAACTTGGCGCGCTTCATGGGGAAACGAGACTGGAAATGGCGGACATTGCCGGAGCCTGAAATGACCCGGCGCACGAACTGATAATAGGCATCCATATCGATCACGTGCACGACCAGGAAATAATCGTAATCGCCCGACACGAAATAGCATTGCATGACCTCGGCTTCCTTGTTCATGCGCAGCTCGAATTCCTGCATGTGCTCGTCTGACTGGTGGTTCAGCGAGATTTCGAGGAAGGCCAGCATGCCGTAGCCGAGCGCAAATGGATCGACCAGCGAGACGTCGGCGCTGATGATGCCGGCCTCGCGCAAGTCGCGCAGGCGACGCAGGCAGGTCGGCTGGGAAATGTGGGCTTTGTCGGCCAGGGTGCGGGTCGGCATTTGATTGTCGCGCTGCAGCAAGTTAAGCAGCTTGCGGTCAACTTTATCTAGGGTGTGATGTTTGCTCATGCCAAGGGATCAAGGGCTGCAGTGGGGACACATAAGCTGTGTTAAGAATTCGCAAAAACCGCTATGCGAAGCGTTTTTTATGTTGTAACGTTGCCTTATTCGGACAAGTTCGAATAAATAACAAATAAGCAGCGGACGGTGAAACTGTAATTAGATTGTTTTATTTTAAATCCTCAGGAGGACATTCATGCAGAACAAGATCAAATTGATTCCGTTGGCCGGTGCAATTGCCATGGCTTTCGCCTTTGCTGGCTCGGCTTCGGCACAAGAAGTAGTCACCATCGGCCAGGTCAGCCCGCTCACAGGTCCTAACGCGCACATAGGCAAGGACAATGAAAACGGCGCCAAGATGGCAATCGATGAATTGAATGCCAAGGGCACTCTGATCGGCGGCAAAAAAGTGACTTTCGTGTTGGCTTCCGAAGATGATGCCTCCGATCCGAAGCAAGGAACCGCGGCTGCGCAGAAACTGGTGGATGCCAAGGTCAAGGGTGTTATCGGCCACATGAATTCCGGCACCACGATTCCTGCATCGAAGATCTATTTCGACGCCGGCATTCCGCAAATCTCGCCTTCCGCCACCAATCCGAAATACACCCAGCAAGGCTTCAACACGGCATTCCGCGTGGTCGCCAACGATGGCCAGCTGGGCGGCACCCTGGGTCGCTATGCGGTCAACACCCTGAAGGGCAAGAATATTGCCGTGATCGATGACCGTACCGCCTACGGCCAGGGCGTTGCAGAAGAGTTCACCAAGAGCGCCAAGAAGGCCGGCGCTACTATCGTGGCGACGCAGTTCACCAACGATAAGGCGACTGACTTCAACGCCATCCTGACTTCGATCAAGGCCAAGAATCCAGACGTGATCTTCTTCGGCGGCATGGATGCTGTCGGCGGTCCGATGCTGCGCCAGATGGACCAGCTGGGCATCAAGGCCAAGTTCATGGGCGGCGACGGCCTGTGCACCACCGAGCTGGCCAAGCTGGCCGGCGCTGGCCTGAAAGACGACCAGGTAGTCTGCGCTGAAGCCGGCGGTGTGCCGGATGCAGGCAAGGCTGCGCTGGAAGCTTTCAAGGTGGCTTATCAGAAGAAGTTCAACCAGGAAGTCGTGATCTACGCACCGTACGAATACGATGCGCTGATGGCGATGGTGTCGGCAATGCAAAAAGCCGGCTCGTCCGATCCGAAGAAATATCTGCCTGAGCTGGCCAAGATCCACTACAAAGGCGTGACCGGCGATATCGCTTTTGATCCGAAGGGCGACATCAAGGACGGTTCGCTGACCTTGTACACCTACAAGGATGGCAAGCGCACCCTGCTGACAGTGACAAAATAATCGTCGCGCGTCTCTGATAAAAACGCCCCGGCAACCGGGGCGTTTTTTTTCGCCTGCTGAAAATCTGCACACCATCTCTCCCATTCTGCCGCCTGCATCAATCCCCGTACGGACCGCAAGGGTATTGCCTAAAATGCAGGAAAAAGCCTATACGAGGATTTTGTTCTGTTGTAACGTTTACATGTTCCGCTCCTTGGACAGCGGAAATTGCTTTCACTTACCTTGTATAAACCCTCAGGAGGAAACACGTGCAGATGAAGAACAAAATGTTGCCGCTGGCTGCAGCAGTCGCGTTGGCGCTGGGCGCAGCAGGCTCGGCTCACGCTGAAGAACAAATCGTCAAGATCGGCCACGTCGGCCCGGTGACCGGCCCTTCCGCCCACCTCGGCAAGGACATGGAAAACGGCGCCAAGATGGCGGTCGAAGAACTGAACGCCAAGGGCATTACCCTGGGCGGCAAGAAAATCAAGTTCGTGCTGCTGGCGGAAGACGATGCATCCGATCCCAAGCAAGGCACGGCAGCAGCGCAAAAACTGGTGGACGCCAAGATCGACGGCGTCATCGGCCACCTGAATTCGGGCACCACGATTCCCGCTTCGAAAATTTACTACGATGCCGGCATCCCGCAAATCTCGCCTGCCGCCACCAGCCCGAAATACACGCAGCAGGGTTTTAACAGCGTATTCCGCGTGGTCGCCAACGACGGCCAGCTGGGCGGCACGCTGGGACGTTACGCAGCCACCACGCTGAAAGCCAAGAACATCGCCGTGATCGACGACCGCACCGCCTACGGCCAGGGCGTCGCGCAGGAATTCGCCAAGGGCGCCAAAAGCGCCGGCGTCAATATCGTCGCAACCCAGTTCACCAACGACAAGGCAACCGACTTCAACGCCATCCTGACCTCGATCAAGGCCAAGAATCCGGACGTGATCTTCTTCGGCGGCATGGATGCGGTGGCCGGACCGATGCTGCGCCAGATGAAGGCGCTCGGCATCAAGGCCAAGTTCATGGGCGGCGACGGCATGTGCACGGCCGAACTGGGCAAGCTGGCCGGCGATGGCCTGATCAACGACCAGGTGGTTTGCGCCGAAGCCGGCGGCGTCGAGGAATCGGGCAAGAAGGGCCTGGAGGATTTCAAGGCAGCGTTCCAGAAGAAGTTCAACGCCGAAGTCAAGCTGTACGCGCCCTACTCCTACGATTCCGTGATGACCATGGTGGAAGCCATGCAGAAGGCCAATTCCGCCGATCCGAAAAAATACCTGCCGGAGCTGGTCAAGATCCATCACAAGGGCGTGACCGGCATGATCGCGTTCGACGCCAAAGGCGATATCAAGGACGGCACGCTGACCCTGTATACCTACAAGGACGGCAAGCGTACCTTGCTGACCGTCACCAAGTAAATTACATTCAGCAACTGTTGCATGGAAGCGCCTCGGCCTTAGCGCCGGGGCGCTTTTTTATTTGCGCGGGCGCTGCCATGAGGTTTACGCATTTCATTCTGCCGGATTGATAAAAAAACATATAAAAGCGCTTTGCCTGGCTTTTGTATTGTTGTAACGTTTAAGTCCCTGACCAGACTGAAATCAACGTCGGATGGCTGAAAAAACTTACCATCAATTACATTAAAAATCCTTAGGAGAAAATCCAGTGCACACCACCAAAATGATCCCGCTGGCCGCGGCTATCGCCTTGTCCCTGTCCGCCAGCGCCCATGCACAGGAACAAGTGGTCAAGATCGCCCACGTCGGCCCGATCACCGGCCCTATCGCCCACATCGGCAAAGACAATGAAAACGGCGCCAGGATGGCGATCGAAGAACTGAACAAGCAGGGCCTGACGCTGGACGGCAAAAAAATCAGGTTCGTCCTGATGGCGGAAGACGACGCATCCGATCCCAAGCAGGCAACCGCGGTGGCGCAGAAACTGGTCGACGCCAAAGTCGCCGGCGTCATCGGCCACGTCAATTCGGGCACCTCGATTCCTGCATCGAAAATCTACTACGACGCCGGCATCCCGCAAATCTCGCCGTCGACTACCAGCGCCAAATACACCCAGCAAGGTTTCAATACCACCTTCCGCGTGGTGGCCAACGACAGCCAGCTGGGCGGCGCCCTCGGCCGTTATGCGGCCAAGACGCTGCATGCCAAGACCGCAGCGGTAATCGACGACCGCACCGCCTACGGCCAGGGCCTGGCGGAAGAATTCACCAAGGCCGCCAAAGCCGCCGGCATGACCATCGTGGCAACCCAGTACACCAGCGACAAGGCGACCGATTTCAATGCAATCCTGACCTCGTTCAAGGCCAAGAAACCCGACGTCGTGTTCTTTGGCGGATTGGATGCCGGCGCCGGCCCCATGCTGCGCCAGATGAAGCAGCTGGGAATCAAGGCCAAGTTCATGGGCGGCGATGCCATCTGCACTTCCGACCTGCCCAAGCTGGCCGGCGACGGCATCAGCAACGACCAGGTAATCTGCGCCGAAGCCGGCGGTGTCGAAGAGTCGGCCCGGAAAGGGCTGGATGCCTACAAGACCGCTTACAAGATCAAGTACGGCAAGGACGTCGTGATCTATGCGCCATATACCTACGATGCCTTGATGACCATGGTGGACGCCATGCAAAAAGCCAAGTCGGCCGATCCGAAAAAATACCTGCCGGAACTGGCCAAGATCCAGCACAAGGGCGTGACCGGCATGATCTCGTTCGACTCCAAAGGGGACATCAAGGACGGCACCATCACCTTGTACACCTATCGTGGTGCGCAACGCTCGCAGCTGGCAGTGACTAAATAACAGCTCTTTCCTGCAATTGAAAAGCGCTCCGGCATCCGGGGCGCTTTTTTTGTTTACGATTCATCTGATTTTTCTATAGGTGCAAAAAAACTTTTGTGTGTAGGGTGGGCACGCTTTTGTGCCCACGCTGTAGCGCTTCCGCGTGGGCACAAAAGCGTGCCCACCCTACTTCTGATTTTTGAGACCGCCGCTCAAATCACGCTCCGCTCCAGCGGCGAACCGGCTCGCAATCGCGCCGCGTCGCGGCCTGGCGGCGCGCCGAACAGGCGGCTGTATTCGCGGCTGAACTGCGACGGACTCTCGTAGCCGACGCTGAAACCGACCGCCGCGGCATCTTCGGATTGCGCCAGCAGCCGCGAGCGCGCCTCTTGCAGGCGGATCTGCTTCTGGTACTGCAACGGGCTCATCGCGGTCACCGCGCGGAAATGCCGATGGAAGGACGAGACGCTCATCGCCGCCAGCCGGGCCAGTTCCTCGATCGGAAAAGTCTCGGCGTAATGGCTGCGGATCCAGCGGATGGCACGGCCGATTTGCGATAGCCGGCTATCGGCCAAGCCGATCTGGCGCAGCATGGCGCCCTGTTCGCCGGTGAGCAGCCGCCACAGGATTTCGCGTTCGATCATCGGCCCCAGCACCGGCAAGTCGCGCGGATGCTCCAGCAGACGGAGCAGGCGCACCACGGCATCCAGCAATTCCGTGCCGGCGTCGCTGACGCCCATGCCAGACAGTTCGCCGGAGGCGGATTCGCTGGCGGCAGTCTCCACCAGCAGGGTAGCGACGGCTGTCGGCCTCAATATCAGGCCAAGTCCAAGAAACGGCTCCGCAGCGCTGGCCCGCGACACATGGCTGGCGATCGGCAGGTCAACCGACACCACCAGGTACTGGCCGGCGCCGTATTCAAACAGCTTGTCGCCCAGCACCGCGCGTTTGGCGCCTTGCGCCATCACGGCGAACGCCGGCTCGGACACATGGTGGACAGGTTGCGTAGTGAAGTCCGACGCCATCAGCTTGAGGCCGGGGAAAGCGGTGTCGGTGAGGCCGTGTCCGGCATGGCGCGCGATCAGCAGGCGAAGTTCGGCAAGTGGTTCCATGCTTGTACCGTAACCGGCGAACGTGCGAAACGCAAGACCGGGATGCACAAACTCCCCGCAATTGGCAGGATCGTGCAAGAGCTTGCGTCCATCGATCTAGCGGCGCAGCCGCGTCGCATGTTTTCATAAAAGCTCAATACCGGCGGCGCTTGCGCTCATCCACGATTTTCTTAAGGAGCAACAACATGTCACTAGATTCCTATGTCACCCTTGGCCGTTCCGGCCTGCGCGTCAGCCCGTTCTGCCTGGGCACCATGACCTTTGGCGAAGAATGGGGCTGGGGTTCCACTGCGGCGGAATCGGAAGCCATCCTGAGCGAGTATTTCGAACGCGGCGGCAATTTCATCGACACCGCCAATATCTATACCGTCGGCCATTCCGAAAAGATCATCGGCGATTTCTTCGCTCGCCGCAAAGGCCGCGACCGCAAGGTCATCGCCACCAAATTCTTCGGCAACCTTCACCTTGGCGATCCAAACGGCGGCGGCGCTGGCCGCAAGGCGATCGTCGAGCAGTGCGAACAGTCGCTGCGGCGCCTGCAAACCGATTACATCGATCTTTACTGGATGCACAACTGGGACCGCGGCACGCCAATCGAAGAAACCATGCGCGCCATGGATGACCTGGTGACTTCCGGCAAGGTGCGCTACCTGGGGGTTTCCGACGCCCCGGCCTGGAAGGTGGCGCAGGCGCAGCTTATCGCGCAGTTCCGCGGCTGGACGCCGCTGATCGCCCTGCAGGTCGAGTACTCCTTGCTGGAGCGGACAGTCGAGGGCGAGCTGACGCCGATGGCGCAGGAACTGGGCCTTGGCGTCATGCCCTGGAGTCCGCTCAAGAATGGCTGGTTGTCGGGCAAATACACCCGTGAGAATGCTGCCAGCGTTGTCTCCGATCGCGGCGCCCTGGTAGGCATGCCGACCGAGGCGCACTATCTCGTGGTGGACGCCCTCAAGTCGGTCGCCGCGGAACTGGACGCCAGTCCGGCCGCCGTGGCGCTGGCCTGGGTGCAAAGCCGGCCAGGCGTGACTTCAACCCTGGTCGGCGCGCGCCGGATTGATCAGCTGCGGGCCAACCTGGCTGCGCTCGAAATCAGCCTGACGCCGGCGCAGATCGCGATTCTCGACGAGGTGTCGAAACCGGTACTGGGTTTCCCGGTTGAAATCAATCGGCACTTGGCGCCCAGCCTCGCCTTTGCCGGCGCCACCGTCGATGGCCAGCAAACCATGGCGTTGCCGCTGGTGACCAAAAGCACAGCCCGCTACTGACAGCAGGGGCCGGCAACCGGCCCCGTATCCTGGCTTGCGCGGGTCAAGGTCAAGGCCGTAAAAAAAGGCGCTCACTTGAGCGCCTTGTTGCGGCATGGCCGGCTGTATTACTTCTGCGACAAAACCCATTTCACCAGGGTATGCGCTTCGGCTTCGCTGACTTGCGGATTAGCCGGCATCGGGATCGCGCCCCAGGTGCCTGATCCGCCCTTCATGACTTTCGCCACCAGCTTGTCTTCCGCATCTTTTTGACCAGCATATTTTGCCGCAACGTCCTTGTATGCCGGGCCGACCACTTTGTTCTGCACCGAGTGGCATGCCATACAGTTCTTGCTCTTCGCCAGGTCCAGGCCGGCGTCCGCAAGGGCGGATCCCGAGGCCATTGCGCCCAGCAGTGCACAGATCAACAAACGTTTCATTCTTATCTCCGTCAAAAAAATGTGACACCATTCTACCTGCCCGTTTGTATTGTCTCATATCCCTGAAACACCTACATACATCTGGAATCCGACATATCAGAGCGACATCCGTTGACCAGGAGCATCTTTCGCCCTATCCTTTCCGCAAAGAAAAGGGAATGCCATGCCACTGATTATCATTATCGTTTCGTTAATAGCGTTAAAATACTTCGAAGTCGGTCCGTTTGCCGGCATTTCGTGGTGGTGGATCGCCGGCTTGATGGGGGTCGCCTTTATCTGGTTCGAGTTCCTGGAACGGATGTTCGGCCTGGACAAGCGCAAGGCCCACGAGGAAATCGAAAAAACCAGGAAAGAACGCGTCAAGAAGACCTTTGACAGCCATAAACGGCGCTGAAGCGCTCGGGCGCACTGTTACGCAACACAAAAGCCGGTTTCTCTCCGGCTTTTTTATTAGCCAGGCTTGAATCCATGAACATAGAGCTGCGCCAGCTGCGCTATTTCGTCGCGGTTGCCGAAGAAAGGCATTTCGGCCGCGCCGCGCTGCGCCTGCACATGACGCAGCCGCCGCTGTCGCAAGCGATCCAGGCGCTGGAAGCCAATCTTGGCACGCCGCTGTTTGCCCGCACCAAGCGCAGCGTGGCGCTGACGCCGGCCGGGCTGGCGCTGCTGCCGGAAGCGCAACGCCTGCTGCAGCAGGCCGCTGCCCTGCCCGACCTGGTGCGGCGCGCAGCTTCCGGCGAATCCGGCCTGCTCACGCTATCGTTTGTCTCGACCGCCGACTACAGCATCCTGCCGCCGCTGCTGCGCGCTTTCCGCGAAGCTTATCCGCAGGTGCAGATCGACTTGCAGGAAGCCACCAGCGACCTGCAGCTGGCGCAGCTGATGGAGGGCCGGATCGATGCCGGCCTGCTGATCCCGCCGCTGCCGGACAGGGCCAAGCTGGCGCTGGAGTACCAGCCGGTGCTGGCGGAACCGCTGATCCTGGCGGCGCCCAGCGGGCTCAAGGCTTTGCGGGCGAAGAAAGGCAAAATTGCGCTGAGCGACCTGGCCGACATGCCTTTGATCATTTTCCCGCGCCGCATCTCGCCCGGTTTCCACGACACCATCCTCGGCTGCTTCCGCGCCGCCGGCGTCACTCCTCACATCGGCCAGGAAGCGATCCAGATGCAAACCATCGTCGGCCTGGTGTCGGCTGGCATGGGGATCGCGCTTGTGCCACAATCGGTGTCGAACCTGCAACGCCCGGGGGTCGACTATCGTGAATTGCAGGACCAGACACCCTTGGTCGAAACCGGCCTGGCCTGGCGCCGCGATAATGTTTCACCGGTACTGCAAGCCTTTTTGGAATTGTTACGAAAGAAATAAAGAATATGCTGATTCATCCCCTGCCCGACCCGATCGCCTTCTCCCTCGGCCCGCTCCATGTACGCTGGTACGGCTTGATGTACCTGCTGGCGTTCATCCTGTTCATCTGGATCGGCAGGATCAGGATCAAGCAGCCGCATGTTGCCGCCGCCGGCTGGAAAAAAGAGGATATCGACGACATGCTGTTTTACGGCGTACTGGGGGTGGTGATCGGCGGCCGCCTGGGCCAGGTGCTGTTTTACGATCCGGCTTATTATTTTTCGCATCCATCTGAAATCATCGCGGTCTGGAAAGGCGGCATGTCGTTCCACGGCGGTTTTCTCGGCGTCCTGATCGCCATGGCATGGTGGGGCCGCAAAGCCGGCCGCAAGCTGATGGACATCATGGATTTCATCGCGCCCATGGTGCCGCTCGGCTATGCCGCCGGCCGCCTCGGCAACTTCATCAACGGCGAGCTGCCGGGCCGGGTAGTCTCCGATCCGTCGCTGCCATGGGCCATGATCTGGCCGAATGTCGACAACCTGCCGCGCCATCCGTCGCCGATCTACCAGATGCTGGTCGACGGCATCCTGCTGTTCATCCTCCTCTGGATATTCTCGCGCAAACCGCGGCCGCGCATGGCGGTGGCCGGCATGTTTTCGCTGCTGTACGGCTGCGCCCGTTTCTTCACCGAATATTTCCGGGTGCCGGACTATAACGTGTCCTTCGGCGGCATCACCATTTCCGCCGGCCAGATGCTGTCGGTGCCGATGATCGTGCTGGGCATCGTGCTGCTGGTGATCGCTTACAGGAATCCGCGCCAGTACGCCGGCCCCGCCGATGCGCCGCCGGCCAAGGCTGCAAGCAACTCTCCTACCTGAACCAGCGACGGCAAACGTGCACCTGTGCGCCTGGCAGCAGCCAGGAGCACGTTTCCGGCGCCTTCCCATACTGAACATGACAGCCAATCTTTACGCTCTTTTTGCGTCCCGCTTCCCTGCCGACAGCACCGCCTGCTGCATCGAAACCCACGACGGCCAGTACTACAGCTGGGGCGACATCGAACGCGCTTCCGCCCGCATCGCCAATCTGCTCAGCAGCCTGGATTTGCCAAGCGGCGCCCGCATCGCCGCGCAGGTGGAAAAATCGCCCGAGGCGCTGATACTCTACCTGGCGACCCTGCGCGCCGGTTTTGTCTACCTGCCGCTGAACACGGCATACCGCGCCGCCGAGATCGAATATTTCATCGGCGATGCGGAGCCGGCAGTGTTCGTCTGCACGCCGCAGAATTTCGGCTGGGTGGCGCAGATTGCATTCAAGGCCGGCACCCGCCACCTGTTTACCCTGGACGAAGGCGGCAATGGCCGCAGGAATTCCGGATCGTTGCTGGCGCGCGCCATGCATCATCCGGATGCGTTTAATACAGTTGAAAAGCAAACTGACGACCTCGCCGTCATCTTGTATACCTCGGGCACCACCGGCCGCAGCAAGGGCGCCATGCTTTCGCACGGCAATATCGGCTCGAATGCCCAGGTGCTGCAGCAACACTGGCACTGGCAAGCGGACGACGTACTGCTGCACGCGCTACCGCTGTTCCACATCCACGGTTTGCTGGTGGCGGCCAACGGCGCGCTGCTGAACGGCAGCAAGATGATTTTCCTGCCCAGGTTCGAGGCCGCCGACGTCTGCCGCCAGCTGCCGCGCAGCACTGTCTTCATGGGCGTGCCGACCTATTACGTGCGGCTGCTGGCGAGCGGCAGCTTCGACCGCGGCACCTGCCGCAATATCCGCCTGTTCGTATCCGGTTCGGCGCCCTTGCTGGCCGATACCTTTGCCGAATTCGCCGCGCGCACCGGCCACACCATACTGGAGCGCTACGGCATGAGCGAAACCGCCATGCTGACCTCCAACCCGTATGCGCAGGAACGACGCGGCGGTACCGTCGGCCTGCCGCTGCCGGGCGTGTCGCTGCGCTTGATGGGAACCGATAGCAAAGGCCGCGCCGCGGTTTGCGGCGCCGGTGAAATCGGCGATATCCAGGTCAAGGGGCCGAATGTATTCCACGGTTACTGGCGCATGCCGGAAAAAACCGCGGAGGAATTCACCGCCGACGGTTATTTCAAGACCGGCGACGTCGGCCGTTTCGACAGCCAGGGTTACCTGTCTATAGTCGGCCGCAGCAAGGACCTGATCATCTCCGGCGGCTATAACGTCTATCCGAAGGAAATCGAAAGCGTGCTCGATGAAATCGACGGCGTGCTGGAATCCGCGGTGATCGGCATTCCGCACATCGATTTCGGCGAAGCGGTGACCGCGGTGATCGTGAAACGGCCGGAAGCCAAGCTGACAACTGCGGACGTGATCGCCTTGATGAAAACCTCGATCGCCAACTTCAAGGTGCCCAAGCAGGTATTCTTCGCCGATGAACTGCCGCGCAACACCATGGGCAAGGTGCAAAAGAATGTATTGCGCGAGCAGTATGCATTGTATGCCCTGCCAGCCGCGGGCAGTCTCACGCCTTCATAAGCTTGGCGATGTGGCGCCATTCGGCGGCGCTGACCGGGGTGATGGAAAGCCGGTTGCCGCGGCGCAGGATCTGCATCTCGGCCAGCGCTTCCTGCTGCCGCAGCTCGGGCAGGGGAATCAGCCGGGTTTTGCGCAAGGCGCGCACATCGACCAGCATCCAGCGCGGGTTTTCGCGTTCGGCCTTGGGGTCGAAATATTTACTCTTGGGGTCAAACTGCGTGTCGTCGGGGTAAGGCGTGCTCGCCACCTCGGCCAGGCCGGCTATGCCCGGCACGGCGCAGCCGGAATGATAGAACAGCACGCCGTCGCCGACCTGCATCGCATCGCGCATGAAGTTGCGCGCCTGATAATTGCGCACGCCGTACCAGGCGATGGTCTCTCCGGACATGGCCAGAACGTCGTCGATGCTGGCGTCGTCCGGCTCGGATTTCATTAGCCAGTAATTCATTTCATCTCTAAGAAATAAATAAAACCAGAAATAAAAAAAGCGGCTGCACACATATATGCAACCGCTTCAGAATCAAGTCCCGCCTGTGCCGCTATGTCGGCATCCTGAACCAAAGCAGTTCAAGTTGGCCGCAGTTAGTTCAATTTCGGGTTCATCGGACTAGCGACGCTCACACCTATCGAACAAAATTCCGCAGCCGTTGCGTATAAATGGTTCAAGGATTTTATGACAATCGCGAACACGGCAGGAGACGTTAGTCTACTCCAAACATATCTCAAGTCAAACCCCTTTTGCCGAAAGTTTTTCCTGCCGCTTTTCTACAGTACGGCCTGCAGCATGGCTGTCCGCAGGGTCAGAACAAGTCTTCCTGCGCGGCCAGGGCTTCATCCAGTACTGTATGCATTGCGCTGATATTCTGCTTTACTTCCGACATGGTAAGGTCGGACAACGGGCCGGCAGGCGCTTTGCTGCCCAATAATTCAGCGGCGATGCCAAGCGCGGCGATGACGGCGATGCGGTCGTTGCCGCGAATTTTCCCGGCGTCGCGGATGGCGCTCATTTTGCCGTCCAGGTAGCTCACGGCTTCCTGCAGCGCCTTCTCTTCACCTTCCTTGCAAGCCAGGGTATAAGGCTGGCCCATGATGTTAACGCTCAACTGGCTCATGTAAGCTCCCGATCTTGCGACTCTTGCGATAACTCTTGCGGTAATGCCGGAAATTTCTCGAGCAGGGCCGCGACGCGCTGGTGCGCTTCGCCGATGCGTTGCTTCAATTCTTCGTTTTCACTCTGCAAACCGGTTGTGCGCAGGCGCAGCTGGGCATTTTCCCGGCGCAAGGTGTGCGTCAACTCAGCCAGCTGGCCGATTTTTTCTGATAATTGATGGAATTCTGAAATCATTTTGTCACTATAGTGTTGCTAAGGAAATTACGTCAATAGATTCGACCAATGAATCTCGCGGCCGGCCATCAATTCGTGCTGGGCGCCATGCGTTTGAGCGCATAGGAATACGCCAGCGACTGCAATAATGCCACGGTACTGCCGGCAATCACCTCCCCGACCCGCAACAAAGCATACTCCAGCTCCTGGTGCAGGCCTTTGCCGCCGATCGCGGCAGACATCAAGATCACCACGGTCGCCGGCCCCAGGCGCCAGTTGGCCGGATAGTTCTGCAACAGCATGGCGACCAGCACCGATGTTGCCAAAGCGACCAGCAAAGACAGGAATCCCGGGCCGAACAGCACTAGCGCCAGGCAAGCGACAACACAGCCGTTCAGCGTGTTGATCAAACGGGCCCGGAAATTCGCCTTGGCCAGGTTGACATCCGGCTCGGTCACGATAATCAGGGAAATCATGGCCCAATACGGTTCTTGCAAACCCAGGGCGCGCAATCCGTACCAGGTGATCAGCGCGCCCGTCAGGATCTTGATCAGGTAAACCAGGGCGTTTTTTCTGGGGCTAATGAATTGGAAGTCCATCCCGGCCTTTTAAAATCACGGTGCGAGCGCCATTTTAGCCGAGAACATGGCGTACTCCGAGATTTCAGTGCCTTGCGCTCTGATACCGGACATCGTCCAAGGTTCGTCGATTGCCATCGCGGATCGGCATGTTGCGATCCGGTTTCGATACTGTCCTGCTCTCGCGGCAATCCGGTAAAAATGCCTGACAAGAGGAATTTCTGCTATTTTATGATGTTGAATTGTTATAGATACACTAACTTGAAGCCGATTTTATTCACCTTTCGCCGCTGCCCGTATGCAATCCGCGCCCGCCTTGCGATCAAGGTCAGCGGCGTCGACGTAGACATGCATGAAGTCAGCTTGAGGAGCAAACCGCAAGCCATGCTGGACTGTTCGCCCAAGGGCACGGTCCCAGTCTTGAAGCTGCCGCATGGCGCGCCACTTGAACAAAGCCTGGACATCATGCACTGGGCGCTTGGACAGCATGATCCGGAACAGTGGCTAAGCCCGGACCCGGCCGTGCAGCAGCAGGTGCAGGAACTGATTCAGCAGAATGACGGCCCATTCAAGGCCTACCTGGACCGCTACAAGTATGCCGAGCGTTTTCCGGAACACCCCGCTGCCTATTACCGCGCCCAGGGAGCGGCCATCCTGGCGCAACTGGATGCGCGCATTGCACTGCACGGATTCCTGTGCGGTGAAAAACCGGGCCTGGCCGACATGGCCATCTTTCCTTTCGTACGGCAATTCGCGCACGTCGACAAAGAATGGTTTTACGCCAGCGAATACAAGAACCTGAGAGCCTGGCTGGACCAGCTCCTTGAATCATCGCTATTCAATTCCGTGATGCAAAAATGACTTGAATCCGCCAGCCTGGTCCAATCAGGGACTGCTTTGATTTTTAAGTAGTATTGGAGAAAAGATGCAAAATCAGAGAACACTCATTCGCCGTTCCAAATGGATGGCGCTTTCCATCGCACTACTTACCATGACCAGCATGCCCCTAAGAGCCGAAAACCAGCCGCCTGCCCTTTTTGCTTATGTCGGAACCTACAATCCCAACGGCGAAGGCGTATACCTGTTTAAAGTGGATGGCCAATCCGGCGCGCTGAGCCGGATAAAAGTCGTCAGCACGCTGCCGAACGCAGCCCAGCTCAATCTCGATGCTGCGGGCAAAACGCTGTATGTGGCCAGCGAGGTGGCCAACTATAACGATAGCCAGCATGGCGTGCTGGCTGCCTATGCGGTAAACCGGACAGACGGTTCGCTGACGCTGCTGAATCAGCAGGATGCGCAAGGCAAGAACCCGGTATATGTGTCGCTGACGCCAAAGCAGGACTACCTGCTCGCCGCCAACTACGGCAGCGGCTCGGTGGCTTCCTTCCCGCTGGCTCAAGACGGCAGCCTGCGGCCGGCGGTGTCGGTCCAGCAAAGCACCGGTCCGGCCGGAGCGGCACGGCCGGACGCCGCAACCGTCGGCAGCTTCGCCGCCAGCGACCACAACGGCCCGCACGCCCACATGATCGCCAGCGATCCCAGCGGCAAGTTTGTCTTTTCAACCGATCTTGGCCTGGATCGTATCTACCAATGGCGCTTTGACCAAAGCAGCGGCAGCCTGACGCCCAACACGCCGCCCTTCATCAAGGCATCGTCGGCGGGCGCCGGCCCGCGCCATTTCGTGTTCCACCCCAACGGCAAATATGTCTACCTGATCAACGAGGAAGCCTCGACGCTGACGCTCTACCACTTCGACCAGGCCAGCGGGACTTTGCAGGAACAGCAAACCATCTCAAGCCTGCCGGAAAATTACCAGGGCACCAATTTTGCCTCCGGCTTGACCTTGAGCCATGACGGCCGCTTCCTGTACGTCGCGAACCGCCTGCACAACAGCATCGCCCAGTTCGCCGTCGGCGCCGAAGGAAAACTGAGCTGGGTAGGAGAAACCTGGACCCGCGGCGACTATCCACGCGGCCTCGTGATCGAGCCGCAAGGCCGCTATATCTACGCGCTGAACCAGCGCAGCGACAATATCACCCAGTTCGCCATCGACAAGCGCAGCGGCAAGCTGGAATTCATCGACAGGTATACCGGGCTGGGCAGCCCTTCGCAGATGGTGTTTTTGCCCTAAGGCTATTAAAGGCTATTGCAAGGTGGCGGCGTGCAGGCGCACCGCCTCCAGCACCATCGGATTGAGCTCCGGACCGCCTTGCGTTTCGATATACGCCAGCAATTCGCGCCGCATGCGCGGCTCCCAGCTACGCTTCAGGTGGCTGGCGAAATCCGCCATGGCTTGCGGGCGGTCGGGCATGGTTTCGAAGAATGCGCCGATCTGATTCGCCATCTTCACCAGGTGTTCCAGATTCATATGTCTACCTTTCTGCTGCATTCACGGCAATAGCCGTTGCGGGTGGGCGTATACCACGTGGCCGGGCTGCCGCACGAAACCGAGCAAGGTCACGTTAGCCTGCTCCGCCAGCCGGATCGCCAGCGCGGTCGGCGCCGACACCGCGACGATGAAACCGCAGCCCATGCTGGCCGCCTTCTGCACCATTTCATAACTGGCGCGGCTGGTGATCAGCACCGCGCCGCTGGAAAAATCGCGCCGCGGATTTTCTTGCGACAAGGCTCCGATCAACTTGTCGAGAGCGTTATGCCGGCCCACATCTTCCCGCACCAGTGCGATCTTGCCGTCCGCCTGCAGCCATGCGGCGGCATGGGTAGCGCCAGTTATCTTTTGTAAATGCTGTTGCTGCTGCATCTCGGCCATCGCTGCATAAATTCCGGCCGCCGAAAAGCGCGCAGCGGACACCACCGGCGCCGGCTTGCGCACCGCCTGCTGCAAGGTTTCCGCGCCGCATAAGCCGCAGCCGGTGCGGCCGGTCAGGTTGCGCCGTTTTTCCTTGAGCGCGACAAAACGCTCGGTGGAGATCTGCATCTGCACCTGGATGCCGTCGGCGGCAGTGACGATTTCACAATCGAACAACTCGCTGCGGTCCTGCAAGATACCCTCTGTCAAGGAAAATCCCAGCGCAAAATCTTCCAGGTCGGCAGGCGACGCCATCATCACGGCATGCGAAATGCCGTTGTATTCCAGCGCCACCGGCACCTCTTCCGCAACCGCGTCGCGGCTCTTGCCGACGGCGCCGTTACGCCACTGCTCTACTTCGACTTCGGTGCTGCTGGGGTATTCGGGTGAAACCATGTTTTTCCTTTGTACCGTTATTTGCTGACCGCCGCCTCGGCCGCCTGCCCCTGCAGCAGCTTCAGCTGCTGCTCGGTGAAACGGCTGAACTGCTTCTGCCATGTCGACGGCTGGCTGACCGGCATCACCTGCACTGCAGTCACTTTATATTCCGGACAGTTGGTGGCCCAGTCCGAATTATCGGTGGTGATCACGTTCGCGCCCGATTCCGGGAAGTGGAAGGTGGTGTACACCACGCCCGGCTGCACCCGCTCGGTCACCGTTGCGCGCAAAACCGTCTGCCCTGCGCGCGATTCGATGCCGACCCAGTCGTCGTCCTTGATGCCGCGATCCTCGGCGTCATGCGGATGGATTTCCAGCCGGTCCTCGCTATGCCATTCGACATTCTCGGTGCGCCGGGTCTGGGCGCCGACATTGTATTGCGACAGGATGCGGCCGGTGGTCAGGATCAGCGGGAATTTCAGCGTCACTTTTTCATCGGTGGCGAAATACTGGGTATTGATGAACTTGCCCTTGCCGCGCACGAATTCCTTGATGTGCATGATAGGCGTGCCATCCGGCGCCGCGTCATTGCACGGCCATTGCAGGCTGCCGGCCTGTTCCAGCTTGGCGTAGCTGACGCCGTGGAAGGTCGGCGTCAACGCCGCGATTTCATCCATGATTTCCGATGGATGTGTATACGGCATGTCGTAAGCCAGCGCCTTGGACAACGCCACCGTGACTTCCCAGTCGGACAGGCCGGCCTTGGCAGGCATCACCTTGCGCACGCGCGAAATCCGCCGCTCGGCATTGGTGAAAGTGCCGTCCTTTTCCAGGAACGACGATCCCGGCAGAAATACGTGGGCATATTTGGCGGTCTCGTTCAGGAACAAGTCCTGCACCACAATGCATTCCATGTTCGACAGCGCCGCTGTCACGTGCTGGGTATTCGGATCGGACTGCACGATGTCCTCGCCTTCGCAATACAGGCCCATGAAACTGCCGTCGAGCGCGGCGTCGAACATGTTCGGGATACGCAAACCCGGCTCCGGACTCAGGGTAACGCCCCAGGCTTGCTCGAATTCACCACGCACGGTGCTGTCCGAGACATGGCGGTAACCCGGCAGTTCATGCGGGAAGGAACCCATGTCGCAAGAACCTTGGACATTGTTTTGTCCGCGCAGCGGATTGACGCCGACGCCTTCGCGGCCGACATTGCCGGTCGCCATCGCCAGGTTGGCGATACCGATCACCATGGTTGAACCCTGCGCATGTTCGGTCACACCGAGGCCGTAATAGATCGCGCCGTTGCCGGCAGTGGCAAACAAACGCGCAGCGCCGCGCAGCTGGTCGGCGGGTACGCCGGTGACATCAGCCATCATTTCCGGTGAATTCTCGGGACGCAGGACAAATTCCTTCCAGTCCGCGTATGATTTCTGGTCACAACGTTCGGCGACGAAATCTTCTTTCTGCAAACCTTCCGACAGGATCACATGCGCCAGCGCGGTGATCAGGGCGACGTTGGTGCCCGGGCGCAGCTTGAGGTGGAAAGCAGCTTGCACGTGCGGCGATTTCACCATTTCGGTGGTGCGCGGATCGACCACGATCAGCTTGGCGCCCTGGCGCAGGCGGCGTTTCATCTGTGAAGCAAACACCGGATGCGCAGCGACCGGATTGGCGCCTATGACCATGATCACGTCCGACTGCATGACCGAATCGAAAGTCTGGGTGCCGGCCGATTCACCCAGCGTTTGCTTCAGGCCATAGCCGGTCGGCGAATGGCAGACGCGGGCGCAGGTATCGACGTTGTTATTGCCGAAAGCGGCTCGCACCAGTTTTTGCACCAGGTAGGTTTCTTCATTGGTGCAGCGGGAGGAAGTGATGCCGCCGATCGAATCCTTGCCATGCTTGGCCTGGATCCGGCGGAACTCGCTGGCGGCATACGTCAGCGCTTCATCCCACGACACTTCGCGCCACGGATCGGTGATCTTGCTGCGTATCATCGGCTTGGTGATGCGGTCCTTGTGGGTGGCGTAACCCCAGGCAAAACGCCCCTTGACGCAAGAATGGCCGTGGTTGGCCTGGCCATCCTTGTGCGGCACCATACGCACCACTTCATTGCCCTTCATCTCAGCCTTGAACGAGCAACCGACACCGCAATAGGCGCATGTAGTGATCTTGCTGTGCTCGGCCTGGCCCATCATGATCACGGTTTTTTCGGTCAGCGTCGCCGTCGGGCAGGCTTGCACGCAAGCGCCGCAGGACACACATTCCGACTCCATGAAACTGTCCATCTGCCCTGCCGACACGCGCGATTCGAAACCGCGGCCGTCGATTGTCAAAGCAAACGTGCCCTGGGTTTCTTCGCAGGCGCGCACGCAACGATTACAGACGATGCATTTGGACGGATCGTAGGTGAAATAAGGATTCGATTCATCCTTTTTCATCTTCAGGTGGTTATCGCCCTCATAGCCATAACGGACTTCGCGCAACCCGGTCACGCCAGCCATGTCCTGCAGTTCGCAATTACCGTTGGTGGGGCAAGTCAGGCAATCGAGCGGATGGTCGGAAATGTACAGCTCCATCACGCCGCGCCGGATGTCGGCCAGCTTAGGCGTCTGCGTCCTGACTTTCATGCCCGGCTCGCACGGCGTGGTGCACGATGCCGGATAACCTTTCTTGCCGTCGATTTCCACCAGGCACAGGCGGCAAGAACCGAACGGCTCCAGGCTGTCGGTAGCACACAATTTGGGAACGTTGATGCCGGCCTCTACTGCCGCGCGCATCACCGAAGTGCCGGCGGCCACTTCGACGCTGACGCCGTCGATTTCCAGGGTTACCGTTTTTTCGGATTGCTTGGCAGGCGTGCCGTAGTCAATTTCATTAAGCTGATTCATCACATGCTCCTGGTTCCGATGGAACGTGGGTGGTGTTTATCTGAATGGCAGTCAGGCGGCCTTGTTGAGCACGCCGCTGGCGAAATCTTCGGGAAAATGATCGAGCGCCGACAGCACCGGCAGCGGCGTCATGCTGCCCATCGCACACAGCGAACCGTTGACCATGGTGTCGCACAGGTCGCGCAGCAGATGGATCTGTTGCGCCTGGCCGGCGACGATCTTGTCGATCACTTCCACGCCACGGGTCGAGCCGATGCGGCAAGGCGTGCATTTTCCGCAGGATTCGACCGCGCAAAACTCCATCGCGTAGCGCGCCTGTTTCGCCATGTCGACGCTATCGTCGAACACCACGATGCCGCCATGGCCCAGCATGCCGCCGACGGCGGCGAAGGCTTCGTAATCGACCTTGGTGTCGAACAGCGATTGCGGCAAGTACGGTCCCAACGGGCCGCCGACCTGTACCGCGCGTATCGGCTTGCCGCTGGCAGTGCCGCCGCCGAAATCGAACAGCAATTCGCGCAAGGTGACGCCAAACGCTTTTTCAACCAGGCCGCCATGGCGGATATTGCCTGCCAGCTGCATCGGCAGAGTGCCGAGCGAACGCCCCATGCCGTAATTTTTATAAAAGGCGGCGCCGCGCGCCAGGATGATGGGTACCGAGGCCAGAGAAATCACATTGTTGATGACTGTCGGTTTGCCGAACAAGCCTTCGATCGCCGGCAGCGGCGGCTTGGCGCGCACCACGCCGCGCTTGCCTTCCAGACTCTCCAGCAAGGCGGTTTCTTCACCGCAGATATAGGCGCCGGCGCCTTTGCGCACTTCCAGATGGAAGGCGCGGCCCGAGCCGAGGATATTCTCGCCCAGGTAATTGCGGCTGTTCGCCGTAACTATTGCCTGGTCCAGCGCCGCGATGGCATGCGGATATTCCGAGCGAACATAGATATAACCGCGGGTCGCGCCAACCGCCAGCGCCGCAATCGTCATGCCTTCGACCAGCACGAAGGGATCGTCTTCCATGATCATGCGGTCGGAAAACGTGCCGGAGTCGCCTTCGTCGGCGTTGCAGACTATGTATTTCTGCGCGCTCTGGGCGCCCAGCACCGTCTTCCATTTGATGCCGGTCGGGAAAGCCGCGCCGCCTCGTCCGCGCAGGCCGGAATCCAGCACTTCCTGCACGATATCGGCGCTCTGCATGGCCAGGGCTTTTTGCAAGCCCTGGTAGCCTTCATGCGCCAGGTAATCGTCCAGCGATACCGGATCGGTAATGCCGACGCGCGCAAAAGTCAGGCGTTCCTGCTTCTTCAAATAGGGAATTTCGTCGACCAGCCCCAAAGCCAGGGGATGCTGGCCGCCAGCCATGAAATCGGCATCGAACAAGCCCGCAACATCCTCCGGTTCGACCGGCCCGTAGCCGACACGGCCGGCGGCCGTAGCTACCTCGACCAGCGGCTCCAGCCAGAACATGCCGCGCGAACCATTGCGCACCAGGGTGATTTCCTGGCCGCGCTTCGCCGCCTCGGCGACGATTGCCGCAGCAACCTCATTCGCGCCCAAGGCCAGTGCAGTGGAGTCGCGTGGTACGTAGATGGTTATGCTCACGCCACACCTCGCTTGGCGCGCACCAGCCTGTTGAATTTGTCGCTGCTGACGCGCGCATGCAGGTCGTCGTCGATCAGCATGCTCGGGCCACAAGCGCATTGGCCCAGGCAGTACACCGGCTCCAGCGTAAACTGGCCGTCGCTGCTAGTGCCGTGGAAATCGCAGCCGAGGGCTGCCTTGGCATGCGCCGCCAGCGCGTCCGCGCCGACTGCCTGGCAGGCTTCGGCGCGGCACAGCTGCACGACATGGCGCCCCGCCGGCTGCTGGCGGAAATGGTGGTAAAAGCTGATCACGCCATGCACTTCGGCGCGCGATAGGTTCAGCTGCTCGGCAATCAAAGGCACCGCCGACGACGGTACGTAGCCGAGCGCATCCTGGATGGCATGCAAGACAGGCAGCATGGCGCCGGGCATGGCCTGGTATTTCTGGATAATGGATTTGACCTGGTCCAGGTCGACGGACGGTTCCGACGGAACTGCTTTTGAAACTTGGGAACTTGGCTCGATTTGCATCTTCACGACAGTCTCCTACCGGTATTCGGTACTACAAAAGGTGCGCAGATTGGATGTTCTTGTTATGAAACCATGCACCTTGATCGGCGCACTACGGTGCGTCCTGCATCTCTGTTACTTTTTTCTAAAACGTCTTGCTGCCGTAGGGTGGGCATTTCTGCCCACCCTACTTCATTCAACTACTTAAACAATACTGCAGATTTCTGCAGGGTAATCGAGATTCCCCACACCAGCGGAATAACCACTGCCGCCCACGACAACCATAACACCAGCGGGCTGCCGCCGCTGCCGATACGCGCCATGTCTTCGGCTGAAACCGTCACGTCCGGATTGGCCGAAGCCTGTTCGTGTGCCAGTTTCTTTTCACGCGCCAGTTCTTCCGGCGTCATGAAATGCTTTTCGGCAATCGGCTTGATCATCAGGTTGCACAGCAAGCCGACTACCAGGAAACCGGCCAGGATATACATCGTGGTGTTGTAGACCGATTCGCGCGGCATGCCCAGCGAGATCTGGTATTCGCGCATGTAGTTCACCACCACCGGGCCGAGAATGCCGGCAGTCGCCCATGCAGTCAGCAGGCGGCCGTGGATCGCGCCCACCATCTGGGTACCGAACAGGTCAGCCAGGTAGGCCGGCACGGTTGCAAAACCGCCGCCATACATCGACAGGATCAGGCACACCGCAGTCACGAACAAGGCTACGCTGCCGGCTGCACCTGACCAAGGCAAGCTCACATACAGGATGAAGCCAAGCACAAAGAACACCACGTAAGTCATCTTGCGTCCGATGTAGTCCGAGCAGGAAGCCCAGACGAAACGGCCGCCGATATTGAACAGGCTGATCAGGCCGGTAAAGCCGGCGGCAATCGCTGCAATCGCGCCTTTTTGCTCCAGCGACAGTTCGGTAAACTTGGTGCCCACGCCGAGCAGATGGCCGCCGAACACTTCCTGCAGCATCGGCGAAGCCATGCCGATCACGCCGATGCCGGCCGAGACGTTCAAGCACAGCACCAGCCATACCAGCCAGAACTGCGGGATGCCCCACACCTTGCTGACGTGCACGTGATGCTGGGTGATCATCGCATTGCCGTTGGCGGCAGGCGGCGTCCAGCCGGCCGGCTTCCAGCCGCTAGGCGGAATCCGGTAGCCGAAGGCGCCAGCCATCATGAACACGAAGTAGATCAGGGCCATGACGACGAAGGTCTGCCAGACGCCGACCGACACATCGGAAGCGAAATGCTTCATCAGCTTGTCCGCCAGCGGGCTGCCGATCAGCGCACCGCCGCCGAAGCCCATGATCGCCATGCCGGTCGCCATGCCGCGGCGATCAGGGAACCACTTGATCAGGGTCGACACCGGCGAGATATAACCCAGCCCGAGGCCGACACCGCCGATCAGGCCGGAGCCTATCCACATCAGCCAGATCTGGTGGTGGTAGACGCCGAATGCCGAAATCAGCAAACCGCCGCACCAGCACAAGGCCGCCACAAAACCTGCCTTGCGCGGACCGACGTGCTCCAGCCAGCCGCCCCAGATCGCTGCCGATGTTCCCAAAAGGACGAAGAACATGGTGTAGATCCAGCCCAGCATCGAAATCTTCCAGTCGCAAGTACTGGCGAATATTTCGGCAAAGAAACTCATATCCTTGGAACAGGCCAGCGACTCCTTGATCCCGATTGCCTTCGACAGCGGCAGCCAGAACACGGAAAAGCCGTAAGCCATGCCGATACACAAATGAATTGCCAGTGCCGCAGGCGGCACCAGCCAACGATTGAAACCGGGACCTGCAATGGTCCGCTCTTTATCTAAAAATCCCACTTTTCCCCCCGGAAATTAAAAAAGCTTATATGTACCATAGGTAATTACTTACATATAGTTTTATATCAAAAATATTTTTTGTTATACGTATTTTCCCCTATATTTCCACCTGAATATATGAAAAATATCACTGGCAGCCAAGGCACTCAATAGGCTATATTTTGCATAATGTATAAAGTCAAAATCAAGCCGCACTGGGAAATCTCGCGCGACACCGAGCCGCCTCTGGATACTGCCGTACTGCTGGCCCTGCTTACCGCCATCCAGGAGACCGGTTCCATCGCCAATGCCGCCAAACAGACAGGCAATTCCTACCGCCATGCCTGGGGCTTGCTGCGCGACGCCGAGCGGATGTTCGGCCATCCGCTGATCAGCACCGGCCGCGGGCGCGGCAGCCGCTTGCTGCCGCTGGCGGAAAAGCTGATCTGGGCCGACCGCCGCATCGCCGCGCGTTTGTCGCCGACGCTGGAAACCCTGGCCTCCGAACTGGAAGGCGAGCTGAGCAAGACGGTGAGCGGCCAGCCGCAGGTGATCCGCCTCAACGCCAGCCACGGTTTTGCCGTCGCCGCGCTGCTGAACCAGCTGAATGAACGCCGCTTGCCGGTAGAACTGCGCTATCGCAACAGCGCCGATGCGGTGGCGGCGCTGGCGCGGCAAGAATGCGACCTGGCCGGTTTTCACGTGCCTTTGGGAGAGTTTGAAGATGCGTCGGTGGCCAGCTATAGTCATTGGTTGAATAAAGACAAGCACTGCCTGATCCACCTGGCGGTGCGCAACCAGGGCTTGATGGTGGCGCCCGGCAATCCGAAAAACATTGCCGGCCTGCCCGACCTGAGCCGCGAGGGCGTGTTGTTCGTCAATCGCCAGACCGGTTCCGGCACCCGCATGCTGCTGGAGCTGATGCTGTCCCGGCAAGCACTGTCGCCGACCGCCATCGAAGGTTTCGAAACCGCCGAATTCACGCACTCGGCGATTGCCGCCTTTATCGCCAGCGGCATGGCCGATGTCGGTTTCGGCGTACAGACCGCCGCCCACCGTTTCGGCCTGGATTTCATCCCGCTGGTGCGCGAACGCTATTTCTTCGCCGTCTCCAGCGCAACCATGAAAGACCCGCTGATGCAGCAGGTCATCGCCATCCTGCAATCAGCCTCGTTCCGCGACATAGTCAACCAGCTCAACGGCTACGACGGCAGCGCCACCGGCGAGATACTGTCGCTGTCGGAAGCATTCGAGAGCCTGCAATAACGCTCCGTCATGGAATTCGGCGAAGTCCACCCTAGCCGGCCGCACCTGGCCGGCTAGGGTGCCCTTATCTGCAATCTATCTATATAAATCATTGTTATTTGCATAGATGAATCTAAAATAGCGGCTTATTCCAGGCAATATTGTTAATATGCCAATTTCGTGGCTAAACACTCTACCGACCTTACAGGAGCTACTCAATGAATCGCATTTTCAACCTGGGCCTGTGCGTACTCGCTCTGTCGCTGGCGGCTTGCGGCAAGCAGGAACCGAAAACGGCGGCGGCGCCTGCGCCGACCGAATACCTGGTCGGCGCCGAAGCGACTTTTGCGCCGTTCGAATACCAGAATGAACAAAAGGAAATCGTCGGCTTTGATGTCGACGTCATGAATGCCATCGCCGACAAGGGCGGTTTCAAGATCAAGTTCGTCA
The DNA here is from genome assembly GCF_001584145.1 of Collimonas fungivorans. Classification (NCBI taxonomy): domain Bacteria; kingdom Pseudomonadati; phylum Pseudomonadota; class Betaproteobacteria; order Burkholderiales; family Oxalobacteraceae; genus Collimonas; species Collimonas fungivorans. Next base: position 1,259,708 of record NZ_CP013232.1, on the reverse strand, counting down.
ACACGCCGTTTGAAGGCATCTTCAATTTCCTGGCGCAGGGCGACCGCGACCTGCTGGCCTCGGCCATCACGATTACCGACGAACGCAAGCAGACTGTCGATTTCTCCGAACCCTACTTCGAAGCCAACCAGCTGATCGTGGTGCCGAAAAATTCCAAGGTCGCCAAATTCGCCGACCTCAAGAACATGAAAGTGGGCGTGCAAAGCGCTACCACCGGCGACGAGATCGTGCAAAAGGAACTGGGCAAGAACAATCCCAACATCAAGCGCCTGGAATCGGCGACCTTGGTCATGAAGGAGCTGGAAGGCGGCGGCGTTGAAGCCGTGGTATCCGACAACGGCGTGGTCAAGAACTACATCAAGAACAATCCGTCCGAAGGTTTCCGCCTGATTTCCGACCCTGCCTTCTCCAAAGAGTATTACGGCATTGCGGTCAAGAAGGGCAACACCGAGCTGCTGGCCAAGGTCAACAAAGGGCTGGCGGCAATCAAGGCCGACGGCACTTACGACAAGATCTACGCCAAGTATTTTGCCGACTCTGCCACCGACTCTGCTAAATAACCGCCGGGAAAAAACATGAAACAACGATATCTGCCGGCCCTTGCCTTGACACTGCTGTGTTCGCTTGCCGTCCTGGCCGGCTGCGGAAAAAAGGACAGCAACCCGGCGGCGACCGCCGCCAATAACGAATACGTGGTCGGCGCCGACGGCGCTTATGCGCCTTTCGCTTCCGAGAATGAACAAAAGGAACTGGTCGGCTTCGATATCGACATCATGAAAGCCGTGGCCGACAAGGCCGGCCTCAAGATCAGGATCGTCAACACGCCGTTCGACGGCCTGTTCAACGCCCTGGCCCAGGGCGACCGCGATATCCTGATTTCCACCATCACGATCAACGACCAGCGCCGCCAGAGCATGGATTTCTCCGAGCCTTATTTCGTGGCGAAGCAGCTGATCGTGCTGCCGTCGAGCTCGAAAGTAGCCAAGTTCGAAGACCTGAAAGCATTGAAGATCGGCGTCCAGAGCGCCACTACCGCGGATGAAGCGGCACAGAACCTGGTCGGCAAGAACAGCCCCAACGTCAAACGCTTCGAATCGATGCCGCTGGCGTTCCAGGAACTGGAAGGCGGCGGCGTCGACGCCGTGATCGGCGACAACGGCGTGGTCACCAATTTCGTCAAGAACAATCCGGGCAAGAGCTTCCGCATCGTCAACGATCCAACTTTCCCCAAGGAATACTACGGAATCGCGGTCAAGAAGGGCAACGCCGAACTGCTGGCCAAGCTCAACCATGGCCTGGAACAGATCAAGGCCGACGGCACGCAGGACCGGATCTACAAGAAATATTTCGCCGACGAGAAGTTATAAATCCGACTTATTTTTACGAGAACACCATGAAAAAAATGTTAAGCCGCTACCTGCCGCTGTGCGCTCTCAGCATGAGCCTGCTGGCAGTGGGCGCCTGCGGTAAAAAGGAAGAAACGCCGGCGGCAGCGGCCAAGCAAAGCCTGTACGTGGTCGGCGTTGAATCGGCTTACGCGCCGTTTTCCGCCGAGAACGAAAAAAAGGAAGTGGTCGGCTTCGATATCGACCTGATGAAGGCGATCGCAGCCAAAATCGGCATCGAAGTGAAATTCATCCCGACCCCGTTCGAAGGCATCTTCAACTTCCTGGCGCAGGGCGACCGCGACCTGCTGATTTCCGCCATCACGATTACCGACGAGCGCAAGCAGACGGTCGATTTTTCCGAGCCTTATTTCGAAGCCAGCCAGCTGATCGCCGTCCCGCAAGGCAATACCTCAGTGAAACAGTTTAATGACCTGAAGACCATGAAGATCGGCGTGCAAAGCGCCACTACCGGCGACGAAGTGGTGCAAAACCTGGTGGGCAAGAACAATCCCAGCATCAAGCGCTTCGATTCCACCACGCTGGCCCTGAAAGAACTGGAAAGCGGCGGCGTCGATGCCGTGGTGGCGGACGATCCTGTGGTCAGGAATTACATTACCAACAATCCGTCGGCCAGCTTCCGCGTCGTGACCGATGCAGGCTTTCCGAAAGAGTACTATGGCATTGCGGTTCGCAAAGGCAATACCGAGCTGCTGACCAAGATCAACCAGGGCCTGGCTGATGTCAAGGCAGACGGCAGTTTCGCAAAAATCAATGAAAAGTACTTCGGCAACGGTAAGTAATTAGCTGTAGCCCGCCCGCAGACCGGCTGTTTTTGGCGGTCTGCGGCAACTACGGTATAATTTTGCGCTAATTTTTTATTATCTTCATGTTTAGCCCGGATCAGCAACCAGCCAGGTTACGCGTCCTCTCAGCCCGTCGCACCGTTTCTTCTCAATAACACTTATGGATTTTCGCTGGAGCATCATACAAGGCTACGCGCCGCTATTCGTCAAGGGCTTCTTCATGACGGTCCAGGTCGCCGTGATCAGTATCATCATCGGCACCATCCTCGGTCTGTTGCTCGGCATGCTGCGTCTGGCCGAGGTCAAGCACGGTCCATGGAAATGGCCGTTCCGCCTGTTGAAAGGGCTGGCCAGCTTCTATGTCGCCTTCTTCCGCGGCACCCCGCTGTTCGTGCAAATCCTGCTGATCCACTTTGCGGTAATGCCCGTGCTGATCCACCAGGACAACGGCCTGCTGATCTCCGGCGACCTGGCGCGCACCATCAAGCAAGACTATGGCGCATTCATTTCCGGCATCGTCGCCCTGTCGCTGAATGCCGGCGCTTACATTTCAGAGATTTTCCGGGCCGGCATCCAGTCTATCGACCGCGGCCAGTCTTATGCGGCATCCAGCCTCGGCATGGGCTACAAGCTGACCATGCGCTACGTGGTGCTGCCGCAAGCATTCCGCCGCATGCTGCCGCCGCTCGGCAATGAAGCCATCACCCTGCTCAAGGATTCGTCGCTGGTATCGGCCATCGGCCTGGCCGAGCTGGCTTATGCGGCGAGGACTGTTGCCGGCGCCTACTCGCGTTACTGGGAACCGTACATCACGATTTCCGTGGTCTATTTCGCCATGACCATGATACTGGCGACGCTGGTCGGTCGGCTGGAACGGAAATACGCGGCGCCACACCATCGTTGACTGCAAGCTGGCAGCCACCCACGAAAAACCCTTATTTTCTCAATGAAAATAAGGGTTTTTTAATGGTTAGTCGACTTCCGACAAACGTCCGTCGACAGTCAGCAAAGCAGTACGCAAACGCCTGCCACCGAACACCGCCTGCGCCGCCTGCCGGTAGCTGCGCAACTGTGCCGTGTACGCCGCGCGCTCGCTGTCGAGCAGATTGCGCTTGTAGTCCAGGATCCATACCTCTTCCTCGAAGACCACCACACGGTCGAAACGTAGCACGACATTGTCGGCGATGATTTCCATTTCATTGCGCGCATGCAGGTGCATGGCCGGATTGAAGAAATGCTCCAGCTCGGCTTGTTCCAGGATGGTCTGGGCTTGCCGCCGCACCTGCTTTGCCAGTGCCGGCGGGCACGGCAGCCAGCGTGCAATCGTCGCCGCGTCCGGCAGCACCACCGGCCAATGTCCATGCTGGGTGACTCTTTCCAGCAAGCCGTGCAAAGCGATGCCCTCGGCGATTGCCTCGCTGTCGAATGTGGCGGCGATGACCGGCTCGGCGGGCGGCATTTGCGGTGGATCAAATATTTCCTGCTCGAATCTTTGTGCGCTGGCGGTAGCCGAGGCGTGTTCCGCGACGGCGTCGGAACTGGAATCTAAGCTGAACTCAGGCACATGTTCCAGCCGCGCATACCAGCTGTCTTTCGTCACGCCGCCGCTTATGCCGACGACGCCGCTCACTATCAGCAACTGCTTGGCGCGGGTGGTGGCGACGTACAGCAAGTTCCAGTCTTCCTGCGTCTTGAAGCCCTCTTCCGCGGCAAACAGCGGGTCGCGCGCAGCGCCACGCTCAGCGCTGCTGCCGAACGCGGAAAAATGCAGCGGCGCCTCCGCATCCTGCGGCCAGTCGCACAGGATACCGTAGTCATCTCTTGCCGGTTTGCTGTGATTGGCGTCCAGCAGCACCACTACCGGCGCTTCCAGCCCCTTGGCGCTGTGCACCGTCAGGATGCGCACCGCATCGGTGGCGGCATCGATGCTGGCTTCGTCGGGCGCATCGCCGCCGGCGGCGTTTTGCAAGCCGCGCAAGGCATCGATGAATTTCGGCAAACTGGGATAACGGCCGGCGTCCATGTTCAGCGCCAGCTCGACGAAGGCTTCGATATTGCCTATGGCCTGGCTGCGCGATAAAGGCGAAGCCGCCTGCGCATATCGCGCCAGCAATTGGCCCTGGTGCAAAATCACGTCGAGCAGATCGTGCACCGGCAAACGCGGCGCCGCCTGCAGCCATTGTTCCAGCAAGGCGGTGGCGCGCTGCAGCGCCGGCGCCGCGTCCGGACTTGCCGAAGCAGCCCGCAGGCGTGCCCACCAGCCGCGTTCGCCGCGTTGCGCCAGGGCGATCAAGTTGTCGTCGCTGGCGCCGAAGATCGGCGATTTCAGCACATGGCCGAGCGCGCGCGCATCGTCCGGCGTGATCAGGAAAGTCAACAAGGCGACCAGGTCGGAAATTTCCAGCGATTCCAGCAAGCCGCCGCGCTTGTCCGACATGAACGGTATGCCGGCTGCGCGCAGCGCGCTTTCATAAGCACCCAGATGACTGCGTTTTTTCACCAGCAGCATTACGTCCGACCAGCGCAACCTGCGATCGCCGTGTTCCTGGCGCACCGTCAGTTCTTGCCTGGCGCGCCACAGAGCTTGCGCCAGCTGCTTACCCTCGTCGCGGCGGCGCGCGTCTTCCGATTCTTCGCGCGCGGTTATGAGCGGATTGCGCAAACCTGGCAGCGGCTCTTCCGCCTCATCGTCCGCTTGCCGGATCAAGGGTAAACGCCAGACCTGGCCGCCGACTTCGCCCAGCGTGGTTTGCGCCGAAAACAAGGGATTGGCGTAGAAACTGGCGTTCAGCACATCCACGATCGCTGTGGCGTTGCGCCGGGTCTGGTTGGCTTGCAATACCGTCGCCCCCTGTTGCTGCAGCAGCGTGCGCGCAGCCTCGAACACCCTTGGCTCGGCGCGCCGGAAACGGTAAATCGACTGTTTCGGATCGCCAACCACAAACACGCTGGGCTGGCCGGCGTCTTCACCGTAGGCGCTCAGCCAGGCATGCACGATGCTCCATTGCAGAGGATTGGTGTCCTGGAACTCATCCAGCAGGATATGTTTGTAGCGTGTATCGAGCCGGCTTTGCAGGTAAGCCGCGCTTTCCGGATTGGTCAGCAAGCGGTAGGCCTGCCATTCGAGGTCGGCGAAATCGAACACCCGCTGTTCCGCCTTCAGCGCCTGGTAGCATTCCAGGTAGGCGTTGCCGACGCTGAACAGGTGCTGGTTCAGGCTGAGCACGGTGCGCTCGTAGCTGCGTTTGCGTAATAGCTTGAGGGCGTCGCCGGTGGCGTCGAATTGCGCGTCAAAAGCATCAGGGGCGTTACCGCCCAAGCTGTTTTCCAGCGCTTTCAGCAAGTCCTTGGATTTGAGATTGCTGCGCGGTTTTCCTGCATCGTCAAAGAACTGATGGCACAAGGCGTCGAAATTCACTACCGCGGCGCCCGCCGTCAGCGCCATTTCAATCGCGGTAGCGCGTTTCTGGTTGGTGGCAGAACCCTGCCCCAGCAGCCAGGCAATCTGCTTGACCTGCGACAGGAGTTTTTCGTCGCCCCATAATGACAGGCGCGCATCGATTTCAGCATCTTCGCCGCACAGCTCGCGCAGCCACTGCAGCGGCGCATCCACGCCCTGCTGGACCACGGCCCACCATTCGGCACGTTTATCGATGAACGCGTTCAGCAATTTCCTGGTGCTGAAATCGCCCGCCAGCTGGTACAGCGCCAGCAGGTCCTGCCTGACCTGGCCGTTTTCCTCGTCGTTCAGCGACTGCATGAAACGCAGGTAAGCGTCGGCCAGCAATTCACCGGTTTTCTCGGTCAAGGCATAACCATGCGGCACGCCCGACGCCAGCGGCGCGATTTGCAGCAAGCGCGCGAACCAGCTATGGAAAGTATCGATCGACAGGCTTTGCGGACTAGCCAGCACGCGCTCATACAGATCGCGCGCCGCAGGCAGCACTTGCGCCAGGTCCTGCTGCGCGATGCCGCGTTCCAGCAGCAGCTGGCGCACCTTGGCGTCCGGCTGCAAAGCCAGGTCGTGCAGCAGCTCCAGCAGACGCTCGCGCATTTCCTGCGCGGCCTTGCGGGTAAAGGTGATCGCCAGCAGTTCCGACGGCGCGGCGCCGGCCAGCAGCAGCCGCAGCATGCGCGCCACCAGCAGCCAGGTCTTGCCGCTGCCGGCGCAGGCTTCCACCACTACCGAATGCTGCGGATCGCAGGCGGCATTGGTGAAGTCCTGGGCCGCGACTATTGCGCCGTTCATCCGATAGGCGCTCGGCGGCCCGGTCTCAGTGCGTATACTTTCGGCTTCTATCATTCCCATGCTCCCTTGCGACACAAACCGCGCACGTCGCAATACTGGCAAACCGATGCCACGCCGTTGGCAGGCAAGCCGACGCCGCGCGCAATCGCTTGCACATTGACCGAAATCTGCGCGGCCAAGGCGCGCTGTGCTTCGTCGTAGTCGGGAGCGCTGACGTCGCCGACCTTGTCTTTGGTGGTTTCCAGGGCGACGTAGTGCGCCGCCGCAACCGGCCGGTCCGACAGCAAACCGTAGAACGCCAGCTGATGATCTTCATGGTCTTTCAGTTTTTTATTCAGCACGACCAGGTTGTTGGTCTTGTAATCCAGCACCGCACGCTCGCCGGCGTCGTTCTCGTCGACCCGGTCAATCCGGCCGTGCAGCATCAGTTCGCGGTCCGGCAGCGCCATCGGTTTTTCATAGGCCTGCTCGCCAAATACGAAAGACCAGCCTTGCGCTTCGTGCTCATTGGCCCAGGCGACATAGGCCGAAATGACTTTTTGCCAGCGCGAGTAATAACCCAGGGCTGCTGCGTTTTTGGCGATGACGCTGTCGAACAGTTTTTTTGAGATATCGACCAGCAAGGATTCGCGCTGGTCCAGCGGGCATGGCTGGTCGCGCAGGGTTTCGTGGTAAGTCTCCAGGATTTCATGCAGCCAGCCGCCGTAGTCGCGTTTTTCCGGCAAGTCGGACAGCTCGTCCAGCGATGCCAGGCCGAGCATGCGCCTGGCGAAAAATTGATACGGACAGGCGATAAAGCTGTTGTAGGCGCTGGCCGTCAGGCGACTCGGCGTCAACTGCGGCGCTGCCGGCGCCGGCATGGTTGCAGGCGTGGCCAGCAAGCTTTGCGACGCAATCGCCGCCCGCCGTTCAGGCAGCGCCGGCGCGGCAGGAATGGCGCGCGCCAAGGTCAGCTGCAGGCGCTGGATCCAGGGGCTGACCGGATTCGGTTCACCGTCCTTGTGCGCCTGCCACGACAACACCACTTGCGGATTCATCGCCAGCAGCTCGACCACGTCGCGCAATTGCTGGCGCTGCCGGCTTTCGCGTGTCGCCAGGCCCAGCTCGCGCCGCACGGTATTGGCAAAAAACAGCGTCTCCTGCGGCTGCGACGGCAGGTGATCGGCGTCGGCGCCCACCACCAGCACGGCGTCGAAGGTACGCAGGCGAGCGCCGTTCAGCGGCAGCATCACCACCCGGCGGTCATTGATGGCGCTGATGAAACTGGTGTCGTCGAGCTGCAGGTTGACCAGCGCGCGCCATTCGGGAAAGGAGAACAGAGCCGCAAACTCGTTCCCTGGCGGAGTAATATTCTGCAGCAGCTGCAAGATCTGCTGGCCGGCCGAATCCGCGCTGAGCGCCGCTGAGATGCCCAAGGCATCGAGCGTTACCGTGGTAGTAGCTATCCAGTCGCGCAGATTCTTGCGGCCGCTGAACAACGCGGCTTGCTGCGCCAGCAAAGCCACCGCCTTTTGTTCCGCCGGCGCTGCGGTCAAGGCATTGATCACCGCGCGCCACTCGCCGAGCACGTTGGCGCGCCGCAGCAGCAACTCTATCTTCATCACCAACGCCGACTTGTTGGCGACGCTATCCTGCGCATCGTGCAGCAGGCCGCTGGACGCTTCATTCAGGACAAACGGCGATTTCAGAAAATCCAGCAAGGCAGTGGTTTCACCGCGTGCCGTGACAACATCGAACCAGGCTGAAATCGCGGATGCGGCGCGCGTAGTGGACAACTTCCAGCCGGTTTCGTCGGCCACATGGATCTGCGCCCGTTCCAGCAACGCACGGATGCGGCGCGCCACGACACGATCCTGCGCCACGATTGCCAGGCTGGCCTTGCCCTGCTGCAGCCAGTCGATCACCATTTGTGCGCCTTGCACCGCTTCGTCTTCGACACTGCGCGCTGCGCACAACGCCAACTCGGCCGGCAATGCTTGACTGCCGATCGCTTCCACGGCGTTTTCTTCATCTGCCACCGTCTCAACCATTTCCGGCCATGCCTGGGTATAGGTCGGCAGCAGTGCTGGCGCGCGCCAGTCGAGAGTGATGGTCAGCACTTGCTGGCGCCTGGCGTAGGCGTCGAGAAAAGCCTGCTCCAGCGGTTCCGGCGCTACCGAACTGATCCAGGCCATGGGCTGGCTGGCGTTTTCCGCGACCTGCAGCATTTGCGTGAAACGCGTGGCGATCGCATCGTCGGCGTCCAGCTGGCTTTTCCAGATCGACCACACCAGCTGCGTTTCATCCGACAGCAGCTTGCGTGCATCCGGCGACAGCTGTTCCAGCGCATGTTGCCAGCGCTGCTCCGGATCGTTTGCCGCATCGGCGTGCAAAGCAGGGAGCAAAGCTTGCGTCAGTTCGTCTGATAACGCTAACAATGTCTGCGCCAGCGGCAGCAGATCGGTATTGCGGCGCGCCGTAAATAATTTTTTCAGCCAGCCGTGCTGGCGCAGTTCGGCATACAAGCGCATCAGCCGCTCGCTGGCGGGCAGCACATTGGGCAGCGGCGGCAAGGTCGCCAGCCAGCCGGACAGGGTGAAGAATTGCGGCGGCACGAAAGTCCCGCCCAGCTCCGCGCTCAAGGCCGCTTTCAGCGGCTGGGCATGGGCAAAAGTGGGCAGCATCACGCGCCATTGGGCGAAATCACGCTGCCCCTGGTCGCCGCTGGCCTGGCGGCAGGCTGCCAGCAAAGCACGTGCAGCATCCGGCCAGAAGTTGGCAGAAGGCACGATTTGAATGGATTTTGATGGCATGTAGCTCACTGAAAGCGCGGGAACAGCTGCATTGCAACTCTCGCATTTTTGCAACAATTAACTGTCATTTTATGCGAGCCCCCGGGAAAACCAGCCTCAAATAATTACATAACCAATTACATAAGCCACACTTTTTCATAAAATCGGTTATGATTTAGTGAATATCCCGCCGCAATACCTCTTACCGCACCCACAAAAACTTGAATTCGCGCACGGCATCCCCACTTATTCAATAGAATAGGGAACGCCGATGGCAGCCACCAAGCAGGAATGGTAAGTCGTCTTGGCACACATTGATTCTTTTTCCCTCACACTGAGGAAACCATGAGCGAACATATTAAACATACTTCCGATGCAACTTTTGAAGCAGACGTACTCAAATCCGACAAACCGGTCCTGGTAGATTTCTGGGCTGAGTGGTGCGGTCCTTGCAAGATGATCGCCCCGATCCTGGAAGAAGTCGCCAAGGATTACGGCGACAAGCTGCAAATCGTCAAGCTTGACGTCGATTCCAACCAGGCAGTGCCTGCCAAGTTCGGCATCCGCGGCATCCCGACCCTGATACTGTTCAAGAACGGTGCCGCTGCTGCACAAAAAGTCGGCGCGCTGGCCAAGGGCCAGTTGACCTCTTTCATTGATTCGAATATATAATAAGAACCGTGGCGGTGCGCCCGCACCGCCACTTGTGTTTTACTAACTACACCACGCAGTTCCCTCCCCCACCCAATATTTCCCATCCCGGGACACTCATACCTATGCATTTATCTGAATTAAAGGCGTTACATGTCTCCGCCCTGCTAGAAATGGCAATCGGCCTCGACATCGATAACGCAGCGCGTTTGCGCAAACAAGAACTGATGTTCGCGATCCTGAAAAAGCGCGCGAAATCAGGAGAACAGATTTTCGGCGACGGCGCCCTCGAAGTCCTGCCTGACGGCTTTGGCTTCCTGCGCTCGCCCGACGCCAGCTACATGGCGTCCACCGACGACATTTATATTTCGCCTTCGCAAATCCGCCGCTTCAACCTGCACACCGGCGATTCGATCGAAGGTGAAGTGCGCACGCCGAAAGACGGCGAGCGCTATTTCGCCCTGGTCAAGGTCGACAAGGTCAACGGCGAATCGCCGGAAGCCTCCAAGCACCGCATCCTGTTTGAAAACCTGACGCCGCTGCATCCGAACAAGCCGCTGCCGCTGGAACGCGACATGCGCGGCGAAGAAAACATCACCGGCCGCATCATCGACATGATCGCGCCTATCGGCAAGGGCCAGCGCGGCCTGCTGGTAGCGTCGCCGAAGTCCGGTAAATCGGTCATGCTGCAACACATCGCGCATGCAATCACCACCAACCATCCCGACACCGTGATGATCGTCCTGCTGATCGACGAACGTCCGGAAGAAGTGACCGAAATGCAGCGCTCGGTGCGCGGCGAAGTGGTTGCCTCCACTTTCGACGAACCGGCCACGCGCCACGTGCAAGTCGCCGAAATGGTGCTGGAAAAAGCCAAGCGCCTGGTTGAAATGAAAAAGGACGTTGTGATCCTGCTGGACTCGATCACCCGCCTGGCGCGCGCCTACAATACCGTGATCCCTGCCTCCGGCAAGGTGCTGACCGGCGGTGTCGACGCCAACGCGCTGCAACGTCCTAAGCGTTTCTTCGGCGCCGCCCGCAACATCGAAGAAGGCGGTTCGCTGACCATCATCGCCACTGCCCTGATCGAAACCGGCAGCCGCATGGATGACGTGATCTACGAAGAATTCAAGGGTACCGGCAACATGGAAGTCCACCTGGAACGCCGCCTCGCCGAGAAGCGCGTGTACCCTTCGATCAACCTGAACAAGTCCGGCACCCGCCGCGAAGAATTGCTGATCAAGCCTGACCAGCTGCAAAAGATCTGGGTGCTGCGCAAGCTGCTGTACAGCATGGATGAAATCGAAGCGATGGAGTTCATCCTCGACAAGATGAAGTCGACCAAGAACAACGCCGAGTTCTTCGACATGATGCGCCGCGGCGGCTGATCAAAACCGGCAATCGTAAAAGCCTGGTCCATGCAAATGGACCAGGCTTTTTTCATTTACTGGCAGGCAGCGCCGTCATGCCGCGGCCTGCCGCCTGGCCGATGCCGGCCAGATCAGCATCGCCGTGCGCACCACGCCCTGCAACGCTTCTTGTGTGGCGCCGTCGCGCGCTTGCAGCGACATGCCATGCAGCACGGTAGTGAAATAAGCCGCCATCTGCTCGACCTCGGTTTCGATTGGCAATTCGCCATCGGCCACGCCCTGCAGCAGGCGCTTGCGGATATCCTGCGCCGAGTCCACTCTCAAATTGTGCAGGAACATATCCACCGGACGATTCGACGGCGTGCAGTTGGTGGCGCCCAGCACTACCAGGCAGCCTGTCGGTTTGCCCGGCAGGGCCAGCACGATAGCCGCCGCCATCAGCATGCCCTCTATCGCTGCACGCGCAGTCAGGCCCGCGCGCAAGGCTTTGCCGGTGGCGCTGCCCTCGGTGTTGCGGTAGTAGTCCACCGCTTCACGAAACAGCGCTTCCTTGCCGCCGAACGCCGCATACAAGCTGGGGGCGTTGATCTTCATGGCCGCCATCAGGTCGGCCAGCGATGCGCCCTCATAGCCGCGCTCCCAGAATATTTCCATCGCCTGCCGCAGCGCCGTTTCGCGGTCAAAGCTGCGCGGGCGTCCTCGTTCAGCCATATGCCATCCAATTTTGTAATAATCGTTAAAAAATAACTTGACAGCAGCAAGCGCCGTCAGTCACGATTATATAACGATCATTACTTAAATAGGAAACACGATGTCAAAACTGACTGGAAAAGTGGCCTTGGTCACCGGCGCAAGCCGTGGAATCGGCGCGGCGATAGCGAAACGGCTGGCGCAAGAAGGGGCGGATGTTGCAATCACCTATGTCAATTCGGCCGACAAGGCGAATACCGTGGCGAACGATATCCGCGCCGGCGGCAGGCGCAGCCTGGCGCTGGCCGCCGACAGCGCCGATCCGCATGCCACCGTGGCAGCGGTGCAGCGCACGGTGCAGGAACTGGGCCGCATCGACATCCTGGTGAGCAATGCCGGCATCGGCTACTGGAAGCCGCTGGACCAGTTCACCCTGGAAGAATTCGACCGCATCATCGCAGTCAATGTGCGCGCAGTGTTCGCCGGCGCCCAGGCCGCCGCGCCGCACATGGAAAGCGGCGGCCGCATCATCACCATCGGCAGCTGCAATGCGGATCGCGTGCCGGCCGCCGGCAGCACCCTGTACGCAATGAGCAAGTCGGCACTGATCGGCCTGACCAAAGGCATCGCCCGCGATCTCGGCCCGCGCGGCATCACCGCCAACCTGGTCCAGCCCGGGCCGATAGACACCGACATGAATCCGGCCGACAGCGAACGCGCCGACTCCTTGCGCGCGCTGATGGCGCTTGGCCACTACGGCAGCGGTGAGGACATAGGCGGCCTGGTTGCTTACCTGGCCAGCGCGGAAAGCCGCTTCATCACCGGCGCCGCGCTCACCATAGACGGCGGCTACAACATCTAAGGAGCGCGCCATGTCAGCGATCACCAGCGAAACGCAGCGCGGCGGCGATGCCAGGAACAAGACAATCATCCTGGCTGCGGTGTGCCTGGCCGGCTTGATGATGCCGCTCAGTTTTACCGGACCGGCCGTCGCCATGCCGGCCATTGCGCGCGACCTGCACGGCAGTCCGGTGGCGCTGGCCTGGGTGGTGAACGCCTTTGTGCTGGCGTTCGGCAGCTGCGTGATGGCGGCCGGCGCGCTGGCCGACCAGCTGGGACGCAAACGGATTTTCCGCGCCGGCGTGATCGGGTTCACGCTGCTGTCGCTGGTGACGGCGTTGGCTCCCAGCCTGTTGCTGCTCGACTTGCTGCGCGGCGCCCAAGGCGTTGCCGCGGCGCTCGCCATGGCCGGCGGCGCTGCCTCGCTGGCGCAGGAGTTCGAGGGACCGGCACGCACCCGGGCGTTCAGCCTGCTGGGCACGACCTTCGGCGTCGGGTTGGCGTTCGGCCCGATCTGGTCCGGTTTCCTGATCGAAGCGCTGGGCTGGCGCGCCATCTTTTTTACCGGTACGCTGATAGGCATGCTGGTGCTGGTGTTCGGCTTGCCGCGCATGCATGAAACGCGCGATCCGCATGCGCGCGGCATCGACTGGTGGGGTACCTTGAGTTTTACCGCAGCGTTATCCTTGCTGATCTTCGGCATCACGCTGGCGCCGCAATCGGGCTGGTCCAGCGCACCGGTGCTGGCGCTGCTGCTGAGCGCCGCAGCCTTGCTGATGGCGTTCGTCTGGATCGAATTGCGCCAGGAGCGGCCGATGCTGGATCTGTCGCTGTTCCTGTATCCGCGCTTCGTCGGCGTGCAGCTGCTGCCGCTGGCGACCGCGGTCTGCTTCGTGGTGCTGCTGATCGTGCTGCCGATCGGCTTCATCGGCGTCGAGGGTTACAGCGAAATCCAGGCCGGCTTGATGATGATCCCGCTATCGGCGCCGATGGCCATCGTGCCGTTCGTCGCCGGCATGCTGGCGCGCCATGTTTCGTCCGGGCTGCTGTCGGCGCTGGGCCTGGTGATCGCGGCACTGGGCCTGTCATGGCTGGCGACGATGCCGGTCGGGCAGCAGTCGATAGCGGTGATCTGGCCGATGCTGCTGATAGGCATCGGCACCGGCCTGCCCTGGGGCTTGATGGACGATCTTTCGATCAGCGTGGTGCCGAAAGAACGCGCCGGCATGGCCACCGGGATTTTCTCCACCATGCGCCTGGCAGGCGAAGCGATTGCGCTGGCGGCGGTCGGCGCCATGCTGATAGCCTTGATGCAATCGGGCCTGCAGCGGCAAGGCACAATAGCCGATACAGCCATTACCGCCATCGCCAACGACATGGCAGCCGGCAATTTCAGCCATGCAGCAACGCTGGCCGCGCATGCCGACCATGCATTGCTGACAACGATATATGCCGATGCTTTCCATGCCACGCTGTTTGTCCTGGCCGGCCTGACGCTGCTGGCGGCGCTCATATCGTTTGCCATGCTGCGGCCCAGAACGGCTAGCCACAAGGTTACGTTGCCATGTGAAGCGGCTGAACTGTGAACCGGGGCAGCAAAATGTTGCACAGAGAGAACTATAATTTACTTGCAAGGAAGAGCGTCGCAACACGCTAAATGCTATGCTTGCGAACCTCCTTTTTCGCAACGGCACATCATGGCGACCACTCAATCCAGCCAATCGAAATTCGGCACAGTCCTGCGGGTTACCAGCGGTAACTTCATGGAGATGTTCGATTTCTTCCTGTTCGGCTTCTACGCGACCTACATCTCCAAGACCTTTTTCCCGGCCGGCGACGAATTTGCGTCGCTGATGCTGACCTTCATGACTTTCGGCGCAGGCTTCCTGATGCGTCCCCTGGGCGCCATCATCCTCGGCGCCTATGTCGACCGGGTCGGCCGCCGCAAGGGCCTGATCACCACCCTGGCGCTGATGGCGCTCGGCACCATGCTGATCGCCTTCGTGCCTGGCTACGCCAGCATCGGTTATGCGGCGCCACTGCTGGTGCTGACCGGCCGCCTGCTGCAAGGATTCTCGGCTGGGGTCGAACTGGGCGGCGTCTCGGTTTACCTGTCTGAAATGGCAACCCCGGGCAACAAGGGCTTTTACGTCAGCTGGCAGTCCGCCAGCCAGCAGGTGGCGATCATCGTCGCCGCGGCCCTCGGCTTCGGCCTGCAAGTGTGGCTGCAGCCGGCGCAAATCGCCGACTGGGGCTGGCGCATCCCGTTCTTTGTCGGCTGCATGATCGTGCCGGTGCTGTTCGTGATCCGCCGCTCGCTGCAGGAAACCGAAGAGTTCATGGCGCGCAAGCACAAACCCGCCATACGCGAGATCCTTCGCTCCATGGTAGACAACTGGGCCTGGTGGTGGCCGGCATGATGCTGGTGTCGATGACGACTGTTTCGTTTTACCTGATCACCGTCTACACACCGACTTTCGGCAAAAGCGTGCTCAAGCTGACTACCATCGACGCACTGGTGGTGACCTTCTGCGTCGGCATTTCGAATTTCATCTGGCTGCC